>CAVVGF010000014.1:0-161905 GCA_963747705.1 uncultured Actinomycetes bacterium | reverse complement strand
GCCCGGGTGTTCGAGGACCGTGGCCCGCGGGAGCAGGTCCGCTGAGCTGGCCGGCGGTCAGGCCGTCGCCGAGGCGGCCAGGGCAGCGGCACCTGCCAGCACAGTTCGGTGCCGCCACCACTGGCCGGCCCGACGGTGAGTGTGCCGCCGTACGGCTCGGCCCGCCCGGCCAGGTTGGCCAGCCCGCTCCGCCGGCCGCTGTCCTTGATTCCGGTGCCGTTGTCCCGGACGAGCAGGCTCAGCTTGCCGTCCACCAGGACGGTCACGTTAACGTGGCTGGCCCGGCCGTGCCGGGCGGCATTCGACAGCGCCTCCCGCAGCGCGTACAGCACGTGCTCGCCGATCTCCGCGGGAACCTCCTGATCCAGCCGGTCCGGCAGCTGAACCGAGGAGGTCATGCCGTGCGCCTCGGTCATCTGGTTGACCACGTCCAGGAGGTTCGAGCGCAGGCTGCGCAATTCCTTCCCGCGGGCCTGCAAGCTGAAGATCACCGCCCGGATGTCGGTGATGGTCTGGTCCAGGTCGTCGACCACGCTGTTCACCCGCTCCTCGACCAGCGGCCGGGTGATCAGCGGGATGGTGCCCTGCAGTTTCATCCCGCTCGCGTACAGCTGCTGGATGACCTGATCGTGCAGGTCCCGGGCGATCCGGTCGCGGTCCTCGTAGATCGACAGCCGTTCCGCGTCCTGGCGGCGCTCGGCCAGTTCCAGCGCGATCCCGGCCTGCGCGGCGAACGTCATGGCCAGCTCGCCCGCGGCCCGCGGCAGCGGCATGGCCCCGGCGGCCCGGCCGACGGTGAGCACGCCGCGGACATTGTCCGCATCGCCGAGCGGCAGCACCATCGCCGGGCCCAGCTCCAGGGCGGCCCGGGCCGCCGGGGAAACCCGTGGGTCGTGGCGGAAGTCTTCCACCGTGATCGGCCGGCCATCGGCCAGCACCTGGCCGGAGACCGACGCCCGGGCGGGCAGCCGCAGACCCACGGCGGCCGCCGCGTTCTGGCCGGCCGCGTGACTGATCGTCAAGTGCTCGCGGTCCGCATCCGGCAGCGCCAGCACCACCAGGTCGGCCGCGGTCATCTCCTGGGTCTGCTGGGTGACGAAACTGAGCACCTCGTCAACCCTGGCCCCGGCCAGCAGCCTCCGGGTCACCTCGGAGCTGGCCGTCAGCCACTGCTGCTGGCGGTGCGCCTCGTCGAACAGCCGGGCGTTCTCGATGGCCACGCCGGCCGCCGCGGACAGCGCGGTGACCAGCGTCTCGTCTTCTTCGTCGAACGCCGCGCCGCCGCGCTTATCGGTCAGGTACAGGTTGCCGTAGACCTCGTCGCGGATCCGGATCGGCACCCCCAGGAACGACGCCATCGGCGGGTGCCCGGCCGGGAAGCCGGACGACTGCGGGTGGCTGGCGATGTCGGCCAGGCGCACCAGGCGCGGATCGGTGATCAGCAGGCCGAGCAGCCCACGGCCTTCCGGCCAGTGATCAACCCTGGCGATGGCGGCCTCGTCCAGCCCGACCGGGATGAAGTCGGCCAGCCGGCCGTCCTGGTCGATCACGCCGAGCGCGCCGTACCGCGCGTCAACCAGGGTGACCGCGGCCTCGACGATCCGGCGCAGCACCGCCTCGAGCTGCAGGCTGCTGCCCACCGCGATGACGGCCTCGAGCAGACCGCGCACCCGGTCGCGGGTGTCCCGCACCGTCTGCAGCCGGCTCTGCAGCTCGGCCAGCAGGTCATCGAGCCGCAGCTGCGGCAGGACCAGGTGCGGCTCAGCCGGTTCCACCAGGGGCGCCCTTCTGGCCAGGGCACGATCCGGGAGTACTGGCTGGGCGTCACCATCGCGATGTGGCCGTCGCTCAGCCACTTGATCACATACGGTGGCGCGCCGTCCGGGCCGAGCACGCGGATGACCCGGCCGGTGCGGCTCTCGGAGCCCGGCACGACCAGCAGGTCACCTACTTCCGCCCGCATCCCTCCAGCATGGCCGGGGCGGGCCGCCACAGCACCGGCTGATCGGCCCGACTACACGGGACGTTCGGCCCTGACACTTGAGCCGCCGTTCAAACCAATTAATGGGACCGGACCAAGGCCATTCACAATGGTGACCGAAGTCCCCTCGGGCCAGGTCACGCGGCCCTGCCCGCCGTTGTTGGCGAATTGCAAACTGTATATAGCAAAGCTTAATAACCGGGCCGCGGGCCCGGTGCCAAAAGGGAGGCACTACAGTGCGCCGCAAGACTTTTGACCTATTGGTCAGCACCGGTGGGCTCGTCATGGCAGCCGTCCTGCTCGTCGCGGGAGGGCTGCTGATGTGGGGCTACTCGTTCGCCAGCGGCCAGGTTCACGACCAGCTCGCCGCGCAGAAGATCGTCTTCCCGGCTAAGAGCAATCCCGAGTTCAAGGTCCTGCCCGCGGCCGACCAGGCCGCCATGGGCAGCTACGCGGGCCAGACGCTGACCACCGGCGCGCAGGCCAAGACGTACGCCGACCACTTCATCGCGGTCCACCTGGCCGAGATGGGCCACGGCAAGACGTACTCGCAGCTGTCCGGGGAGTCGCTGCAGCAGCCGAAGAACACCGCGCTGGCGGGCCTGGTGCAGACCGTGTTCCGCGGCACCACGCTCCGCTCGATGCTGCTGGAGGCGTACGGGTTCTGGCAGCTGGGCCAGATCGCGCTGTTCGCCGCGATCGCCGCGTTCATCGGGGCGGGCCTGCTGCTCATCCTGTCGATCGTCGGACTGGTCCACGGCCGCCGCGTCACGGCCGAGGCTGAAGTGCTGGGCCGGGCCGTGCACCCCAGCGCGGCCAGCGCCTGACCCCGATCCTGCCGCCGCTGGCCGGCCGGGCCGCTGCCCGGCCGGCCAGCGTCCGTATCAGGCCGGGCTGACGCGGTGGATGCGGCGGCCAGTGATGCGGTCCGGGACGATGCGGATGAACAGGTCCTTCTCCCCGCCCGGCCAGGCCTGGACGCCCAGTTGCCGCACCGCGGCCAGCTCGGCGGCCGAGTCGACATGGTGCACGGCCCCCTGGACGAGGATGCTCCAGCCTTCCTTGGTGGCCGGGCTGATCTCGTTGACCTCGAACGCGACCTTGTACTCCGCATCCGCTATCCCGGTGCGCAGGTCCTCCCCCATCGGGCTGTGCTGCCCGGTGCGGAACACGATCGTCTGCCCGTGCAGCGCGAAGTTGACCGGCAGGATCGTGGGCCCGAACCGGCCCGAGTACCCGATCCGCCCCACGCCGCCCGGCCCGATCAACTGCAGGCACTCCGCCTCATCCAGCTGCTGGGTGACCGCCCCGGCCGGGCCGTGCGGATCGGGCCCAGCCACGCCTGACTGCTCGGCCACGTCGCTCTCCTTCGAACCGATGGGAATCCTCATGATCATTTTCTGGCAAGCGGCACCCGGCCGGGCAGGGCTGGATGTCCCCTCCCGCCGGGACCTCGGTCCCAGGCCCGGGCTAGAGCCGTCCCTGCTCCACCACGATCCGGGTCAGCTCGACCCGCGAGCCGATCTGCAGCTTGCGGAATATCTGCCGCAAGTGGAAGGCCACGGTGTGCTTGCTGATGTAGAGCCGGCTGCCGATCTGGGTGTTGTTCAGCCCTTGCGCGGCCAGCTGGGAGGTGGCGCGCTCGGCCTCGGTCAGGCTTTCCCACCCGGTTACCGGCCGGTCGCCGGACGGCGTCCAGTGCCGCCGCCGGACACCGAGCCTGCGCAGCCGGCGGCGGATGCGGGCCATGTCCGTGCTGGCCCCGGACCGGCCGTATCTCTCCAGCGCCACGGTCAGCTGCTCGATGGCCTGGTCCTTGCTGGCCTGCGCGGCCAGCAGGACGCCCAGGTCTTCGGCGGCGGAAGCCTGCGCCCACAGGTCGGCGTGCTGCGCGGCCGCGTCAGCCAGCTGGGCAGCGTCGTGGTTGAGCAGCCCCAGGCTGTGTGCCGCGGCGCCGGTGACCGCGGGAACATCCGGGTTGGCGTCGGCCAGCGCGCTGACGGCGCGGCCCACCTCGGTGGCCAGGCCCGGTTCGCCCGCGGCCAGCGCGGTGCGCACCAGCCAGGCGGGTATCCCCGGCTGGCCGAGCAGGATCCCCGGCCGGTGCGGCAGGTCCGCGCAGATGCCGCGGATGTGGCTGATGGCGGCGGCCGGCGGCGCTCGCCGCGGCGAGCTGGGCGTGGGTCATGCTGGCCGCGGACCGGGCGTAACTGGCCGCCAGGTAGGGCACCGGGCCGGGCTGGCTGGCCAGGTGGTGGGCCGCGGCCGCGAGGTCGCCCTGGCGCAGGGCGATCAGGGCCAGCAGGCAATGGCCCAGCGACGCGTGACCGCGGGCCGGCCCGGCCGCGGCCACCGCCGCGTTCGCCGCGCTGGCGGCCTGGCCCACGTCACCCCGGGCCAGGCTCAGCCGGGCCGTCAGGATGGCCAGCACCACGTGGGCGGGGATGCCCTGCAGCGGCTCCGGGTCGATGGCCTGGATCACTTTCTCCGCTTCGCCGTAGCGGCCCAGGTCGGCCAGGCTGGCCCCGAGGGCCAGCAGGGGCTGGACATGGCGGGCGTCAGCCGAGACGGCGCGGCCCAGGCGGGCCGCCTCGGACAGCCCCTCGAGCGCCGAACCGACCTGCCCCTGGTCCCAGTCGGATAGTGCCCGGATCACCAGCGCCGCCGTGACGGCCTGGCTGCCGTGCCCGCCGGGCTGGGCGAGTACCCCCGCGGCCAGCTGCCGCGCATCCTGGTCGGCCGGGCCGGCCAGCGCCTGCAGCCGGGCCGCGATCGCGTCATCGCGCAGGCCCGCCGGCAGACCCGGCTGGGCCAGGGCCGCCGCGGCCTCGGCCCGGGCCCGCTCATCGTGGCCGCCCGCGGACAGCACCACGGACAGAGCGCACCGCAGCCGGGCCTCGGTCACCGGCGGGACTGGCTGCGCCAGCCCCTGCGCCGCGATGCGGGCCGCCGGTTCGGGCCGCCCGGCGGCGGCGAGCGCTTCGGCGGCGGCCGCCGAGCGGTCCAGCACGGCCGGGTCATCCGGCTGAGTCAGGTCCAGCGCCCGCAGCGCCAGCCGGGCAGCGGTCTGCGGCGCCGCTGGCAGCAGTTCCGCCGCGGCGCCGTCCAGGCTGGCCAGCGACGCACGATCACCGGTGCTGGCCGCTTCGAGCAGATGCCTGGCCGCGGCCGCGGCCGAGTCCCCCCGGCGCAGCAGGATCTCCCCGAACTGGCGGTGCAGCGCGCTGCGGGCCGGCCGCGGGATCATCTCGCCGACGGCCCGGCCGAGCAGCGGGTGGCGGAACGAGAACGCCGCCTCGCCGGCGGCCACGATCCCGGCCTCGATCGTCTCCTCGACCAGTGGCAGCAGGCCAGGCGTATCACCAAGCATCTCGGCCACGTCGGCCAGCCGGAACGGCCCGCCCAGGACGGCCGCGGTTTTCAGCAGCTGCTGGGCCCGTACGCTCAGACCGCACAGCCGCTGCTGGGCGACGCGGCTGATCCGGGCGGGCAGCGCGGCCGAGGCCAGGCCGGCCTGGCCGCCCCTGACCCGGACCGCGGCCTCGTCGCGGAGCCCGCCGATCAATTCGGTGAGCACGGCCGGGTTGCCGGCCGCCCCGGCCGCCAGGGCCCGCAACCGGTCATCAGGCGGGGCGCCGAACGCGTCCGCCAGCACGTTCGTCACCGCGTCATCGCCGAGCGGGCCGAGCGTGACCCGGGTGGCGCCATCACGTTCCAGCACGGTGAACAGCAGATCCGCGGTGCTGCCCGGCCGGGTCCCTGACCGGGCCAGCACCCAGGCCACCGGGTGCCGGGCCAGCTGCCCGGGCAGCACCCGCAGCGCCAGCAGCGAGGCCTCGCTGGCCCACTGCAGGTCATCCAGGCAGACCAGGACGGGGGCTAGCGCGGCCCGCGAGATCAGCTGCTGGTGCAGCGCGCCGATCTGGGACGAGACCGCCGCCCCAGGAGAGTCCGGCTGGTCCCCGGCCCCGGTGAGCGGCTGGCGCAGCGCGGTCAGCAGCGTGTAGTACGGGATCGCCTGACCGAGCTGATCTCCGGCTCCGGTGGCCAGCGAAAAACCGCGTGCCTCCGCCGCCCGCGCGCACTCGCGCAGCAGCAGCGACTTGCCGATGCCCGGTTCGCCGTCCACCAGCAGCACCCCGCCGGCGCCCTGCCCGGCGGCACGCCGCAGCAGCGCCCCGGCCATCCGCAGCGGGGCCGGGCGCCCGTACATCGTCATCTCGCTACCTCGTCAGCAGGCCACAACGGCACCATGCTGCGATTGTCCGGCCGCGAAGGGCTCGTTCGGATCGGCCAGGTGCCCAGTGCAACTGGCTAGTCCAGCCTGCCGGCTGGCCAGCCAGGTAATGGGAGGACAAAACCGGCGGCCGTGGCACGTCATGGTTAGCCGGCTTGACGGTGTGCGGCCGGATCGTGGCGGCCATCCTGGTCGGCAACGCAGTCAGCAGCCTCGGCCCGGGACGGTGAGTACATGGCGGTGGCGTGGGAACCGGTGACCCGCGATGACGTAGTGCGCGCCATTCAGGAGTACGACCGGCTGGGTCCGGCCAGCTTCTTCGCCGCGCACGGCTTCGCCCCCACCACGACGTATGACCTGGTCTGGGACGAACGCAGCTACCCGCCGAAAGCCATTCTGGGCACGGCCTATGAGTTCGCCACGGGCCAGCGGCTGGCCTCCGGCGATTTCGAGGGCGGGAAGTCCGGCGCGGTCCGGGTTCTCGGCGACCTGGGCTTCACCGTCCAGCCCCGCTAACCGGCCCGCCGGGAGGCGGACGCGGTCAGCTAATCGTGACCTCGAGTTTGCGCGGGCCGTGCAGCACGTTGTTCATCAGCGGCTCCATCGCGGTGATCTCGAACCGGCGCACCCGGCTGGCCAGCGCGCCGAGTAGCGCGCGCATCTCCAGCCGGGCCAGCGACATGCCCATGCACTGATGCTCACCCCAGCCGAACGCGACGTGGTCGGACGGCCTGCGGCGCACGTCGAACCGGTCCGGGTCGTCCCACTTGCGCTCGTCGCGGTTGGCCGAGGCGAACACGACGACGACGCGCTCTCCCTTCGGGAGCGTGACGCCGTCCGACTGGTAGTCGTCGGTGAGCAGCCGGGAGAACATCTGGATGGGCGATTCGAGCCGGAGGACCTCGTTGATGGCGTGGCTGATGAACCGGGGGTCGGCGCGGACCAGGTCCCATTGGCCGGGGTGCTCGGCGAACAGCCTGATCGCGCTGCCGATGGCCATGATGGTGGTGTCCAGGCTCGGGGCCCAGTAGTCATTGAGCATGATCCCGGCCTGCTCAGCCGGGATCTCGCCGGCGTCGGCCGCCTCGTACAGCTGCGCCGCCCAGCCACCGGGCTTGAGCCGCTGGCGCAGGGTCGGGTCGGTGGAGTAGGCGATCGCGTCCTGCAGGACCGGGAGTGACTGCTCGGTGCGCGCGTTCATCGGCCCGAAGCAGTTGAAGTTGGCCCGGGCCCAGTCGAGCATCTGCTCGCGCCCTTCCTCGGGCAGCCCGACCAGCTTGGACACGATTGTGATCGGCAGGTGCTGGGCCAGGTCGGCCGCGGCGTCGAAGCTGCCCCTGGCGGCGAGCTGGGCGACCAGCGAGTCAGCCTCCTCGGTGATCAGCTGTTCGAGCAGCTTGAGCTGGCGGGGCAGCAGCGGCCGCCGGGCGACGCCGCGCAGCACGGTGTGCTGGGGTGGGTCGGAGCACAGCATGATGCCGCGCAGCGCCTGGTTGATGCGGTCGTTCATCATCACGCCGTGGGCGGAGGAGAACGGGTGCCAGTGCTGCAGCGCGTCGCGGACGTCGGCGTACCGGGACAGCGCGACCATGCCGCAGGAGGCCAGCCAGACCGCGGGCGCCGTGTCGCGGAGCTCCCGGTACAGCGGATACGGGTCCAGGATGGCCTGGTCAGACCACAGGTCCAGGCCGGACTCTGGAATCTCCATCCCCGCTCCTTTCCGCCTCAGGCCCGGGCCCGGCCGCGGCCGCCTGGGCCGACGGCGCGAAGTACGCCGCGGCGAGCACGCTCTCGTCGCGGAGTTCGCCCGGCGGGCCTGCGAACGTCACCTGCCCCCGGTTGAGGACGTAAGCCATCGTGCAGATGTCCAGGGCACGGTGCACGTTCTGCTCGATGAGCAGGATGGCCACCCCTGACTCGTTGACCCGCACCAGCACCTCATACAGTTCCTCGGCGATCTTGGGGGCGAGGCCGAGGGACAGCTCGTCGCAGATGAGCAGTCTCGGCGACATCAGCAGCGCCCGCCCGATGGCCAGCATCTGCTGCTCACCGCCGGACAGTGAGCCCGCGCGCTGGCCAGCGCGCGACCTGAGCACCGGCAGGATCTCGTAGACGCGGTCAAGGCCGGTGGCGATGTCGGCGCGCCGCCGCCGGAGCGGAACCCCGAGCAGGAGGTTCTCGGCCACGGTGAGGCCGGTGAAGATGCCGCGGCCCTCGGGGCACAGGCAGATCCCCTGGCGCGCCCGGTCGTAGGCCGGTGCCCGGGTGACGGGGTGCCCGTCGAACCGGATGGCGCCGCGGCGGGCCCGGACCTGCCCGCTCACCGTGGCGGCCAGCGTGGACTTGCCCGCGCCGTTCGCCCCGAGCACGCTGACGATGTCGGTCTGGCGGATGGCCAGGCTGACGTCGCGCAGCGCGACCAGGGCGCCGTAGCCCGCGCTCACGTGGTCGACGTCGAGCAGGACCGGCTGGGCGGCGGACGCGGCGGCGGGCGCCGCCGCGCCCGCCGCCGCCGCGGGGGTCCCGACCGCCCGCGTCCCGTAGTAGACCTCCGCTACCTCGGGGTTGGCCGCGACCTCGGCCGGCGTCCCGGCCGCGATCAGCTGGCCCGAGGAGAGCACCAGCACCCGGTCCACCACCTGGCTGATCACCTGCTGGACGTGCTCGACGACGATGACGCTGCGGCCGGTGGCATGCACCCGCTTGATGAGGGAGATCACCTCGGCCAGTTCCGCGCCGACAAGGCCGGCCGCCACCTCGTCGAGCAGGATGACGGCCGGGTCGGTGGCCAGCGCCCGGGCGAACTCGAGCCGCTTGAGGTCGAGCAGCCCGAGCGAGCCGGCCTTCACGTGGGCCCGCGCATCCAGGCCGCACAGCTCGAGAACCTCACCGGCCGTCTGCTGCTGGCCGGCCCGGTGCCCGGCGTGGTGGCTCGCGGCCAGCCGGACGTTCTCCTGCACGGTGAGGTCGGCGAACGGCCGCGGCACCTGCATGGCGACCGCGATGCCGAGACGGCTGACCAGATGCGGTTCCCGCCCGCTGAGCACGGTGTCGCCGAGCGTGACCGACCCGCTGTCCGGCGTTTCGATGCCGGCGATCAGCTTGAGCAGCGTGCTCTTGCCCGAGCCGTTCGGGCCGATCAGCCCGATCGCCTGGCCTGGCTCGACCCGGAACGAGACCTGGTCGGTGGCGACCACGCTGCCGAAGCGCTTGACCAGCTGCCGCACGATGAGCGGGTGGACCGCGCGGCCCGGCGGCCGGGCGGCCGGCCCCGCCGCCAGCGCGGCCGGCCTGGCTCCGGCTGGCCCGGGCGGGCCCGCCGCCGGGCCGCGACGCCAGCCTTGATGCCGTCCACCACCAGCGGCACGATCCCGCGCGGAGCGAACCGCACGATGACGATGAGCAGCGCACCCTCGATGAACAGCCCGAGCGTCGGGTAGCTGGCCAGTTCGGTGGCGACGATGTAGTAAACGAAGATGGCCCCGGCGATGGGGCCGGTGATGGTGCCGAAGCCGCCGATGACCACCATCATCAGCGCCCAGATGGTCCAGTTCATCCCGACCATGCCGGTCGGCTCGAAGCTGAGCTGCATGACCGCGAACGCGCCCCCGGCCAGCCCCATCAGCACACTGCTCAGCACGAGCGCCGCGGCCCGCATCCGCCAGGTGTTGACACCGAGCGTGGCGGCGGCCTCCTCGTGCTCCCGGATGGCCAGCAGGCGCAGGCCGAACCGGCTGCCCCGGACCAGCACGGCGGCGCCGACCCCGAGCACGCCCACGGCCAGGCCGAGGTAGTACAGGCCGGCCAGCGAGGGAATGCCGTCGACGGGGAGGCTGAGCCCGGTGGAGCCGCCGCGAAGTCCCAGTTGAGCAGCCAGGCCTGCAGGGCCAGCGCGGCGGCCAGGGTGCCGACCGCGAAGTAGTCCCCGCGCAGCCGCAGCAGCGGGACGGTCAGGATGAGGCCGAGCAGCCCGCCCGCCACGGCCGCCACCACCAGCCCGGCCAGCAGGCCCGCCCCGGCGTGCACCATGACCAGGCCCAGCGCGTAGGCACCGGTCCCGACGAAGGCCCCGACGCCGAGCGACACCTGGCCGCTCAGCCCGGCCAGGATGTTCCAGGCCTCGGCCAGTGCGATGTAGACAAACAGCGTGGCCGCGATGTTGAGCCCGTCGCGGTTGAGCGCACCGGCCCCGATCAGCGCGGCCACGGTGGCCACGGCGAGCAGCGCGAGCGCGGCCAGCGTCCGCTCACGGCCCCACGGCTCGGTTTGCGCCCAGGTCTGCCGGATCGGCCTCACAGGCTGCTCCTCGCGAACAGGCCGGTTGGCCGTACGGCCAGGGCGATGAAGAAGACGAGGTAGACGACCAGGTTGGCGTAGCCGCCGCCGAAGATGCCGATGCCGACCGCCTGGACCAGCCCGAGGCCGAGGCCGGCCACCAGGGTGCCGAGCACGTTGCCCACGCCGCCGAGAACGACGACGGCGATGCCGGTCAGCAAGATGGCCTGGTCGCTGGTGGGGGTGAACGAGGCGGTCACGCCTTCCAGCACGCCGGCCACCGCCGCCAGCCCGGCCGCCAGGGCCAGGGTGAACCCGAACACGCGCGGCACGTTGATCCCCATGAGCTGCGCCGTCCTGGGCTCGGCCGCGGCCGCGCGCAGCATCGCCCCGGCCCGGGTCCGGCGGATGGTGAGGTGCAGGGCCAGCGACAGGACCACGGCCAGCCCGAACGCGAGCAGCAGCCCAGCGCGGATGGTCACGCCCCACACGGTGAAGCCGGCCGTGCCCAGCGCGCTGGGCAGCGACTGCGGGTTGGAGGTGAAGCCGACCGCGAACGCCGTCTCGGCGATGATGGCCAGGCCGAACGTGCCGACGATGCCGAGCAGGAAGCTCTGCATCATCAGGTGGGTGAGCAGCACCCGCTGCAGCAGGTAGCCGAACAGCACCGCCGCGGCCACGACCAGCGGCAGGGCGGCGAACGCCCCGAGCCCGGCCTCGGTGAACAGCCACAGCGCCAGGTAGGCCGCACCGATCACCAGGGCGCCATGGGCCAGGTTGATCAGCCGCATCACGCCGAACGCGAGCGACAACCCCAGCGCGACCAGCACATACAGCCCGCCCAGCAAGAACCCGTTGACCAGGTCGGTCGCGCTCACGGCGGCCCCAGGGATGCGGCCGCCCGCATCACAGTCCTGCCATCGGGAACTCCAGGTGGGTGCCGGGCACCGCCGGCCAGACCGGAACCGTCTTGGTGCCCTGCCACTGCGCGACGGCGAACCGCATCGTCGCGGTGTGGTTCTTCGCGAAGTGCACCTGGCCGTAGGGGGTGGTCAGGCTGGTCGTGGCCAGCGCGCTGTTCACCTTGGCCGCGTCCGTGGAGCCGCCGCTTGACCGCGTTCAGCATGACCTGGACCACGCTGTACGCCGCGGTGGCCGTGCCCAGGTCACCCAGGTTGTCGAACTTCTTGCCCAGCGTGGCCTCGATGTGCGCGGTCCCGGCGTAGTTCCAGCTCGGCAGCCACACCGCCTCCAGCAGCGACCCCTCGGCCAGGTTGCCCAGCGCGTGTACCCAGGAGATGAAGTCCCCGGCCTTGGCGATGATCCCGATCTTCGGCGCGTACCCGAGCGATTTCATCTGCTTGAACAGCGTGACGGCGTCCGGCGGGTCCATCTGCCCGACGACGATCTGCGCTCCGCTCGCCTTGGCTTTCGTGATGAACGACGTGAAGTCGCTGGTGCCGACCGGGAACGAGAAGTCGCCGACCACGTGGTCGCCCGCGGCGGCCGCCGCGGCCTTGTACAGCGGCCGTTCCACCACACCGTCCGGCTCGTTGTCGGTGAACAGGGCGATCTTGTGATTGGTCTTGAACCGGCCGACGGCGGCAATGATGCCGGACGCCTGCTCAGGCTCGCTGAAGAACATGTCCCAGCTGTACTTGTAGCCGGTCTTGCTGCCCGCCGCGAACGCGCCGACCGGCGTGTTGGTCGTCAGGTAGGGCACTTTCAGCGACTCGGCGATCAGCGCTTGCGGCACCGTGATCGGGGGGGTGCCGGCGCCCAGCACGGCCTGCGCGCCGTCCTTCAGCACCAGGTCGCGCACCTGCTGTGCCGCCGTGGTCGGATCGCTCTGGTTGTTCAGTATGACCAGCTTGACCTGGTGGGCGGTACCGCCGATCTTGATGCCCCCGGCGGCGTTGGCATCGGCCACCGCCTGCTGGTAGCCGGCCCGCTGGTCCACGCCGAAGCTGCCGAGCGAGCCGGTGAGGGACAGGCTCGCACCCAGCGTGATCGGGGCCCCGGCGGACCCGGACGACTGGCCGCCCGCCGAGACAGGCCGACGCCACGATGGCCAGGCTCAGCAGCGCGGTCCCAGGGCAGAGCGCCCCAATGGTGAGCGCGTAGTTGACGGATCATCCTGCCTCGGCTCCTTCGCTGAGACCTGCGCCGATTCAACCTCTTACCCGAGAAGGCATCTGTATCACAATGCGATACAGATGTATCGGTGTAGTGGGACATTAGCTCTCGCCGACTGGCCGGTCAAGGGCCAACGGCGAGTCCCGGCCGGGGTTATCCGGTCTTGACCTAGGCGATAGTGGCGGACTAACGTCCCTTCAAGCGATACAGCTGTACTGCATCCCAGTACAGCTGTGCGGGGATGGTCCACTCGGAAGGAAGCCAGCAGGTGGGCGCACGTACGGGTCGGCCTGAGGCCGACGGGGTGGATCTGTTCCGCCTGACCGGAAAGTCGATCCTGATCACCGGCGCAACCGGGGCGCTGGGCACGGCGGCCGCCGGCGCGCTGAGCGGGGCCGGCGCGCGGCTGACGCTGGCCAGCGGCAACGCGCCCCGGCTGCGGGAGCTGGCCGCGGAGCTGGCCGGCGCGGTCACTGTGCCGCGCCGCGCGGAGACCCCCGAGGACGCGGCGGCCATGGTCGTGCGGCGGTAGCGGCCCACGGCCGGCCTGGACGGCGTGCTGGTCGCGTCCGGCATGAACCATGTCGCGCCGATCACCGACATGGACGTGACGGACTTCGACCGGGTACTGGACGCCAACGTGCGCGGCTCGTGGCTGATCTGCCAGGCGGCCGGCCGGCAGCTGCTCGAGCAGGGCGATGGCGGCAGCGTGGTCCTGGTCTCGTCCACCCGCGGGCGGCTCGGCCATCCCGCCGGCTACACCGCCTATTGCCCGTCCAAAGCCGCGGTGGACCTGCTGGCCAAGTCCCTGGCGGCGGAGTGGGGCCGGGCCGGGATCCGGGTCAACGCGATCGCGCCGACGGTGTTCCGCTCCGAGCTCACCGCGTGGATGTACGCCGATGACGAGAAGGCGCGCACCACCCGGGAGGCGATGCTGGCCCGCATCCCGCTCGGCCGCCTGGCCGAGCCCGAGGATTTCGCCGGCGCGCTGATCTCCTGCTGACGGACGCCTCGGCGTTCATCACCGGCCAGGTGCTCTATCTCGACGGGGGCTACACCGCATGCTGACGGTGGCGGTGCTCGGCGCCGGGCTGATGGGCACCGGGATCGCCGGTGTGGCCGCCGGCGCCGGGCACCGTCTGCGGCTGTACGACGCCGACGCGGACGCGTCGGCGCGGGCCGCAGCCGAACTGGCCTGGCCAGGCCACCGGCACACCAGGACCTGCGCGCGGCGGTCGCAGACGCCGATCTCGTGATAGAGGCGGTCGTCGAGAACCTGCCGGCCAAGCAGGAACTGTTCGCGCAGGTGGACGCGGCCACCCGACGCGGTGCTCGCCACCAACACGTCGGTGCTGCCGGTCACCCAGATCGCGGCGCGGGTAGCCAGCCCGGGCAGGCTGGTGGGCACCCACTGGTGGAACCCGCCGGCCTGATCCCGGTGGTCGAGGTGGTCCGCGGCCGGCGACACCTCCGACGAGACCTGGACCGGGCCGAGAGCCTGCTGCGCTCGCTCGGCAAGACTGCCGGTCCGCGTCGAGCGCGATGTGCCCGGCTTCGTCGGCAACCGGCTGCAGCACGCGCTGTGGCGCGAGGCGATCGCGCTGGTCGCCGACGGCGTCTGCGACGCCGAGACGGTGGACCTGGTGGTGCGCAACACGATCGGGCTGCGGCTGGCCGTGATGGGCCCGCTCGAGAACGCCGACTACGTCGGCCTGGACCTGACCCTGGCCATCCACGAGGCGGTGCTGCCCAGCCTCAACGCCGATCCCGGCCCATCCCGCTGCTGCGCGAGCTGGTCGCGGCCGGGCGGCTGGGCGCGCGCACCGGTGCCGGGCTTCCTCCTGGCCGCACGGCGCGCGCGAGTCCGCCGCGCGGCGTCTCGCCGACCACGTCGCAGCTGAAATCCGACCTCAGGAAGCGAAGCGCAGGACCGCCATGACCAGCCTGGACAACCCCTGCACGACTTCGCCGTCCGCGCCGCACCGAGCCATTCAGCTGGCCGGTCGGCCACGAGGAGCGGGGTCTGGAGTTCTACGACCTGTCCCACCCGTGGGGTCATGGCGTGCCGGCTGGCCGTACTTCGAGGACGTCAAGATCGAGCGGCTGCACGGCATGGCCAAGAGCCGGGTGCTCACCCAGAAGATCACCACGGTGATGCACTCCGGCACCCACATCGACGCGCCCGGCCACGTCGTCGAGGGAACACCGTTCCTGGACGAGATTCCGCTGTCACTCGTTCTTCGGCACCGGCGTCGTGGTGTCCATCCCCAAGAACAAGTGGGAAGTGGTCACCCCGGACGACCTGGAGGCGGCCCGCCCGGAGATCCGGCCGGGCGACATCGTCATCGTCAACACCGGCTGGCATCACTACTACGGCGACAGCGCGCAGTACTACGCGTACTCGCCCGGCTTCTACAAGGAGGCCGGCGAGTGGTTCGCGGCGCGCGGGGTCAAGGCGGTCGGCACCGACACCCAGGCGCTCGACCACCCGCTGGCCACCGCCATCGGCCCGCACGGCCCGGCCGAGCCGCAGGGCGGGCTGCTGCCCTGGGCGGTGGCCGAGTACGAGGCGGAGACCGGCCGCAAGGTCCTGGACGACTTCCCCGAGTGGGAGCCCTGCCACCGGGCCATCCTGAGCAACGGCATCTACGGCTTCGAGAACGTCGGCGGCGACCTGGACAAGGTCACCGGCAAGCGAGTCACGTTCGCCGCCTTCCCCTGGCGCTGGGTCGGCGGCGACGGCTGCATCGTCCGGCTGGTCGCGATCATCGACCCGGCGGGCACCTACCGCATCGAGACCGGGCAGGGAGCGTGAGCATGCGCGTCACCCGCGCCGACGCAGCGCCGCCCTACGATCCGCCGCTGCACCAGGGCGTGCAGGCTGTCCGGCTGCAGGGTCACGAGGCCGGGCCGACCAGCCGGTTCTGGGTCGGCCTCTCCATCTACCTGCCGGGCGGCCGGGCCGAACGAGGCGCCCACCGCGGAGGAAACCGTCTACGTGGTGCTCGACGGCGAGCTGGTACTCAGCCCGACGGCAAGGACAGCACGACTCGGCGCGGGCGACTCGGTGCACCTGCCGAAGGGCACGGTGCGCAGCCTGGAGAACCGCTCCGGGCGGACGCGTCGCTGCTCGTGGTCATCGCGAAGCCGGTGCCCGACGCTGTGAAAGCCGTCATCACCGTCGCCCCGACCGGGCCGATCGCGACCAAGGCCGACAACCCGGCGCTGCCGACCAGGCCCGAGGAGATCGCCGACGCGGTCGCCGAGGCCTACCAGGCGGGCGCGGCGGTGGCGCACATCCACCTTCGCGACGACCGGCAGCGGCCGACCGCCGACCTGGGCATCGCCCGCCGGGTGATGGACCTGATCAGCGGCCCGGTGCGACATCCTGATCCAGATGTCCACCGGGGTCGGCCTGGACGTGCCGTTCGAGGAGCGCGAGAAACTGGTCGAGCTGCGCCCGCGGATGGCCACCCTCAACCCGTGCACCATGAGTTTCGGCGACGGCGAGTTCCGCAACCCGCCCGCCGGGGTACGCCGTCTCGCCGCGCGCATGCGCGACCTCGGCGTCAAGCCGGAGCTGGAGATCTACGACACCGGCCACCTGGAGGCCTGCCTGCGGCTGCACGACGAGGGCCTGCTGGACGAGCCGCTGCAGTTCAGCATCGTCCTCGGCGTGCGCGGTGGCATGGCGGCCACGCCCGAAACCTGGTCACGATGGTCCGGCGGCTCCCGCCGGACGCGATCTGGCAGGTCATCGCGATCGGCCGGGCCAACCTCGACCTGACCGCGATCGGCCTCGCCCTCGGCGGCAACGCCCGGGCCGGCCTGGAAGACACGCTGCACCTGCGGAAGGGCGAACTCGCGGCGGGCAACCTCCCGCTGGTCGCCCGGGCCGCCCAGCTGGCCCGCGATCTCGACCGTGGCGTCGCGTCCGTCGCGGAGACAGAAGCCCTGCTCTGCCTGCCTGCGGCCGATCGTGCGTAGCCTATGGCAGGTGCCCACGCCAACGGCCCAGGACCGCGCCGCCAGACCCGCCAGCCTGGCATTCAGGTCATCCAGCGGGCAGCCGCGATCTTGGACGCCCTCCACGCGGCCGAGGCGTCGCTCAGCCTCGGCCAGCTCGCCCGGGAGACCGGGCTGGCCCGGTCAACCGTGCAGCGCATCGTCGAGGCGCTGCAGCATGTCGGCTGGGTGACTCCGCCGGCGCCGAACGGCGGGGTGCTGCTCGGTCCCGGGCTGACCGAGCTGGCCGCAGCGGGCGGGCGGCCGGCCCAGCTGGCGATCCTGCACCCGTACCTGGAGCGGCTGTCCACCGAGATCAACGAGACCGTCAACCTGTCCATCCGCCGGCACGACCGGGCCCTGTTCGTCAACCAGGTGACCGCCGACCAGCGGCTGCGCGCCGTCTCCGCGGTTGGTGAGACGTTCCCGCTGCACTGCAGCGCGAACGGCAAGGCGCTGCTGGCCACGCTGCCGGACCCGCTCATCGATGCGCTGATCGGGTCCAGCTTCGCCCCGCTCACCAACCGGACGATCACCACCCTGCCCGCGCTGCTCGGCCAGCTCACCGAGACCCGGTCGTCAGGTGTCGCCTACGACCGGGAAGAACACTCCACCGGGATCTGTGCGGTGGGCCGGGTGGTGCCCACCCCGGACGGCGGTTTCGCGGCGGTATCGATTCCGCTGCCCGCGCAGCGTTTCTACGGCAACGAGAAGGGCCTGGCCGAAGCGCTCGGCGAGGCATGCCGGGTCATGCAGCTGGCGCTGGCTTCCCAGGCGGGCGCCCCCCAGCTGCCCGCGTAACCTGCCTGGCAGGGGGGTGACCGTCCTCCGTCAGATCAGCTATCCGTGCTGATCCGGCGCAGTTCGGTGCGCAATTCATGGCTGCCGTACTCGGTGGCGCTTTCGTAGTACAGCCGCTGCGCCCCATCCGGCAGCGTGATCACCGACACGTAGCGCAGCGCGCCGCCACCGAACGGACTGGACGCCGGGCCAGCCTTCGGGCACATACCGGGACTCGTGCCACCGGGCGACGCCGGTTCGTTCCTCGAAGTTCTGCGCCGCCGATGCCCGGCCATCGAAATAGGCGTACTCGCCGACGACCGCCGTGATCCGCGTCCCGCGGCTGTACCACGTGCCCGGCTCCGGCCCCATGACCGTTTTGCACGTGCGGGCATCGACGCTGATCATCCGGTCCGCGTTGTCGTCCCCTTCGGTCAGCGGATGCAGCGTGGCCCAGATGCGCAGCTCGTGGTCGCGCAGCAGCACCGGGTCTTTGATGCCGAACGCCGGACTGCCCGGGAAGACAGTCTCGCGGGTCCGGGGGCTGAACTCCTCGGGGCGGCTGGCCCGCAGCCTTTCGATGCGCCAGTGCTTGGAGTTGAACGTGGCGCAGCTCAGGTAGAGGTCCCAGGCCCCTTCCGGGGTCACGTCCAGCGCGGGTCGTTCCAGCGATTCCGCGTCCATGTCCGTTTTGTTGATGACGCACAGCGTCTCGAAATTGATCCCGTCGTCCACCGGGGAGCGGGCTACATAGGCCTGGTTCCCCCGGCCCTGCTCGACGGGGTGCCGGTCCCGGTAGGCCAGGTAGATGTAGCCGTCGTGGACGAGGGCACTGGCCGCGCCGATCCAGTTACCGGCTCCGTGGGCGGTGTGCAGCACCGGCTGGCTGTTCTCCCACCGAGGCAGCGGCAACACGACTCAACTGTCCCCCTTCCGGCGTCCCGTCAACCATCAGGGCCAGCACCGCGTGCGGGGTCAGCTGGTGAGCGCGGCGGCGGTGAGGTTGGACCCGCCGGTGCACTCCAGCACGGTGCCGGTGATGAAACCGGCCCCGGCCAGGTAGACGATCGCGCCGGCCACGTCGTCCGGCTGGCCGACCCGACGACACCACTGATGTCCGCGACCGCGCCGAATAGCCTGCCGCTGGTCGTCACGGCATGCCGTACCTCCAGTGGGTGTCGATGACGCCGGAAGGACCGCGTTCACCGCAGAGCGGGGTGTCCCGTTCCGCCGCGAGCGGGGCGATCATCGTTTCCAGTGCCCCGTTGGCCGCGGTTCTTAACCCGCCTTGCCGGCGATCAGCGGCCCGGGCCGAGGCCGCGGTGACGATGGTCACCGACCCGTCCGGCCGCAGGTGCGGCAGCGCAGCCTGGACCGACATGGCCTACGTGGTGGCCGTCGAAAGGCGCCGTGCTGGCCGACGCGCCCTGGCCCGGCGCGGCCCGCGTGCTGGTCCCGGACCGGGACACCGGATCGTTCACCGGGGATCTGGCCGCGTTCTTCGTGGACAGCTTCGCGGGCCTGGCCGACCAGGGCCTGGCCGACCGGCTCCGCCAGATCGTCGCGACCGCGCAGCAGGATGAGCATGTCGCGCGCGTGCTGGCGGACTTCACCGCCGTCCGGCGGGCCGCGCTGCGCGCCATCCTGGAGCGCGGCCGGGATAGCGGGGAACTCGCCCCGGACGCGGACCTCGACATGCTGGCCGACATGGCCTACGGGGTGCTCTACTACCGGCTCCTGGTCGGCCACGCGCCACTCGACGCGGACGCGGCCCGCTCGCTCGCGGCCGAGCTGACCAGATCAGGCCGGTAAGGCCCCGCCGCCGAAGCGCGGCTGCGGGGCCCGGTGCTCAGTTGTTGTCCAGCAGCTCCAGGTCCTGAACGTGCGCCTCCTGCACGCGCAGGATCGCGTCCGGGCCGCGGAACAGCACCACCCAGCCGTCCTCGCGCTCGATGCTGGTGATGTCGGTAAACGTCTCCCGGACAACTTCCTCGTTGTCGCCGTAGACCATCCGGTACGTCGCCATCTGCCTGTTCCCGTCTCGCCGTGTCAGCCTGCCCAGTCACCCCGCCGGCCACGGCATATGCACGCGGTGGCGGAGCGGCCTCATCCTGCCACGGCCGCCCCGCCGGTTACAGGTCGGCCCGGATTTTGCGCAGGGCGAGCCGCATGTCCGCGGCCGTGGCGAAGCGGTCGGCGCGGCTCGCCGCGCAGGCCCTGATGAGGAACTCGGCCAGCTCAGGGCGGAGGTCACCGCGAACTGTCCGCGGGTCGATCACGGGTTCGGCGACCATCGGCATCGCGTGCGGGAACGGGTGCTGGCCGTTGCAGACGAGCTGGTACAGCAGCACCCCGACGGCGAACAGATCGGTCGAGACGTCCCAGCGGGTGAGGTCGGCATCGGGGGGCTGGTACGGCGGGGTGCCAGACTGCGTCTGCACCGGGTCGCCGACCCGGGAGGCGATGTTGAAATCAAGCAGCTTCGCGCCGGTCCGGGTGAGCATCACGTTGAGCGGTTTGATGTCCCGGTGGACCAGCCCTTTGTTCCGCAGTTCCCGCCACTCGCGCGCTTCGGCTTCCGGCAGCTCGCCATCCTGGCGCTTGGCCTCCAGTTCCTTGAGGCGCACCGAATCGGGGTGGAACGCGACCAGCGCGTCGAGCAGGTCGAGGGCGACGTCCACCGCCTCCCGGTCGCGGAGGTGCCTCCGGCCGGTGGCAAACTCATCCAGCGACTCCCCGTCAATGAACTCGGTGACGAGATACCAGTCGCCGGCACTGGTCTTGCCGGCCCAGAACACCTCGACCACGTGCGGATGATGGATCTTGCGGAGGGCGCTGATCTCGCGGCGCACCGCCGCATAACCGGCCGCGCTATCGAACAGCTTGAGCGCCCGCTCCTCGCCCTCCACGTCATCGCGCACCCGGTAGACCTTGGAAAAGCCGCCCCGGCCGACGATGTCCACGATCTCGAAGCGGCCCTCGAGGATGTCACCGATCGCGTAGTCGGCGGCTTTGGCGCCCGGCGAGGAGTGCAGCTCGGCCGAGTCAGGTTCCGGCAGCGCCCGGCTGCCGTCTGAGGACGGCGTGGCGGTGGACTTCCCGGCCGCACCGCCGCGCTCAGCGAACGTGGGCCGATGGGTGCGGGTGCTGTTGGGGGCGGCCGTGCCGGCGGGCAGGCGACGGTGCCGGCCGGCACGTGCCGGATCCCGCCCACCGCGTACATCAAGCACGGATGCAGGACGAACGTGGCCACGTCCGGCGGGAAATGAAAGTCCTCGACGTCGCCCATGGAATAGAACCGGCGCCGCCCGGTCTCGTCCACATAGCCGAGCAAGCCGTTCTGCCACAGCACCGAGGCCAGGTCGGTCGCCTGCTGGAAGTGCAGATCCGCCACTTCTTGCAGGGCTTCCAGATCGGCCCGGGCGAACCGGTCCACGCCGATCAGCCGGACGAAGTAACGAAGGTCGTCCTGGACGCCGGTGATGTAGGACTGGGTGCTGGTGAACAACTCGGAGTAGTCATGCAGGGCGGCGTTCTCCGGCATCAGGTCTGACGAGATCTGGTTGGCGCACTGGGCCAGCTGGGAGTCGCCGAACCGTTTGGCGCAGCGCTGCACCACCGCCTGCAGCGCCGCCGGTGACATGCTCTCGTTCCCAGCCTGCTTCTGCCGCAGGACCTCCTCGTTCAGCTCGTTGCCCAGGGAGATGATGTCGCGCGGGATCAGCCGGGTGTGGCTGAGCAGGTAATCCTCGATCGTTCCGTCTCCCTCGGGTCCCGGCCAGTGGCCGTTGACCCCGAGCCAGTCGCGGATCGTCGGCGGGCCGGTGGCGGGGCGGCGCATCATCAGTGTCGGCGGCAGCCGCTTGAGCTTTTGCTGCAGCAGATAGAGCAGCGAGCCCCGGTCCCAGGTCAGCACGCGGATGTGCGGCTCGTTGTAGTACCGCGGCGCGTGTTCTGACCGGTACACCGACGACATGACGATGTCCCGGATGCAGACGACGACATGCAGGCGGCCGCCCAGCCTGGGGTCCCGTAGCAGCCGCATGACCTGGTAGAACAACCCTTCCTGGCACTTCAGCCAGTACATCGGGGCGTGGCTGAATTCCTCGTCCACCGCGTCGAGGTAGAAATAGATCGGCTTGCACTGGCCGACTACTTCGCCGAGCACGTCCTCGAGGTCGTCCCATAGCGGGTCGTCGAGGTAGGCGGACAGCTGATGCGCGGTCTGCGCATGGTTGATGATGTCGCGCACTTCGCTGTAGATCGACCGGGGCCGGCGGAACTCGCCGATCAGCCGCGCGTACGAGCGCTCGATCTCGTCGGCCTGCTCGTCACGCACCTGCTGGCGCAACTGCGGATTGCGCAGCAGGTGCGAGGCCAGCGACCGCATGATCGCGCGGTCCCAGATCTGCATCCACTTCTCGACCAGGACGCGGTCCGAGAACCACTGACAGGCCTTCACGATGACTTCGGTCTTGGGCAGGCTCTGCTGCGGCAGATCGGCGTAGACCGAGTCCTGACGGGACTGGAAATCCTGCAGCCGCCGCAGGTAGACCGTCTTGCCCGCGCCAAGCTTGCCCACGATGACCCGCACCATCGAGTCGTTGGCCCTGGTCGCGAGGTGACCGAATGCCGGGTTGCCCGCGAAGTTGACGAACTCGCTGATGACATCCTCAAGGTCGGCTCGTGACCCGTCCGGATTGCCAAACGGCCCCACGGGGTCGAGCCGACGCCGCCTTGTAGCCATTTACTCCCCTATCCCGGATCGTAGCCCGCCAACCGGAGAAAGGGCCAGCACAGCATCAGTACCGGATTAGTTCAGCTAACCGCATGAAACGGGCCGACCGACAGTCATTTGCGGTGGCGGATGGGCGGGACCGGCTGCGGGAAGCGCAATATACCGGTCAGCGGGCGCCGACCAAGAGGACGGGGACCTCGCTGGCCTTGGCCGCCTCCTCGGCGACCCGGCCAAGCCGTGGGTGCAGCAGGCCGCCATCGCCGTGCCGGCCCAGGACCAGCAGGTCGAACCCGTGCTCGGTGGCGTAACCGCAGAGCGAGCGGGCCACCTGGCGGCCCGCCTCGGTGTGCAGGTCGATCCGGGCCCGCGACGTTGCCTGGAGGGCGGCCCGGGCCCGCGCGAAGTCCTGCCGCAGCCGGTCCGCTTCCCCGGGCGCCTCGTCCGCCTGGCTCCCCTCGACAGGCGCGCGCTCGGGCAGCACGGTGAGCGCCACCACGTGCCCGGCGCCGCCGCTGACCAAGGCCGCCGCCGCGGTTAATGCGGCCACCGAGTCTGGCGAGCCGTCCCACGCAACCAGCACCCGGCGGAACGGGCCTCCCGGTACCCCGGCCGGGCCCTCCCGGCCATCCGCGGCAGGAATCATCGCGGCCCTCCTGTCAGCCGGCGAACTCTCCTCGCGACGCATTGTGATCCCCCCCGCACCCCACGGCAAGGGCAGATCTAGGTGCGCCAGCGTTCGGCGGGGCTGGTGTGGCCCGTGGTAGCTGCCCCGGGGTGGGCTGGTTGTTGATGTTGGCGTAGCAGCCCCAATAATGTCGGCTTTTTCAACATCAACAACGGGGCGTTCCGGCCTCAGCTGGGTGGGCCGCCCTCATCCTCGGGTACCGGATGCAGGGATGGATGCCTGGTCCTCATCCAGCCAGCCGCCGAGCTGGTAGTAGAGGTCTTCTCCGTAGCTGGTGGGGAGCGGGTCCTTGACCGCGAGCTTGTAGTTGCGGCGCCCGTCGGGCTGACGCTCGGCCCGCAGGAACAGCGTGACGGATGGGTGCTGACGGCGGAAGCGGTCGGCGAGGGCGTATCGGTGGGTGACGAAGAACACCTTGATCTGCGCTTCCAGCAGGGCGCGGACGATCTGGTGCCCGATCTCGGCGCCTTCCCGCTCGTTGGTGCCGGCGAAGGACTCGTTGAACAGCATGAGGCAGCCCGGCGTGATCTGGCCGGCGATGGTGTTCATGCGCCGCAGTTCGTCGTCCAGCCGCCCGCTGGTCATGCCGGAGTCTTCCTCCCGGATGAAGTGGGTGAAGATCCCGCGGGTCACATTGGCCTGGTAGGAGCGCGCAGTGACGAACAGCCCGCATTGCATCATGAGCTGGGCCACGCCGGCACTGCGCAAGAACGTGGATTTGCCTCCGGAGTTGGCGCCGGTGATGACGATGAGCTGCTTGCCGTTGGCTTGGACGTCGTTGCCGACGACGCGGTCCTGGGATTGCAGGGCCAGGCAGGCATCGCGCAGGTCGGTGCAGGAGAACGTGAACGGTGCTGACGGCGCTGGCCCGGGCACGGTGACCGGGACCTCCTTCGCGGCCAGCCGGTCTGCGAGGTTGAGGCAGCCGACGTAGAAGCCCGTCTCGGCGCGGAGCATGGTGAAGTAGCTGCCGATGTGGTCGGCGGACTGGGCGGCCGCGTTGGCGACCAGGTTGATGCCCCGGCTGGTGAGGTCAGCCACGATCTGGCTGCCGGCCTCGTCGCGGGGCGCGATGGTGAAGGAGTAGGCGGTACGCGGCCCGATGCCAAGCCGCTCGGCCCACCGCCGCCGTGCCTCGCCCGAGGCGCGGAGCACCAGGCCAGTCCGGGCTGTTGTCGCGGTCAAGCCGGGCGCTGATCAAGACCCCGGCGCGGAAGCGCAGCTGCTTGAGGTGGTCGCTGATCTCCTCGAAGTAGGCGTCGTCGAGGTCGCGCTGCAGTGTGGTGAACAGCCTGCGCATCCCGTCCGAGCGGAATGCCGCGGCGTTGCCGTCGGCGATCTGCCGTAGCTGCCGCAGCCTGGCTACGTAGCCTTCCAGGTGGCTGACCGCGCCGGACAGGTTGGAGGATGCGCTCTGGTAGCTGCCGCCGTAGCTGCCCAGCCACATGCGCCGCCGGTCTTCCAGCGCGCCGGCCGTGATCGCGTGTATCTGGCGGATGACCTCGGGGTGGGCGAGGCAGTCGGCCAGCACCTGCTGCCGGTAGCGGATCGCCTCCGGGTCGTCCAGGCAGGTGAGCAGCACCTTCGTGGATACCTCGTGCAGGAGCTTGTCGCCGTCGGCCATCGCCTGCAGCAGCGTGCCCAGTTCCAGGTCCTGGATCAGGTCCTCGTGCCCGGGGGGCAGCCCGGCCTCCCAGTCGAAGTCCCGGTCCCGGTAGAGGAGGTAGGCCTTCACGCTCCGTCCTCCCGCTCGCCTGCAAACCAAGGCTCGCTCGCGCCGAGCCTTTCCCGCAGCCGCTCGTAGGTGACGCCGTGTTTCTCCGCGATGGCCAGTGCGTGGGCCAGCCCGTCAGCCGGCTTGCGGACGACCTGGTAGGTACGTTCGGCGGGGTTGCCGGGGACGATGGTGCTCATCATGCTGACGACCTGGCCGCCGAGTGAGGCCAGCTCGTCGACGAAGGTGACGTAGACGCCCAGGGCACCGAGCTGGATGAGTTTCGTGATCAGCTTGGTGCCCAGGAAGCGGGCGTCGTGCACCGTGGTGGACGCGAAGGTCTCATTCATGATCACGATGCTGGCCGGGGTGGCCGCCTGCAGGATCTGCCCGATGCGGATCAGGTCGTCTTCCAGCTTGCCGGTCATCGCGGCGAGGTCTTCCTCCTTCTCGAAATGGGTGAAGATGCGATCGGGCAGGAACAGGCGGGCGGTGCTGCCGGGGACCGGGCAGCCGGTGGCGGCCAGGTGGTGGAGCTGGCCGAATGTCCGGGCGAAGGTGGTCTTGCCGCCCTGGTTGGGCCCGGTCACGACGAAAATCCGCTCGGGGCCATCCAGGGCGAAGTCGTTGGTGACCACCGGCTTGCGCGCGGCGGCGAGCTTGTGCGCCAGGGCTAGGTCGAAGGTGCCGGCGGCGTGCACTTCCTGGGAGCTGGCGGAGACCTCGGGGTAGCAGAAGCTCAGCCCGGCGGCGCGGACCGGGGCGATGTAATCCAGGTAGGCCAGATAGAACCGGAGTTCTGAGCTGGCCTGCTGGATTCCGTCATCGACGAACGCGGCGTGCTGGCGGCAGTACTCCGCCAGCGCGGTGAACTCCTCCGGGAACAGCCGGGCCACCAGCTCGGCGATCTGGGCAGTAACGTGGTTCATCCCCGGCTGAAGCCGGTACTGGAGCAGGTAGTCCCGGGCAGCGCCTTGCTTGAACCTGCTCGAAAGTGTCCAGCACCACGGCGCTGTAGTCGGATTCGCCGGTGTAGCGGCTGACCTCGACCCGGTCACCCCGGATGCGGGTGCAGTAACGGATCTTCCCGAGAGCGTCCTTGCGGGTGTGGGTGTCGCGGGCCAGGGCGGTGAACCCATCGGAAGCCACATAGGAACCCACGTACTCCCGGAAGGCCTGCAGGGCGTGGGAGCCGAGCCGCGCCGAGGTGAGATGGCCAGCCAGCGAGGCCACCGCACCGCAGTAGATGGCCGCCGCGTCCAGCAGCCAGCCCTCCCGCTGGTGGCGGTACCGCATCTCGCTGAGCTGGCGCAGATGGGCGCGTACCTCACTCATCTGGCCGGCGAACCGCCGGACCGCATCGGCCAGGCCGGGGTCTTCGAGGTCCTGGAAGACCTCCTGCCGGAATCGGACCGCCCCAGCATCGTGCAGTGGGCTGAACAGGACCGTGGTGATGAGGTCATGCTCCTCGCGATCACCCGCGACCGCGGCGACGATCTGATCCAGGTTCAGATCCCGCGCGCACGACCGATCCGCATCCTTTTCCGGGGCAGCCTGGGCCGCCTCCGATGGTTCCCCCGACAGCAGGCTGGGGAAACGGCACCGGGGTTGCGGGGCGGGAACAGTCCACGACGGCCTGCCGATCAGGGTCGGCGGGTCCAGTAGCGCGCCGATGCGGTCGAGGGCATGCTGGCGGGCGGCCAGCTCGCGGCCGCGCTGCGCGGTCTGCCCGGCCGTGGTCTCCCAGCGCGCGGTGGCGCTGTCCAGCGCGTTCTCCAGCCGGCCGGTGCCCTCGGCGTAGCGCGCCGCCGTCGCCCGGGCCAGCTGCCGGGTGGCCTCGGCCAGCCGGTACTGCAGATCCGCCCGGCCCCGGCCGATCAGCCGCGGCACCAGCTCGGCCACCTCCCGGCGGAGGTAGGCGCGGGCGCGGCGGCGCCCGGCCGCGCCGGGCAGGTGCCGGCGGATGGCGCCGGCCAGCAGCTCGGTCTGCCCGGCGTTCTCGGCGACCAGGTAGAAGAAGCGCAGATCCGGGGTCAGCCGCTCGGCACCCTCAGGCATGGTGAGGGCCAGGCCGAGCAGGTCGGCCGCGGCCGCCCGCACCGCGGCCAGTTCGGCCCGCAGGTCCTCGATCATCCTTCGGTCCAGCCGGGCGAGACCCTCCTCCAGCCGCGCCGCCTGCCGCTGCCGCCAGGACTCGGCCGCCGCCACGGCCAGTTCGGCCAGCCGGGCCCGTCCGGACCGCTCGATCTCGGCCGCGGCCGCCGCCCGCAGCGGCCCGTCGAGCAGCGCGGTCAGCTCGGCCCCGACCTCCCGGGTCCGCTCACGGGCCGCCCGCTGCGCGGCCTCGTTCAGCTCCGCCAGCATCCGGGCCGACTCGGCGTGCACCAGGTCGGCGGCACCCTGGCGGCGGTCCGCCACGGCCGCCAGCCGGGCGGCGAACGCCTCCACCTGCCCGGCGGCGTCCCCGCTGCGCAACTCGGCCGCGCGGCGGGCCAGGGCCACCTCGTCGGCGAGCGAGCTGGCCAGCCGGCGGGCCTGCGCGGCCGCCGACAGCCGCAGGTCAGCGGCGCGCTCCCGGTCCAGGTAGCCGGTGAAATCGGCGTGGAACGCCGCGAACCCTTGATCGTCCCCGGTGGTCAGCGCCGCCCGGGCGGACAGTGGGTAGACCCGCACCGGCCGCCCGGCCGCCTCGCCCGCTACCTGGCTGGTGAACTCCAGGGCCTCGGCCAGTTCACCGGGGGCCAGGTAGTCAGCCTTGTTCAGCACCACGAACATGCGGACCGACCGGGCCGCGACCCGGGTGATCAGCTCCCGCTCGCTGGCCGACACCGGCGGGTCGGCGGTCAGCACGAACACGGCCGCGTCCATCGTTTCCAGCGCCGTCTCCGCGGCCGTGGTGTTGTGCGCGTAGACCGACCCAGTTCCCGGCGTATCGACCAGCTCGACACCCCGGGCCAGTATTGGCACATTCACCAGGACGGTGACCGAGGCGAGGTGGCGGCGGTTGCCCGGATTATGGCGTTCGGTAACCAAGTCCTCGAGTGCGGCCAACGGGAAGCGTTCCGCGCGACCGTCCGCGAAAACGGCGCGGACCTCTTCCTCCTGGCCGTACCGGACGGTGGTGGGCAGCGCCGTCAGCGGGGTGACGCCGGCGGGCAGCACGGGCAGGCCGAGCAGCGCGTTCACCAGCGTGCTCTTGCCCCGCTTGGCCTCGCCGGCCACCAGCACGCGCAGGCGCGCCGCGTGCAGCCGGCCGCGCAGCTCGGCCAGCACCTGCCGGTCACCGGCCGTGCCCAGCGCGGCCAGCTCAGCCAGCGCGGCCAGCAGCGGATCGGGGCCGCCGGGAGCGGGCACGGGTCCGCTACTCATCCGCGCCGGCGGCGCTGTCGAAGGCCTCGCCACACTTGGCCAGGGCGGCCGCGGCGGACTCGGCCTGCCGGGCCCCGAGCACGTCCCGGGCCCGGGCCTTCTCGTCCAGCCGGGCCAGCCGGGCCAGTTCCCGGTCACCCGCGGCCAGGTCCGCCGGGCTGGGCCGGCTGGCCGCCGCCCACGAGCCGATCGACCCCAGTAGCTGGTCGCATCCGGCGATGATCTGGGCGTACTCATCGTCGCGGGCCGTGTTGTACAGCCGGATCAGGTCGGCTCCCCCGGCCAGCGGCCCGGCGCACAGCAGCTGGGCCGACCCGCCGGCCCGGCTGATGTCGCTGCGCAGCCGGCGCAGCAGCCGTTCCGCGGCCGGCGCGGCGGGCAGCGTAGCCACCGAATTGGTCAGGTACACAGCCCCGGCCGCTTTGAGCCGCCGCCACACCGACATCCGCAGGCGCACGGCTTCACCGGGCACGCGGTAGGCCAGGACCAGCCACGGGACCCGCTCGTTCTCCCTGGACATCAGGTACCTTTGCCGTCGGTTACCAGAAACCAGGGACCGTTAGCGGCCGGCGCCGCGATCTGGGCGAGCCCCATCGCCACATCCGAGTCTGGCCGGGTGGCCGCCCACGGTCAAGCCGCCCGGGGTGGGCTGGCTGAGGCCTGGACGCTAGCCCGGGCCAGCGTCAGTGCACCGCGGTGACCACGGCGAGCAGCGCGATGAGGGCGATCAGCATGTACGCCAGGTACGCGTCGAGGCGGCCGGACTGCAGCCGCTTGGCCAGCCGGACCAGGCGCAGGAACGGGCGCCGGGCCGGGCGGTACAGATACTGCTCGACGACCTCGATGACGTCCGAGCGGTACCAGATGTGCGCGACCCGGGGCGGCCGCCCCGTCCGGGCGGCCGGGCTCGTCCGGCAGGACTTCCGCCCCGACCTCGTCAGCGAGCGCGTCGGCCTCGCTGAGCGGCTGGTGCTGTGGGCCGCCGATGTCGCGGACTTCCACCTGGGTGTGCAGGGCCGCGGCCAGCACCCGGCGGGTCGGGTTGGCATAGCCGAACGCGGTGTAGCTGTCCCGGCCGGACACCCCGGCCGTGGCCGACAGCCAGGGCTGGACCCGGCGCACGCGCAGCAGCCGGCGCCCGGACAGCGCCCAGGCGCCCGCGATGACCAGCACGAACAGCGCTGGCATGACGAGCCAGAGCCAGGACGGCGACAGGATCGAGAAGCCGGCGAAGACCGGCCGCAGCACCCAGGGGGAACCCAGCGCGCTCATGACCGCGCCGGACGGCACGACCGGGGCCAGCCCGGCCGCGATGACCCGGATCTCCAGCGGGGTCAGCGCCGCGACGGCCAGGCAGGCCACGCTGAGCAGCACGACCCCGGCCCGGCCCAGTGGGCCGTAGTCCCGTGGGCTGTGGTCCGAGAGGCTAGGCGCGCCGGTGGGCTCCGGCTTGCCCAGCACGACCAGGCCGACCAGGCGGACGAAGGTCACGCCCGCGAAACCGGCCGTCAGCGCGACCGCGGCGCCGGTGATGGCCAGCACCAGACGGTCGCCGAGGCCAGGCACCCGGAACTGCTGCATGAGCGATTCCAGCAGGAACCACTCGGACACGAACCCGGCCGTAGGCGGCAGGCCGGCCAGGGTCAGGCTGCCGATGGCCAGCCCGGTCCCGCTCCACGGCCGCCGCCGTACGGTGCCGCGCAGGTCATCCAGGTTGTCGGTGCCGTCGGCGGCCTGGATCTGAGCGCTGGCCGTGAACAGCAGCGACTTGGCGATGGTGTGCGCGACGATCTGCAGCGTCGCCGCCAGCAGCCCGACGGCCAGCAGGCCGCGGTTATGGATGGCCGCGCCGACCAGGGCCACGCCGAAGCCGGCCAGGATCAGACCCGAGTTCTCCACGCTGGAGTAGGCGATGACCCGCTGCAGCCCGGGCTGCACCGCGGCCTGGGCGATGCCGAGCACGGCCGTCACCCCGGCCAGGACCAGCAGCACCCCGGTGACCCCGGCGGGCGGCGGGCCGAGCAGGGCCAGGGTCCGCCACAGACCGTAGAAGCCCACGTTGACCGCGACCCCGGCCATGATGGCCCGGGCCGGGCCGGTAGCGGCGGCGTAACCGCGCGGCAGCCAGACCTGGAACGGCACCAGCCCGACCTTGATCACGAAACCGAGCAGCAGCAGCACCTCGGCGGCCGACCGGAGCGCTCCCGGCGGGACGTGGGCCAGCGAGGTCAGCGCCAGCGAGTGCTCCCGGCTGGCCAGCAACAGCAGGCCGGCCAGCAGGCACACCCCGCTGACCCGGCCGAAGACCAGAGTGATCAGCGCGGACGCCGGGCGCCTGGGCCGCTCCCGGCGGAACCCGGCCAGCAGGTAGAACGCGAGCGTGACCGATTCCCAGGCGAACAGCAGCGTGAACACGTCGGTGGCGGTGAGCACCACCGCGACCGCGCCGAGGGCCAGCGCGTAGGCCGCGGCCAGGCCACGGCGGCGCGGGCCGCGCGGGCCTGGCGCCCAGCTCGCCAGGGCGGCCGAGATGGGCACCGCGGCGCCGAACGCGATCAGCAGGAACAGGCCGGACAGCGGGTCGGCGGCCGGCCCGGTGGTGCCCGGGCCGAGCAGCCCGTTGTCCCGCAGCGCCACGGTCTGGCCGGCCAGCGCGGCCGCCCCAGCCACGGCCAGGCACGCCGACCCGGCCGCGCCGGCCAGGTAGGGCACCGGGAGCAGCCGCCGCCAGCGGACACCGCAGAGCAGGTCAGCGGCTGCGGCGGCGGCCAGCAGCGCCAGGCCGGCCAGGAACACCGCAGAGAACGCCGTCATTGCGGGCCACCTTCCTCGGCAGGCAGCCGCCCCAGGCCGAGCAGCACGGCGTGCAGGATGCTGAACGGGCTGGGCGGCGATCCCGGCAGCCACACGTCCACCGGCACGATGCCGCCGATCCCGCCGGCGGCGGCATAGGACGAGCCGGGCAGCCCGCCGCCGACCGCGTCGGTGCCGACCGCGATGACCACCTTGGGGTGCGGCATGCCGTCGTAGGTCGTCCGCAGCGGCTCGATCATCCCCCGCGCCCCGGCGCCGGTCACCAGGAGCACGTCCGCGTGCCGGGGGCTGGCCGTGAAGAACATGCCGAGCCGGTGGATGTCGTACACCGGGTTCAGCAGGGCCAGGATCTCCCACTCCTCCGTGCCGTCCGACCCCGCGTCCACGTGCCGCAGATGGACCGACCGGCGCAGCGCCCGGGTCCGGGCGCGCAGATCGCCGCGCACCTCAGCCAGCCGCTCGGGTGTCTCAGGCACCGGCGGGACGACCAGGCCGGTGCGGCTGAGCGCCGCGCTGCCCGGGCCCTGCTGCCAGCCGAACAGGTCCGGGCGGGCGGCCACGCACCGGCCGCACTGGATGCAGCGTCCCTGATCCAGCGAAACCGCGCCCTGGCCGTCCTGGCTGATGGCCCCGGTCGGGCAGAGCCCAGCCAGGCTGACCTGGCCGTTCTGGGAGGGCGGTTGGCTGCCCGGGGTGAGCACGGTGGCTGGCCCCCGGGTGCTGGCCGCGTAGTCGTCCGGCCGGGCGGGCCACCGGGTGGTGAGCACGCCGTTACGCAGCCCGCGAAGCGCCCACATCTAACCCGTCACCCCGCTTCGCCGCCGGTGCCCGCTCATCTCGCCACCCCCGCCAGGGACAGCCCGAAGCTGGCCTCGATGAACGGGAAGTCGGTCAGGATGTCCCCGGCGAACACCTCATGCATCAGCACCAGGTTGTGAAACGAGGCTGACCTGGCCCGGCACCGGGTGATCCGGCCCCCGGACACGGACACGTCGTAGAGCACCTCACCCTGTGGCGCCTCCGCCCAGCCCACCGCGCGTCCCTCGGCCGGGTCGCACGGCACCCGCACCGGGCCGCCCGCTACCCCGGCCGGTTCGCCGGCCAGTTCGCCGCCAGTTCGTCGGCGGCCTGGCGCAGCAGGTGGAATGACTGGGCGATTTCCTCGACGCGGACTTCCAGCCGGGCCATCGCGTCACCGCCCCGGCGGCTGGCCACGCGCACGGACAGAGAGCCGTAAGCGTCGTAGGGCCGCGCCGCCCGTCCGTCGTCCGTGCCGCCCGACCCGCGGCCGATCGGCCCGAGCGCGCCGTGCTCACGCGCCCGCGGCGGGGGCAGCGGCCCGGTGCGGCGCAGCCGGTCCAGGAACGACGCGGTGCCCATCAGCACGCGCAGATCCGTGCTCAGTTTCCGGTCCAGCCCGGTCAGGATGGTGAGCAGCTCGGCCGGGCGCGACCCGTGGTAGGCCCTGGACCCCGCCAGGGATGACCACGCCGCGGCCGAACCTGCTCCCGCACAGCTGGCTGACCAGCCGGAGTACCTGTTCTTTGTGCCAGCCGAACCGGGCCGTGGCCACGGCCAGGCCCGCGCCGTCCGCCAGCCGGACGACGACGTTGAGGTGGCAGGCCAGCCGCTCCAGTTCGGCGTGCACGACCCGGATCAGGCTGGCCGCCCACGGCACCTCCGCGCCGGCCATCCGCTCCAGCGCGTGACAGTAGGCCAGCGCGTGCGCGACGGTGGCGATCCCCTCGGTGCGCTCGGCCAGCAATACCCCATCGGAGCTGGTCATGCCCTCGAACCGCTTCTCGAGACCGCGGTGCTTGTAGAACACCCGCATGTTCAGATGGGGGATGTCCTCGCCCGGGGTCTCCACCAGGTATTCGATGGACTCGACCACGCCGGAGCGCACCGGGCCGTGCGGGATGGTGAACAACCCGGGCCCGGCCACGTGACTGGGCAGCACCTCGGGCTCCCGTTCGGCGGCGCCCGGCTGGCTGCCGCTGCCGGGCCGGGGCGGGTCGCCCGCCGTGGCCAGAATCAGCGGCTGCGGGCGGGGATGACCCTCCGGGACGACGCCGAACATGTCGCGGATCTCCCGCTCATACCAGAACGCCGCGCCCAGCCGCGGGGTCAGCGCCGGGTAGCTCGTCGCCCCCGACGGCAGCCGGGCCTGCCACGTCTCCAGGCCGGCCGGGCCGACCAGGTGCGCGGTCAGCAGGAGACCGCCCGGGTGGTGCGCGGTCCCGAACAGGTCCGCGAAGCGGCAGCCCGCCGCCACCCGGCGGGTCAGCTCATCCCACAGGGCCGGCACACTGCCCAGGACGGTGTCGGTTCCCGTCGCCATCAGCGCACCCCACTCAGCTCGCCGACGGCCCGGGCCAGCAGGCTGGTCAGGTCGGCCGGTGGGTGCACGCCCAGGACCAGCAGCACCAGGGCGCCGGCCACCACGGGCACGACCATCCAGGCACTCGGCTCGCCGCGCGGAATCGCGGCCAGGCCCGCCGCGGCCTTACCGGCCGCCTGGCCCGGCTCCGGCGCAGATCCCCGCTCCGGCGAAGATCCCGGCTCGGCGAAGATCCCGGCTCCGGCGAAGATCCGGCCGCCGCGGATGCCGCGCCGTCTGCGCCGCCCACCGCGGCCAGCGCCGGGGCGGGTACGGCGGGCGGCCGGACCGGCGGCGTCCGCGGCACCAGCAGGATCTGGGTCACGGTCGCGGCCAGGCCGAAGAACGCCACCGTCACCCCGATGATGAGGATGGCCGCGGTGACCGTGCTGGCCGACGCGAACCCGCCTTCGACGATCTCGAACTCGCTGCGGAACAGGCCGAACGGGGGCATCGCGCCCAGCGCCAGGATGGCCAGCAGGAACAGCGGCCCGCTCCACGGCAGCACGTCCAGCCCGCCGCGCATCCCCGCCAGCCGTTTCGTGCCGAACTTGTGCACCAGCACCCCGGCGCCCATGAACGCGTTGCCCTTCGCCGCCGCGTGCGCCAGCACGTGCAGCAGCACCCCGGCCAGCGCGATCGGCGCGCCGAAGCTGACCCCGATGGCCAGGATGCCCATGTGCTCGACGCTGGAGTAGGCCAGCATCCGCTTGATGTCCCGCTGGCCGAACAGGTACAGCGCGGCCAGCAGCAGCGAGGCCACGCCGAACACCAGCAGCACATCGCGCGGGAACCGGGGCCCGAGCGCCGCCGCCGACACCTGGTAGAAGCGCAGGATGGCGTAGAAGCTGATCGCGAGCAGCGACCCGGACAGCAGCGCTGACACCGGGGTCGGCGCCTCCGAATGCGCGTCCGGCAGCCAGGTATGCACCGGGAACAGGCCCATCTTGGTGCCATAGCCCAGCACCGCGAGCACGAACGCGAGCTGCACCGGAGCGTGCGGCAGGTGGCCGGCCACCGGCATTATTTGACTGAACGCCAGATCGTAGGACTGTCCGAGGAGCTGCGCGCCGGCGTAATACGCGAAAATCGTCGCCAGCAGCGCGAGCCCTAGCCCCGCCGATGCGATCAGCACGTATTTCCACGCCGCCTCCGCGGCCCCGTCGGTGTCCTCGATCGCCACCAGCAGCGCGGAGATGACCGTGGTCACCTCGACCGCGATCCACAGCAGGGCCAGGCTGTTCATCAGCGGCGCGGCCAGCATGGCCCAGGCGAAGATGTTCAGCCCGGCCCAGAACCGGCGCGAGTACCTGGCCGAAGCCGGGCCGGTTGCCCCGTGCGCCAGGTAGCCCACCGAGTAGACCGCCACCGCCGCGTACAGGAACCCGGTGGCCAGCAGGAACACCGCAGACAGCGCGTCGGCGCGGAGCACGCCGGCATAACCGAGGTCACGGTGCGCGGCAGCGCTGGCGATGGTGATCACCAGGCCGAGGCAGGCCAGCCCGGTCACCACGGTGACCAGCCCGCACACTCGCTGCGGCGCCCAGATGCAGCAGGCCGTGGCGGCCAGCGGCAGGATCAGGATCAAGACCATGACGGTGAGCATCCGGTCACCCCCGCAGGCTGGTCAGTTCGGCGGTGGACAGCGAGTCGGCCCGGCCGTGATGCACCCGGATCAGCAGCCCGAACACCAGCGCGGCGACCAGCAGATCGAACAGGAACGCGATCTCCAGGATGAGCGGCATGCCCGCCGCCACCACCAGGGAGGTCATCGACACCCCGTTCTCCAGCGAGAAGAACCCGATCGCCTGGGAGGCCACGTCCCGCCGCGTGATCATGAGCACGAAGGCCACCAGGATCACCGCCACCGAGATGGACAGCGCGGTGGCCGGCAGCACCGGGCTGCGCAAGCCCAGCGCGGCGATGCTGAACACGCCGAAAGCCGCCACACCGATGGCCAGCAGCACGGTGTTGGCCAGGCTCAGCGAGCCGCTGCCCGCGATGTCGGTCCAGCCCGGCCCCCCGCCGCGCTCCCCCAGCCCACGCAGCAGCCGCCGCAGCACCAGCGGCACGAGCACCACTTTCAGCGCGAACGACAGGCCGGCCAGCGCATAGAGGTCGGGCAGGTGCCGGGCGGCGGCCACCACCACGGCCAGCACCGAGATCAGCGCGGACTGGGCCGCGTACAGCCGGACCTGGTCGCGCAGCAGCGCCTGGCGGAACATGCCGAACTCCAGCAGCAGCACGCCGACTGCGATCACGTTCGCGCTGCCGGAGAACACGCCCGGCGGCGCCACCGCGGCGGCCACGGCCATCAGCCACCTCCCAGGTAGAGGGTGAAGACCCCGAGCACGGCGAGCAGGAAGGCCGCGGACGCGAATTCAGTGATCTTGAACAGGCGGAGCTTGGCGAACGTGTTGTCGATCGTGGCCACGACCACGCCCAGCGCGCAGGCTTTGCCCACCAGGGCCGCGATGGCCAGCAGCACCGCCCCGGCCTGCGCCGACGAGGCCAGCCCCCAGGGCGCGACGAATACGTTGAGCAGGATCGTGTAGAGGATGAGCTGCTTCATCGCCGAGCCCCACTTCAGCAGCGCGAAGTAGGGACCGGAGTGCTCGAATGGGCGGGCTTCCTCGATCATCCCGAACTCGTTCGTGCCGGTGTGCGTCTCCACCGGGATCCGTCCGGTCTCATAGAGGATGACCATGAACAACGCGGCGGCCGCGAGCAGATGGGCCGGGCGGACGATCTGGCTGGCCGACGACCGGACCGTTGCGGCCAGCGCATAGGGCAGATCGGTGCCGGTGATCAGCGCCACCGTGAACACGACGAACAAGATCACCGGTTCGGTGATGGCACCGAACGTCTTGGCCCGGCTGGCGCCGAGCTGCGCGTACGGGCTGCCGGTCTCCAGCGCGGCCACCGCGACCAGGAAGCTGGCCAGCGACAAGATGAACCCGCCGCCCAGGATGTCGCCCATGTAGCCCAGCGGCAGCCCGAACGTGGTCAGCACCGGGATGAGCAGCGGAACCGTCAGGTAGCAGGTCATCGCGCCCAGCGGCGCGGCCAGGAACACCCAGCTGGCGCCGTCCGGGGCCAGCGCCTCCTTGCGGAAGAGCTTGCCCAGGTCGTAGTACGGCTGCAGAACCCGGGGCCCAGCCCGGCCCTGCATCCTGGCCTCTACCTTGGCGATCACGCCGGACACCCCGGGCGCCGCGGCGGCGATCGTGACCGCTTGCAGCACCTGCACCAGCGGGATAGGCAATACCAGGCTCACCAGGATGGTCTCCTCTCCCATGTGCCCGCACAGCGGGACTACGTGGTAGAGGCCATCAGCAGGGATGCCTGCGGTTGGTCGGCGAGCCTCATCGCCAGGGGCACCCATTGTGGCCGACGGCCACCTGGTTCGCAAACCGGGGCCGCGCGCCGCCCGGTCAGGAGATCGCGGCCTTCACCAGCTCGGTGACCTTCTTCTCAACGGCGGGAGTCCACTCGATGAGCGCGTACGCCACCGGCCAGATATCGCCGTCGTCGAGGTTCGCCGCCTCCTGGAAGCCCAGGGTGGAGTACCGGTAGTTGAACTTGCCCGAGTCCTGGAAGAACACGACGACCTTGCCATCCGCGTTGGTGTAAGCGGGCATCCCGTACCAGGTCTTGGGCCACAAGTCGGGGGCGGCTGCGGTCACCGTCACATGCACCCGCTCGGCCAGCTCACGATCCTCGGGTGCCATCTCCGCGATCCTGTCGAGGACCGCTTGCAGGCCGTCAGCCTTCTTGGCGCCCTTCTTGCCCTCGGCGCGTAGCTCGGCCGCGCGCTCCTTCATCGCGGCGCGTTCCTCAGCGGTAAAGCCGCCGGATTCGGTCGTGGCATTGTTCGCGGGCATCCGCTGACCTCCTTGCTGCGGCTTCGAACCTATCAGCGGCCGGTCAGGCGGCCCTGACCAGCGGGCACCCAGGCCTCAGGCGTTGAGGTAGGTCAGCACGGCCAGCACCCGGCGGTTGCCGTCCTCGTCGGGATAGAGGTCCAGCTTGGTGAAGATGTTGCCGATGTGCTTGTTGACCGCGCTCTCGGTGACCACCAGCCGGGCGGCGATGCCCGCGTTGGCGCGTCCCTCGGCCATCAGCGCGAGGACCTCACGTTCCCTGGGGGTGAGACGGCTCAGCGGCTCGTCCCGGGCATGCCGGGCCAGCAACTGTGCCACGACCTCGGGGTCCATGGCGGTACCGCCGCCGGCCACGGTCCGCACCGCCTCGATGAACCGGCGCACATCCGACACCCGGTCCTTGAGCAGGTAGCCGAGGCCGCCCCGCGCCACGGACAGCAGTTCCCTGGCGTAGAGCGGCTCGACGTGCTGGGACAGGACGAGCACCGGCAGGCCTGGCACCTGGGCCCGCGCCTCGATCGCCGCCTTCAGGCCCTCGTCGGTGAAGCTCGGCGGCAGGCGCACGTCCACCACGGCCACGTCAGGCCGGTGTGTGACCAGGGCGGTCAGCAGTTCCGGGCCGTTGTCCACCGCGGCCACGACGTCCATGTCGTACGCAGTGAGCAGCCGGATCAGCCCGTCCCGCAGTAGGGTCAGGTCCTCGCCAAGGACAACTCGCACGGCAGCTCCATGGTGACGACGGTCGGCCCCCCGACCGGGCTGGTCAGGGCGAGCACGCCGTCGAAGGCGGCCAGCCGCCGCTCGACGCCGCGTAGGCCGCCGCCGGGCCGCAGCGACGCACCGCCGGTGCCGTTGTCGCCGACGATGGCGACCAGCTTGCCGGAATGGTATTCCACCTGTACCCAGGCCCGGTTCGCGCCACTGTGCTTGACCAGGTTGGCGAGCGCCTCCGCGATGGCGAAGTAGACGGCCGACTCCACCGGCGCGGACGCCCGCCCGGCCAGCTCGATATGCAGGTCCACCGGCAGCGGCAGGCTCAGCGTGAGCGCCTGCACGGCCCCGTCGAGGCCCCGCTCGGCCAGCACCGGCGGGTGGATGCCGCGCACCAGAGTGCGCAGCTCGGTCAGGGCCTGCCCGCTCGACGCGCGGGCCTCAGCCAGCAGGTTCAGGGCCAGGTCGGGGTTGTCCCGAAGGATCTGCTCGGCGAACCCGATGTTCATGCCCAGGGAGACCAGCCGCGCCTGCGCCCCGTCGTGCAGGTCACGCTCGATCCGGCGCAGCTCGGCCGCGGAGGCGTCCACGGCCTGAGAGCGCGACTCGGCCAGCTGGCCCACTTGTGCGGTCATCGCCTCCCGGGTCGGGGCCAGCAGCGAGGCGGCAGCCCAGGCATGGGCTCGCAGCAGCAGCGGTCCAGTCACGGGAACGAGCAGCAGCATGCCCAGGAAGAGCACCTGGCCCCCGAAGCTTGGCGGTGCTCCGCTCCACAAGCCGAAGAACCACGCTCCGACGTCGGCCACCACCGTCCACACACCAGCCACGACCATGAAGACCGGCAGCAGCCCGAGGACCACGCTCACCGGCACGCCGACCAGCGTCCAGAGCAGGTCCCGCCAGGTCGCCGGGTCGGTCAGCAGCCACTTGCACCGTTGCAGCCGCCCGATCAGCCCGTTGGTGATCTCCACCGGCCGTGGTCGGTACGGCGTCGCGATCGTCACCCGTGACCACTCCCGCGCCCAGCGGCGCTGGGTGCTGGCCAGCCTGCGCACGGCCAGCAGGCTCATCGGCGCCAGCAGGATCCCGATGCCCGTGGCCAGCGAGAGCAGGGACAGCAGAGATGCGAAGAAGAGCAGCAGGCCGACCACCGAAACCACGGCCTGCACCATCCCGCGAGCGCAGGTCACCAGGGTCAGCCTGACAAGCCGGCCGAAGATGCCGGGGTGATGACTCATCCGTACCTCCCGTTCCGGACCTGTCCCAGCGCCTCCATCATGTGGGCCGGCCGCCCACATCTCGGTGGAGCTAACACCACCTTCTGTGCCCCCGTTGGCCAAGCCGACTCACCGATGTCCGCCTACGTCATTCAGCGTCAGCTAGCCCGGGCGCGGCAGTCAGTTTGTGCTGTAGGCGGCCCGGGGCGGTCACCGCCTGGATGTTGCCGCCGTGACCGTGCGCCTTGCCCGAATACCACACTTCGGGTTAGTGTCCGGGCTCTGTGAGGTGGACGGTGCAGGCGGTGTCGGGGGCTTCTCCCCGCTCGCGGCGGCGGAGCAGGCGTTCGTAGAGCCGCAGGCCGATGAAGCAGGTGATCACGCCGATGGCTGGTATCAGCACCAGAGCCTGCCACTGCATCAGCACGAGCGGGCCGAAGGGAATCCCGTTCGGCAGGAAGCCCTGAAAGCCCCAGCACGCCAGCGCTGTGGTCACGAACGCCGGCAGCAAGACGACGATGGCCCGCCGGCGTACCGCGGGCCGCAGCGCGGCGATCGCGGCGATCATCAGAATTAGGGTGGCGGCGAAGAGCCCGTCGTTCAGCCATCCCTCGATGCCCGACAACGGGTCCGATATCGTGCCGGAGTGGGCCGTGACCGGCGTGTATCTCACGAACGCCATCTCCACGGCGGGCCACCCGGCCACTACTGCGCCGGCCGCCGCAAGTGCCGTCACAGCCCACCACGACAACGGACGGCCCTGGCTCCGCAGGCTGCCCAGCGCCGATGTGACGGCCGCCAGCGCCACGGCGACCTGCCAGTAAGCCACCAGGAGCGGGCCGGCATCACCAGAAACGGTGAGCACCAGCATGAATACCTGCCCAGCCAGACCCAGGCAGGCCCCGGTCGCGGCAACCCGGCGCCAGCGCAGCATCCCCGCCAGCGCGACCAGCATCCACCAGACGGCAAAGGCGACGGCTGTCGCCAGCATCCGCGGCGGCACGGCACCTGTCTGGGCCGGCGTGAACAGGAACGGACTTGCCATGGTTCGCACGGCGGCCGCCGCCAGCAGGAGAGGCCCGGCGATGGCCAGCACCGCGGCGGTGTCCCGCTGGTCCGGCTGTCGCAGCATCCTGCCGAGCCGCTCGCCGGTACCGGACACGATCAGGTTGACCGCCTCGCCCAGCTCGGGCCAGCGCTGGCCGGGCGCGGACCTCGCCAGCGCCACCCCGAGCATGTCGACGGCGTTGGCGGCGCGGTAGGCCGCCGGATACCAGGCGAGCAGCCATCGGTACCTGCGCTCCAGCGCCTCCGCCGCCGGCTCGCGCTGTGCGCCCCCACTGGTGCGCGGCATATGCCGGCGGCGCCTCATACCGTGCCCTCCGCGGGCCGCAGCCGGCGGAGCGGCGCTCGTGGCCGCGCTGGCGTTGCGCCGCATGCGTTCGGCTTCGGCGGCCAGCCGTGCGATGCCCGCATCGGTCAGCGCGTAGTAGCGGCGCAGCCGCGACTCCACGATCTCCTCACGCTCGACGATGACCAGGCCGGCCTCGCGCAGCCGGTCCAGCACCCCGTACAGCGTGCCGGTATGCAGCCTGACCTGCCCATCGGACAGCCGGAGTACGTCTTCCACCAGGGCATACCCATGCATCGGCCCGCCCGCCAGCGCGGTCAGGACCAGGAACGCGGGTTCCCGCAGAGGTTGCTCGCTCATGATGAGACTATATACGTGTTACGCGTATATAGGTACAGGATCACGGCCCACCCGCCACCCCGACGAACTTACGGGGCCACCCACTTAGCGACGACTAGCCATCGAGAAACGCCCGGTGGACTGGAGTTAGCAGGCAGGGTCGGCGCGGAAAGCTCCCCAGACCCCTCAAGTCAGCGGCGCCGGGGTAAGGCCCAAGCGAGGGCCTAACCTTGGCAGGTGAATGCGCGCAGGTCAGAAGGCGTTCTGCTGACCGGGGTCTACGGGTCGGGCAAGAGTTCGGTCGCCGAGGAGATCGCCTACCTGCTGGAGCAACAGGGCGAACCGTACGCGCTGCTCGACCTTGACTACCTGAGCTGGGCGGGCACCGGTACCGGCGATCGCGCCGCCGAATTCGGGCTGCTGCTGCAGAACCTGACCGCGGTGGCGGCGAACTACCGGCGGGCCCGGATCGGGCTCTTCGTGCTCGCCTACTTTGCCCGCGGCCCCAGCGAGGTACAGGACGTGCGGGATGCGCTCGGAGTGCCACTGCGGGTCGCGCGCCTTGCGGTTCCGCTGCCAGTCATCGAACAGCGGCTGGCCAGCGACGTTACCAGCGGCCGCCGCGACGATCTGCGCGCGGCAGCGTCATCGATCGCAGCCGCCATGGGGACCGGCGTCGAGGATGTCACCGTCAGCAATGACCGTCCCATCCGGGTCGTGGCACAGGAGGTAATGGCGTATCTCGGCTGGCTTTAGACCGTCACAGGGTCTTTTTCATCTGCTGCATAGTCACCTGGTACCCGAGGCTGACGTACAGCGAGGCTGCGATCGTGTTGCTGCCGTGCACGTTCAGCCCCACCGACTGCATGCCCCGGGCACGCGCTTCCGCCTCAGCGAGCAGCATCGCTTCCCGGCCGTAGCCGCGGCCACGGAAGGCCGCATCGACCTCGACCGCATAAACCCAGGCCATCGACGGATCCCCGGCCGGATAGGGCACGGCCAGCCACAGCCAGCCGACCGGCTGATCGCCGTCCAGCAGCCGGAAGATCAGCTGGCCCGGGCTGTCCAGCCCATTGGGCAGGGCGCGCTCATGGTCACGGCGGGCCTTGTCCCACGCCGCTTCTTCGCCCAGGGCGCCCGACGCCACGATCTGCGCGGCGTAGCCGGCGATCGCGCGCGCAACCCAGACTTCGTAGTCATCGGCAGCCGGACGGCCTAGCTCAATCCCCACCCGGCCCATACTCGCAGAAGCCGACGCCTCCAGCCTGGTGCCCAGCCGCGCGCCACAGGGACCGGCGGTTCCGCCGCCCATCGATCGCGACGCACCGGGCAAAGGCCCTACCAGCGCCGATAGTCTCGGACCTTTGCCGCCCCTCGATTTGGAGCCTGATGCCACGGCAGGTACGGGCGCCGGTGCTGGTGTCCTACGCCGCGTTCGTGCTGGTCGGTATCAGCGCGGGGGTGAGCGGTGTGCTGCTGCCCTCGCAGATGGCCAGCTACGGAGTGGACCGGGCCACGATCGGGATCACCTTCTTCACCAGCTCCGCGGGGTTCGTGCTGGCGGGCATCAGCACCGGGGCACTGATAGGCCGGTATGGGATGCGCATCGCCCTCGCCACCGGCGGCGGGGCTTACGTGCTGGCCGGCCTGTACCTGGCCAGCCGCCCGCCGTTCCCCGCGTTCGTGGCCGCGCAGCTGATCACGGGGTATGGCACCGGGGTCCTCGAGTCGGCGCTCAACGTCTACCTCGCGGCGCTGCCCGGCGCGACAGCGCTGCTCAACCGCCTGCACGCGTTCTTTGGCGTCGGCGCGCTGCTCGGTCCAGTGCTGGCCGCCTGGATCGTCAGCGTCACCTCCTGGTCAGTGGTCTGGCTCGTGCTGGCCGTGGCCTGCGTGCCGCTGGTCGCCGGCTTCCTGCTGGCCTACCCCGGGCGCGAGCCCCCCGTCGGGGCGCCCGAACCGGCCGTCGCGGCACCAGAGCCAGCCGTCCCGGCACCCGAGCCGGCCGTCCCAGTGCCCGGGGCACCGGCTGCGGCACCGCGCCGCATGCTGACCACCGCGCTGCGTGACCCGGGGGTCCAGCTCGGGGCGGTGATGCTGGCCCTCTACGTCGGGCTGGAAATCAGCGTGGGCAACTGGGCCTTCAGTTACCTGACGCAGACGCGGGCGCTGCAGGCCGCGCTGGCCGGCTATACGGTCAGCGGCTACTGGCTCGGGCTGACGCTCGGCCGGTTCCTGATCAGCCCGATCGCCACACGGGCCGGTGCGACCACGGCTGCCATGATCTACGCATGCCTGGCCGGCGTCACCGCCGCCGCCACCCTGGCCTGGCTGTCACCGGGCGCGCTGGCCTGCGTGGCCCTGGGGCTGCTCGGCTTCTGCCTCGGCCCGATCTTCCCGACCACGATGGCCATCACGCCGCAGCTGACGCAGGCCCGCCTGGTACCCACCGCCATCGGCGTCCTGAACGCGGCGTCGGTGATTGGCGGCTCCGCGCTGCCCTGGCTAGCGGGCGCCATCACCCAGAACGCCGGGATGATGGTGCTCCTGCCGTTCGCCATCGCCCTGGCCATAGCGCAGCTCGCCGTCTGGCGGCCAATTGCCGACCGACTGCGATGAGGCAGGCCGCTCATTCCCTGGCTGCGCGAACGGCCCCCCTGAGCTGACAAAGGACCGCAAAGAATCCGGCTGTCTCGCATGACACCGGTCCTCGCGGGGAGAGAGGGAGCGCAAACTCCCCCGGTACGCTGCGAGGTCTCGATGACAGCGGTTGACGACGTCGCTGACTGGCGCGCCCGTGGCGCGTGCGTCTCCGCGGATCCTGACCTCTTCTTCCCGGTCTCCGCCAGCCGGCTGAGCCACCGCCAGGAGCAGCGGGCCAAGGCCGTGTGCGCCCGGTGCCCGGTGCGCGAGGAGTGCCTCCAGTACGCACTCGACTCGGCTCAGCCAGCTGGCGTGTGGGGCGGCCTTAATGCGGCCGAACTCACCAGGCTGCGGCGGAACCGGCAGCGGGCCCATCGGCGGGCCGCGTCGCTGACGGCCGACCCGGACGTTCGGCGAGTCATCTGAGGTCCCCGGTCGCCGGCCAGCCTCAGGCACCGCATCGGTGGAAGTTCGCTGCACTCCGGACTGCAGCGAACTTCCACCCACGCACCGGACCGGGGTGGACAAGGCAACATCAGCAACCCGTCCCGCCCTTGGCTGTTATCACTGGTCACATCAGCACCTCACCACACGAGCCATGGGCTGACGGCCCGCGCTCACCCGCGGGTACGCGTAGGCAGCCACCCCCAGAGGCCGGATCTGGCTGCTTTCCGCCGTCTTTCCGCCAGGCCACCCGGCGTATCCTGTAAAGCCTTTATGCGCAGGATGGGTTTGCTATTCAGCGGCAATTCGTGCCCTGCTCAGCGGCCCTCCGCCAGTTAGAATCCCCGCGGTAACCGCTCAATTCAAGAGCAGAAAGGTGCCATTACGTGAACTTCACTATAAAGGCCGACCGCGCCGCTGGGCCGGGCATTACCGGCCGGCGGCGCCGGGCCCTGCTGCCCGGACGGCGGCGCCGGGCCCTGCTGCCCGGACGGCCGCGCGCATGGGCGGCTGCGGCCAGCCCGGCACTAGCCGTTGGGCTGGCGCTTGCCCTGGCCGGGCCGGCCGCCGCGGTCACTCGTGGCGCGGCGCACCAGCCCGCCGCCGCCGCGCACGGCCAAGCGGCGTCCGACGTGCTCCGGCTGCATCCCATGCCCGTGGGGACGGTGCGCTTCGGCCGCCAGCACGGCCGGCTGACCGTGCACGCCGCGCTGTTCGGGCTGACCCCCGGCTCCGCGCACGGCGTGGACCTGCGGCTGCCCGGGGGCGGCACGGTCCGGTTCAGCACGCTTACGGCGAACCCGGTGGGCCAGGCCCGCGCCACGCTGACCAGCCACTACACCGGCCGCCTGTGGCCGGGCAGCCGGCTGGTGATCCGGATGGGCACCGGCGGGCACGGCGTCGCGGCCGAGCGCATCGCGGTGGCCCGGCTGGCCGGCGCGCCGCACCGGCGGTACCGGCTGCGGGCCGTCGAGGCCGGGTCCGCGGCCGGCCCACTGCGCGGCCACGCGGTACTCCGTTACAACTCGTCCCGGCACACGCTGACCGTGACCGTGTCGGCCAGCGGGCTGACCCCGGGCCCGCATGCCGCGCACATCCACCTGGGCAGCTGCATGCGCCAGGGCCCGGTCGAGTACATGCTGCGCGACCTGGTCGCCAGCCCGGGGGGCCGGGTGGTCCGCGCGGTGCGGACGTTCCGGCACGTGCTGGCGCCGATCCCGGCGCACGGCTGGTACCTCAACATCCACCAGGGCAGCAGCGCCACCATCCTGAGCAACGGCCAGCCCACGATCTTCTTCCGGCCGCTGCTCTGCGCCAACATCCACTGATCACAGCGGGAGCGCTCCCCCGGGTCCAGGGCACATGTCCGGATCCGGGGACGCCCTCATTCGCGTTCCACCACGCGCCGCCCGTGCCGCGGCGTCCACGACTCGATGACCAGCAACGTCGCCTCGGGGTTGAGCCGGGTGATGACGACCTCAGAAATGTCGGCCACGAACAGATCCCCATCCGGCCCGTCGCCGATCGGGCCAGCGGCCTTCGCGCGCCCGGCGATCTTCGCCTCGCCCGGCCACTCGGCCTCCTTGCCCTCCTGGGGGTCGGCCGGCGGGCCATGCAGGGCGAACCGCGGATCCCGGCGCAGATCCGCTCCCTTGCGTGCCCCCGGCATCGAGCCGAACTTGAGTTCACCGTCAGCGAACTCGCACTCGATGCCCGAGATCCGGGGCGAGCCGTCGGCCCGCAACGTCGCGATCGTCTTGTGCCGGCCCGCGTCGAAGAGCCGCCGGACCCGCGCCGCGAACTCGGGCTCCGCCTGCTCCACATCCCGCCACGCTGCCATAGCCGCAGTATGCGCCCTCCCGCCGGCTCAGCCCCGGCCGGACGGCGCGCCACGCCGTACGGTGCGCTCCTCCAGCCAGGCATAACCTGACGGCATGAACGAGCCCGGCCAGGCCCTGGCCCCGGACGCCGGCGCTGGCCACTGATGCAGGTCGTATTGCTGTCGGACCATCCCGGCGCGATGCTCAGGGACGCGCAGCGGCGCCGCGCGGCCGCCGACCAGGACCTGCGGCTCGCCCATGCGGAGGCGCACGCCGCGCACCGTGCGCAGGCGGCGCGGGCCCGGCAGGCACGGGACCGGGCCCGGGCGCAGCACCGCTGGGGCGCGTGGCTGCGCGGCGTCTTGGCCGTGTGGCGGGCGGGCCGGCGGAAACCGGCGAGCCGCCCGGCGGCCAGCCCGCCGACCGACGAGGAGGCCAGGCTGGCGGCTGGCGCGGCCGGGGAGCGCCTGGTCGCCGACGAACTAGGCCGGGCGCTGGATGAGCAGTGGACCCTGCTGCGCGGGTACCGCAACCCGCGCGGCGAAATCGACCACGTTTTACTGGGCCCCCGTGGGCTGTTCGCCATCGAGGTGAAGAACCACAACGCGACCGTTGACTGCGCCGGCGACCAGTGGTGGTCCACCAAATACGACAAGTACGGCAATCTCGTCGGGGCCCGGCAGCCGATGGCTGACCGGCGGGGACGCTCCCCGAGCGTCCAGCTCAACGAGCCTGCCAGCCAGCTGGCGGACTTCCTGCGCTCCCGCCATCATCCGGTCGCGATCCGGCGCGTCGTGGTGCTCACCCACCCGCGGGCACAGCTGCGCAGCTGCACCCGCCCGACCGTTGATATCTGCACCTCCGTACCGCAACTACGCAAGCTGCTGAACGACTCGCCCGTGGCCATCGCCGCCGCGGAGCGCGCGGAGCTGGCGCGGCTGATCATCCAGGACCATGGTTTCCACGCCAAGCGCCGTCGGTCCTGACCGGGTGCTTACGGCTAGCCGGGTTCAACGACGCTGGCCATGGTGCTGATCAGCTGCCGGAATCGCCGGCCCCACGCGGCCGCGCTGTGGCCGGGCGGTGAGCCGTTCAGCCCCAGGCTGCCCTAACGCTGGATGGCCCCGCCCTTCATGACGAAGGCGGGGTTCTCCAGCAGGCGGATGTCCTGAAGGGGGTTGCCCGGCACGGCGATGAGGTCGGCCAGATACCCGGGCGCGATCCGGCCGAGCCGGTCGTCCCAGCGGATCAGCTCAGCGGCGTGGATGGTGGCCGACTGGATCGCGCCGAGCGGGCTCTGGCCGCAGCCGACCTGGTAGGCGAACTGGCGGGCGTTGAGTCCATGCGGGTAGATGCCGCTGTCGGTGCCGAACGCGATCCGCACGCCGGCGGTCAGGCACTTGGCGAACCCTTCCCGCTGCGCCCCGGTGGTCTGGTCGTTCTTCTCCAGCACCTCGGCGCGCCAGCCCTGGGCGCGGCCGGTCTCCGCGATGTAGTCACCGTTGTAGACATCGGCGACCAGGAAGGTCCCGGCAGCGGCCATCATCTGGATTGATTCATCGTCCATGAGCGACCCGTGCTCGACGGAGCGCACGCCGCCACGCACGGCGCGCTTGATGCCCTCGGCACCGTGCGCGTGGGCGGCGACATCCGCACCGGACAGGGCGGCCTCCTCGACGGCGGCCCGGATCTGCTCCTCGGTGAGCTCGGGGGCGCCGGGCACGCCGCCCGCCGCCATGACCGCGCCGGTAGCGATCAGTTTCACGAAGTCCGCGCCGCCGTGCAGCACCCGGCGGACGGCCCGCCGTATCTCGTCGACTGAGTCGGCCACCCCGACCCGGAACTCGTACGGCAGGACCGCATCGACGTCCGGGGCCAGGCCAGTTAGCTCGCCTCCCCCGCCGGAACAGGTCACGTACGCTCCCGCGACCAGCATCCGGGGGCCAGGCGCCCAGCCCAGGCCGATCGCATCGCGCAACGCGACGTTGACGAAGGCCCGGTACGTGCCCACATCTCGCACCGTGGTGAAGCCCGCCAGCAGGGTGTCCCGCGCGTTACGCACACCCGACAGCGCCTCCTGGGCACCGGTTCGCGCCAGCAGCTCCGCGTACCCGTGGCCGCTGTCCGGCTCGCCGACCAGGTGCGTGTGACAGTCGATCAGGCCTGGCAGCACGGTCTGGCCCGGCAGGTCCACGAAAGCAGGGCCCTCGGCCGGTGCCTCGCCAGCGGCCACGACACCGGCGATGCGGTCGCCGTCGACGACGACAGCGCGTTCGGCCAGCAGCTCCCCCGTCACCACGTCGAGTACCAGGTGCGGCCGGATCACCGTGCGCATAGAACCAGTCATCCTGCAACGATAGAAAGGCCCCCGTAAGCGCGGGGCACCCTCCCATGCTGCGTCCAGCCCGGAGCACTGCTCCGGGCTGGGCTGGCCGGTCAGTTGCGGGTCGTCCGCGAGCTGGTGAGGGCGGGCGAGTCCAGGGGCAGCGGCGGGCTGGCGGGCTGGGCCTGCTCGTTGCCATCCAGCTGGAGTGCCTGCCCGGGCGCGGGCCGCTGGGGCAAGAACAGGGTGAGGACGGTGATGAAAGCCAGGATCTTCGACGCGATGTTCAGCGTGGTAGGCAGCGGGGCCGATGGGTAACCGAATCCGGCCAGGGCCCAGACCGCGAACACGCCCAGCATCAGCGCGAAGGAAAAGAACGTGGCCCTGGTCAGCCGCACCATCGGCGACAGCCGCAGTAGCAGCAGCGTGGTGATCTCGATCAGGAACAGGGGCACGAAGAACAGGGCCCGGTACAAGGCCGGGTCGGGCGGGATCGGCGGGTAGGTCCTGGCCATCACGATGAGGTCGAACGGAAGCTCGAAGATCATCGGCGCGGCCATCGCGCCGATAATCCCGCTGGCCAGCCTCGTCCCGAAGCCGGGCGAGGGACGCGAGATGATGATGATGAAGACGACCGCGGCCGCCGTCAGGGTGATCGGGGCGATGGGATCCTTCGGCGCGGCCGTCTGCGCCGTCAGGCTGTACGCGTGAATGTACTGCCGGATGTAGATGGTCAGGCAGACGAGGAACGCCACTATCGAGGCGATCCAGGCCAAGATCATGGCGACTCGGCCCCCTGGGCCGGGCCGGGTGGCCCGGACCGGCAGCGGCAGCCGGATTCCGGCCAGGGTCACACCACCCGCGACCGCCAGCAAGCCGATGGCGAGCCAGATCCTGGCATCCCCGCCGTAGCTGACCCATGTGCCGTACTGAGTCATGATGTCCACCTGCTCTCGGAAGCCGCGCACTGCCCGGAGAGGCTTGCGCTAAAACTGATATCATAATGCTAGATCCGTCATATCAGCTCTGTCAACCAGGATGAACCGGCGATCGCAGGATCCCGTCGAACGGGGCTGATGTGATGGCAGACCGGGTCAGGCCTGGCAGCAGGGCAGGCACCACGGTGGCGAAGCTGGCGGCTGGGCCCGTGCTCGCCCGCGGCCGGGCCTAGTGCGCGGTGGAGCTGGTGCGCAGGTGCGTTAGGAGTAGAGCTGGCCAGCGAGATACTTCAGGCCGCTGTCGACCTGAATGGTGACCACGCGGTGGCCAGGGCCGAGCCGGCGGGCGATGCTCACGGCGGCGGCGAGGTTGGCGCCGGTCGAGGGCCCGGAAAATATGCCCTCGGCGCGGGCGGCCTGCCGGGCGGTCTCGAACGCCTGGGCTTCGGCAATGGCCACGACTTCGTCGTAGTCGGCGGGGCTGAGCTGGGGCGGGCGATGGCCAATGCCGCCGCCCTCAATGTGATGAATCCCCGGCAGCCCGCCCGACAGCACCGCCGATTCGGCAGGCTCGACCACGACCCGGTGCACTTGGGGCAGTGCGGTGGCCAACGCGCGGCTGACCCCCAGGAAGCAGCCGGCGGTGCCGACATAGCTGCAGAAGGCGCTGATCGGCGGCGGGCCAGGGAGCTGCTCGAGCAATTCCTCACCGAGGCGGCGGTAGCCCTCCACCATGTCGGTGTTATTGAACTGGTCGGTGGCGAACGCGCCTGTCTGTGCCGTGATCTCGGCAGCCCGGCGCATCATCGATGGGATCAGATCGGGCGTGATGCCATCCGGACTCGGTATCAGCTCGACCTCGGCCCCGAACGCCTGCATCGTGCGGATCTTCTCGTCTGCGAACGCATCAGAGGACACGATCCGCAACGGGTAACCCTTCACCGCGCAGACCAACGCCAGCGACGAGCCGGTGCTCCCACCGGTGTACTCCACGACCAGCTGGCCCGGCCGCAGGCGGCCGTCGGCCTCCGCGGCCTCGATCATCGCCAGGGCCATCCGGTCCTTGTACGAACCGGTCGGGTTGGCCCCCTCCATCTTCACCCAGACCTCAGCGCAACTCTCATCGGCCAGCTGCCCTAGCCGGACCACGGGCGTACCACCGATGGCGGAAATCCCTCCCAGACGGTCCACCCGCAACCTCCATCCAGCGCGACGCAGCCATCATCAGCGTACGGCGTTGAGACGCAAGACCACCTCGACGATCGCGCCCTCCCCGATCGCCTCCGCTCGCTGCACCGCCACCTTGACCGGCACCAGGTAGCGGCGGTCCTTGGGAAACAGCGCAGTGGTGAAGTCGGTGCCGCCGATGGTGACGTGGACCGGCACCTGGCCCCAGTAGATCAGGCCGCGGGCTGCCTCCTTGAGATCCTCGCTTTCCTCCGGCGTCATGGCCACGAAGAGGTACGGGGCCGGTCCACGCCACTCGATCACCTCGCCGGTGAAGGTCCACTCCATGCCACCATCATCGGAGATATGCCCATGCGTCGCTGGACGCTCCTCCCGGCCGGAAGTCAGCGGCCCATCTCGTGCCTGCGTTCGGCGACCGCGGCCCGGCATCCCCTCCCGCGCCATAGGCCACATCCAGGCTTCCGTAGACCAGGCTTGGCTGAGCAACGCTGTGGGCAGTCAGCGGCACACGCACCGCCTGGGCAATCAAGGATGGGTGATCTCCGGAAACGTCGTCCTGCACCCGAACATCATGACCGGAACCTGTCTCAGTCACGACCGAGGCGCCAGTTCTCCAGAGCGGTGTACCAGCGGTCAACTTGCGCGGTGTTCTGCGGCCAGGACCGGGCTGTGATCGCGAAGGAGACCCGCTCGCCGTTAGCGGTGTGCATCGTGATCAGGCGTACCCGGGGCGCCCACCGGCGTGAGGCTACCTCGAACTTCTGGACCTCGCCGCGACGCCACGTTCGTGCCCGTAATGGACCCCGATAGGTCAGGGTGTCGCCGGCCATAGTGACCCGCGATCGCGCTGCGAGCATCACCGGTACCAGCCACGGCAGCCAGACAAACACCAGGAGCAGGCCCCGCGCAGAGTGCTCGCCAATCGAGCCAAGGACCATCAGCAGGCACAGGAATCCGATCCAGGCCGCCACGAACACCAGAGCCCCGCGACGCGGCCTGATCAGGACGGCAGGCTCAGCCTGTATCACCCCCTCACCGTGCCCCGGCTGGAGCCGCGCGGCAAGCCGCACCCGCATCTGGGTACCGAGGACGGGCGGGTGGTCGCGATCTGGGAGTACGACGATGCTCGCGACTAAAAAATTTTTATGCTCCACCGGTCTTTAATAATTCATGACCTCCAGATGGCGGTACGTGCCACTGCCTGGGAGTAGGACGAGCGGAACCTGGTTATTTCGCGGCGAGACGTTGGCGATGATAGCGATGGCGCTTACCAGGCATACAGGTACGACCGGGCGGGCAATCTCACTGCCGTCTGTGCGGTCATGGCTCACCGGGCGCGGGGGCCGGTTCAGCGGGGCGTTTAGCCGCCGGTTTCCTGCCGGTTCAGCTCGGTTTCGAGCAGGTCCATGGCCTTGAGGAAGGTTTGCTGCTCGCTGGGGGTGAGTTTGTCCAAAACCCGGGCCAGCGGTTTGGCGGCGCCATCGAGCCAGTCGCCGATCAGGGTTGCCTGGGAAGGGATGATCTGGACGATAGTGCGCCGCCGGTCGGCCGGGTCGGGGCGCCGCTCGACCAGGCCTGCACGGTCCAGGTCGGCGAGGACGCCACTGACCGTGGGGAGGGTCAGGTCCAGCCGGGAGGCCAGTTCCCCGACGGTGAGCGGGCCGCCGCGGATCTGCTCAAGCGCGGCGACGTGCCGCGGGCTCAGCGGAGCGGGCACGGGCGTGGGGGCGGCGCGGTCCTGCCAGCGCCGCATTCCCCTGGTCACGCGGGGAAACAGCTGCATCAGGCGCAGGCACAACGCGGAGTGCTCGGAACTGACTGCCTGCTCTGCCATGGCCCCGCTTCCGTGATGCGCCGTCCCGCCTTGACCAGCTAGGACCCAAGTATATACGCTTTCGCTATCAAAACTATTCTGATCCAGGAACAAAAGTTCATGGAGGATGGCATGACACCACAGGAACAGCCGACCACCTCAGCGCTGCACGCACTGGTCCAGGACGGCACGCTCACCGGGTCCTGGATCCTGAATCCAGCCAGGTCCCAGGTCCGACTGCAGAGCAGGCACACCTGGGGGCTTCTTCCGGTCCACGGCGTCTTCCGCCAGGTCACCGGCAACGGCACGGTCACCGCAGCCGGCCAGATCACAGGCGCCCTCACCGTCGCCGCCGGGTCGATCGACACCAAGAACAAGATGCGCGACAAGGACCTGCGGTCGGCCAAGCTCTTCGACATCGCCAACCACCCCGACATCACCTACACCATCGATGACATGCAGCCCGCCAGCGGGGGCGTCCGGGTAACCGGCAGCCTGACCGTCCGCGGCCGCACCCGCCCACTCTCCTTCGACGCGGAGATTTCCACCGCGGCAGGCGAAGTCCGGCTGGACGCCGAGATCCCGGTCAACCGCGCGGACTTCGGCCTGACATACCGCCCGCTGCGCATGGCCTCGCTGAACAACACCATCACCGTCCACGCCGTGTTCACCCGCCAATAAGCCCACCGCGCCGCACGCGACGGCCTCGCGTCGCTGGCGGCCCGCCCGCCACACTGCGTACGTGACCGGCTACCTCACGGGAACTGTGTCGGTGATCCAGCCCTGCCGGTAATGAGCAGCACCTCCGGGCTGACTAACCGCTGCACCCCGGCTCCCGGGCCAGCCGCGACAATGCCGCATAGAAGCAGTCATCCGGCAACGATAGAAACGGCCCGGAACCACACGTCCGCGTGTTCTGCCCTGGTGGACACCGACGACCACGTGGTGCCGTTCCAGTTGAGCGCGAGCGGGGCTTCTGTACCCGCACTGGCATTGGTGGACTCACCGACCGCCCAGGTGTCGGTGTCGGAAAGGGCGAACGATCCGTTGAGGTAGTTCTGGGTCCCGGCCGGCAGGGTGGGCGGTGCGACTAACGTCCAGCCGGTCGCTGCGGACGCCGGAACGGTCAGCCCCAGCAGCCCGGCGATGATCCCGGCCAGCGTGCACCATCGTAAGACGTGTCTCATGACGATTCCCTCCTCGGAATGCAGAAAAATGCACTGCCATCACATCGGCCACAGGCGTTAACATTTCTCAAATATTGCCCCCGGCCCCGGTTCAAAGTAACCGTTTGGGCCAGTCATGACCAGAGACCTACGTCGGCCATAGGGCAACGGTTACACCATGGCGAAATGAACGGAACACCAATCCGCGTACCCACCGCGGACTGCGGCCACGACCGGTCAGCCGTCCACAACGGGGCTCAAGGGGCACTAGTGGCTCGTGATTCTGGGCTCGCGGCTCGGGGCATTGTGGGATGCTGCGATAACGGCGCGAGGCGCGGGACGAAAACCTGGGGTAGTCGCTTATGGAAGAAATCCGGATTAGCAGACATGTCCTATGGATTGGTGGGGAGGCGTACTCACTACGGAACATCGCCTACGCATCGGTCAGCGTACTGCCACTCGATTCGTCCGCAGTCTTCAAGAAGGCTACCCGTCTGACACGGGGCCTGGCAGGTGTTTGCTTCCTCCTAGTTGTTGCAGCCATCACGGTTAACAAGTGGTGGGGCGGTCCCCTCTGGTTGGCCGCACTTGCCGCCTTCATGCTGGTATCGACGGTTATCATCGGCTCGGTTGGCGGTGCAGCCGTGATTCGGGCGAAGAGGAATCCGTATTACACGCTGTCTATCCAAACGTCTGGGCGTCCAGATGTGGCACTTGTCAGCAAGGACCGGCCCGCCTTGGAGGAGCTGATGCGGCGAATCATGGATACGATCGATAATCCCGAATCAGAGTTCCGGATCCAGGTTAATAACGTCCAGCATGGCGACCGGATAAACCAGATCGGCGACTTTAATGTAGGGAAGGCAACTGGGTGAGTGCTCCGGGAGCTGGCGACCAGGTAATCCAGATCGGCAATTACAACGTTGGTGTCATCAATAATCAGGCAGACAAGCCTCCGCAGGACGAGCTGCGAACAGCGGTGGCCGAACTAAATGCCGTGGTCCGAGTCCTGCGAGGCCAGGTCCCGGCCGAGGATCGAACGATCATCGATGACGCCATAGAGACCATCGGTTCTGGTGAGACCACTGAGAGGGGAAGTCTGCGTCGCGCGCTCACCAGCTTGGCTGGGATCGCTTCCCTGGTCGGGGACGTTGGCGCGCCGGTCATTGAGGCGATCCGCAAGGTCGCGGCGGCCCTCGGCTGGAGCTAGCACGAGATCATGGCCGACATGGCCGTTATCTTCCGCCGTCCGGGTGCCGCTGTGCAGCCCGGCGTCCTCGTCGACGCCTGGTGGGCAAGTCAGTGACCAGCCGCGGGCGCGCCGCCTGACAGTCGCGGGAGGTGTGTCGTCGGACTAGGTGAGAAGGACACCACCGACGGCAGGGAGATGACGATGGACGCGCGGTTGGATTACCTCGGCAGCCCGGTGACGATGAAGCTGGTCAGGCACATTAACGCGGCAGTGGCCGTTCTGCATGATTCGGGGTTGCCGCCCGCGACGCAGGAGCTGGTGAAGCTGCGGGCCAGCCAGATCAATGGCTGCGGGTTCTGTACGGACATGCACACCAAGGATGCGCTGGCGGCGGGGGAAAGCCAGCAGCGGCTGAACCTGGTCGCGGTGTGGCGGGAGGCGACGGTCTTCACCGAGGCTGAGCGGGCCGCGCTGGAGGTGGCCGAGGAGGGCACCCGGATCGCCGACGCGGCCGGCGGGGTCAGCGATGAGGTCTGGGCGGGCGCGGCCAAGCATTATGACGACGACCAGCTCACCGCGCTGGTGGGGGTCATCGCCATCATCAACGCCTACAACCGGATGAACGTGATCGTCCGGCAGCCCGCCGGGGACTACCAGCCCGGCCAGTTCGGGTGACGGACCAGCAGGAAAGCAGAGGAACGATGAGCGACTTTGCGGCCATCGCCGACCGCGTCGAGATCGAGGCGCTGCGCGGCGAGTTCACCGACGCGGTGATGATGCGCGACTATGACCGGGTCGCGTCGCTGTTCACCGCCGATGGCGCGCTGCGGATACCCGACGCCCACGCCGACCTGACCAGCCAGCAGGAGATCCGCGCCTGGGGCGATCGGGTGCCAGCTTTCGTGGACTACCTGGTGCAGAACACGCACCCGGGCATGATCAAGCTGGACGGCGACACCGCGTCAGGCCGGGCTTACATGTCCGAGGTCATCCAGCTCCGCGACGGCAGCTCGCAGCTGAACTACGCCATCTACCACGACCGCTACCGGCGCACCGGCGACGGCTGGAAGTTCACCGAGCGCGTCTACGAGATCAGGTATCTGGACAGCAGTCCGCTGGCGGGCTCGGCGCCCCCCGCCCCGCCGCGCTGACCCGGCTGGCGAGCAGGTGCTCGATCCGCGCGCGGGCCGGTGCGGGCAGTTCCTCCCACCGTGGCCGTCTCTTGCTGGCTGCCATCTCAGCCGTCCACGGGGGCGAGTCGCAGCGCGAGCACGGGGCACAGCCGGACCGCCTCGACCGCCTCCGCCAGCAGGACCGCCGGGACATCGGCGTCGGGAATGATAGGGAAGCCCCAGTCGTCGAGCGTGACCATCTCGGGCAGAATCTCCGCGCAGAACCCGCGCCTGTCACAGGCGATGGGATCGACCCGTAGCCGGACCCGCACGGTTACCGTACCGCCCGGGCCGGGATGGGCAGCACCCCTGCGGGCCGGGTTCCGCTGCACCAGCCGCGAGCATGCTGGGCCAGCTCGGCCGCGAAGACGGCCAGGGCGCTGCGCATCATGCGGACGGCACCGTCCGGGTGATGGCAGGCGCCGCGCCCGTCAACCTGGCCCAGCCACCGGTGCAGCCGGGCGGGATCGAACGGGCGACCTGCGGCCAGCGCGTCGAGTTCGGCCGCGATCGAGTCCAGCCCGAAGACACAAGGGCCGCACTGGCCCGCTGACTCAGCGGCCAGGTAACGGGCGATCCGGGCCGTCTCGGCCAGCCCACAGACGTCAGCGGGCAGCGCGGCGAGCAGCCCGGCGCCTGGGCTGCCACCGGCCGGGCGCAGTCCGACGGCTGAGAACGGCAGCGTCGTGGCCGCGGCCTGGTCCATCCAGGTGCCGGAGTAGCCGCCGATCAGCAGCGCGGTGAGCTTGGCGGCCAGCCCGCCGGCCAGTGCCAGCACCTCGCCAACCGAAGTGCCAATCCCGATCTCGTAGACAGCCGGGAGCCGGACTGCACCCGTGGCCGTCACCAGCATGGATCCGGGCTCGGCGGGTGTCCCCAGCGAGCGGAACCAGGTCGCGCCGTGCCGCGCAATGAGCGCGAGATGGGCCAGCGTCTCCACGTTCTGCACCAGTGTCGGGCACCCGCCCAGGCCACGCTCCGAGATGCGTGGGGGTATCCGGGTCGGCACTGGCCTGCCGTGTTCCACCCAGTTCACCAGCGCACTAGCCTCACCAGCGACGAACCGAGGGGCCGCGGTCAGCACCCGGATCTGAACCGGGTCATACCGGGCGCGGCTACGCTCGGCCACCGCCGCGTCAACGATCTCCCGTACCGCACGATGGACCACGACCAGTGCTCGCCGGGCACCGGTCAGTTCGGCGGCGAACACCATCCCGTCCAGCACGAGATGCGGTTCGCAGGCCAGCAGGACCTTGTCTTTCGCGCTGGCCGGCTCCCCTTCGGTGCCGTTGCCGATGACCACCGGGCTGCCCCCCGCGGCTGCCACCGCCGCCAGCTTCCGGGCGGTAGGGAAGCCGGCCCCGCCCCGGCCGGTGAGCCCGGCCCGGCCGACCTCGGCGATGAACTCCGCCCGCCGCCCGGTGTCCCGGCCGACCCTGGGCAGCCTGCCATGCCGGGCCAGGTGGCCAGCCAGGGTGGCCGGGCCCCCGCCTCGCCGTTCCGGCAGCAGCCGGGGCAGGTCGGCCCGTTCCCCGGCCGCCAGCCCCGCGTCGCATGCGGCCGTATTCAAGACGGGCGCACCGCGGGCTGGGCCCGGCTGAAGAGCCGGGCCAGCACGGCGGTCGTGACCGCGACCGCCGAGCCGACCTCGGTCAGCGTCACCCACCAGATGCCGAGATCGTTGCCCGCGGTCAGCGCGTGCAGGAAGGCCAGAGGCCACGCCAGGTAGGCCAGCCAGTGCACGGCCCGCCAGACGCGCTGGCCCAGGCGCTGCCGCAGCAGGCTGGTGACTAGCACCGCCCCAGCCAGGTCAACTGCGAGAGCGCCGACGCCGATGGCGACGGTCCGGTAGGGGGATGCGAACGGCAGCACCGCGGCGGCCCAGCCGATGGTGACGAACGGGTCGAGAATCGCCGTCACCACGTGCAATGCCAGCAGCGAGACCGCGAACAGGGACAGGGTGCGGTGCAGTTCGGCCACCGCGAACCGCGGCCACCGCCGCGGCGCCGAACCGGTCCTGGTCGCCACCCCAAGCACCACCACGATGCTGAACAGGGCCAGCAAAACCAGCCCACTGCCCCGAGACAAGAACCACAGATCCGCGGTGCCCATCAGTTGTCCCGCCAGACAAGGGAGGCAGCCCCGCCGCCCGCGCTCCCGGTCCCGGCCGGGCCGGCCGCTGGGCCTACGGCCACGCCAGACCCGCCCGAGGTAACCATGGGCGCCGACCCCGACGACGGGTGCGGGCGGGCGGCGGTAACGCCATGGCCGGCCGCCGCCGCGACCTGGCCACCCACCGGAGCTTGAGTCGCCACGGATCCGGCGGGGGGCAGGTGATGGGCAAAGTAGCCACTGGCGGCGGCCACGCCTGCGATCAGGGCGGCAGCCGTCCAGTTACCCGCGCGGCGCACCCGGCGGACGCCGTCGGTGCGGCTGGACCCGGCCGGGCCCGGTTGCTCATAGCCGGGCAGCCGCACCCGCCCGGGCCGCTCGTCTTCGTGATCCATTGGCCGTCCCTCCCCCATGCGAAGGTGCCGGGCTGTCCGGCGCTTCCAGAATGCGGCCGGGTGGATGAGATGACCGTGAGCGGACAATGTGAGACATTCACACGATTTTCAGCGCGTCCTCAGATGCTCACGTGCCTAACCTCGCGTTATGCGAGTGCTCGTGGTCGAGGATGACCACCGGATGTCCCAGGTGCTCAAACGCGGGCTCCAGGAGGAGGGGCACGCGGTCGATCTCGCTGCCGACGGCCCGGAGGGCCTGTGGCTGGCCACCCAGAACCCGTACGCGGCGATCGTTCTCGACGTGATGCTGCCGGGACTCGACGGCTTCGAACTGTGCCGCAAGCTCCGGGCCGCGGGCGTGTGGCCGCCGGTGCTCATGGTCACCGCGCGGGACGCGGTGGATGACCGGGTCCGTGGCCTCGACGCGGGGGCTGACGACTACCTGATCAAGCCGTTCAGCCTGCTGGAACTGGGCGCCAGGTTGCGGGCACTGGCCCGAAGGGACGACCGTGCCCGGCCCGCCGTCCTGGACATGGGAGACCTGAGGCTGGACCCTGCCAGCAAACGCGCCTGGCGCGGCCGCACCGAACTGCACCTGTCGCCGAAGGAGTTCACGCTGCTCGAGTTGTTCCTGCGGAACCCCGGTGTGCTGCTCACCCGGTCCCAGATCCTGGACGCCGCCTGGGATTTCGCCTACGACGGAACCTCGAACGTGGTGGACCAGTACGTGACCTACCTGCGCCGGAAGATCGATACGCCATTCGGCCAGGCATGACCTGGAAACCGTCCGCGGGATGGGATACCGGCTCCGGCGCCAGGAGCAGGAGTGAGCCGTGGGCGACGTGACCGATGGGCTGCCGATCGCCTGGGCCGCGTTCCTGCTTCTGGCCGGTACCGCGTTCCTGTTTCTGGCCGGGACCGGCGCTTACTGGCTGGCCCGGGCCGCGCTGGCGCCGGTGGAGCGGATGCGGCGTGTGCGGGGCGCGCTGGCCCGGCAGCGGTCCCTGGCCGCGGACGCGAGTCATGAGCTGCGTACGCCATTGGCCGTGCTGGCCGGAGAACTCGAACTGGCCAGCAAGCCTGGGCGGAGCCGGGAGGAACTCGCCGCGGCGGTGGCCACCGCCGCCGACGAAGTGACCAGACTCGAGCGGATCACCGAAGATCTGCTTCTGCTGGCCCGCGGTGACGAGGACAAGCTGGTCACCTACCCAGCGCCTACTGATATCGGCGCTCTGCTGACCCAGAGCGCCGGGCGGGCCGGTGGCCGGGCCGGGGCGGCTGGCGTCGCCTGCCGGGTCAACGCCCCCGCCGGGCTGGTGGCCAGCGTCAACCCGGGCCAGCTCCGGCGGGCCGTTGACAACCTGGTCAACAACGGGCTTCGCTTTGCCCCGCCAGGTACTGACATCACACTTTCGGCCGGCCAGGCCGGCTCCATGCTGGTCATCGAGGTGCGCGACCGCGGCCCTGGTTTCCCCCCTGACTTCCTACCCCACGCGTTCGAGCGCTTCCGGCGGCCCGACCGTGACCGGGCCCGCAGCGAGGGCGGCGCCGGGCTCGGCCTGGCCATCGTGCGGGCCATCGCGCTCGCGCACGGCGGCCAGGCAGCCGCCCGCAACCGGCCAGGTGGAGGTGCCGTGGTCAGGCTGGAGATACCAGTAACAAGGTCCGCCCTGGGCCAGTAGGTATTCCGCATTCGATCCAGCCCGCGATCTTAACTAGCCCTTTACCAGCTCGGGACCAAGGTCACCACGATCGGGTGACTGATATCTCTGCCGGGCTCCGCCCGCTGCCGGACATTGTTGAGCCCAACACTGGTGCTGCGTGCCATTAGGAGATGCTGATGAAACCGCCTGCTGACATGGCTTCCGCAGCTATTAATCTGAACCAGCCTGGAACGTACCTGCACTGGTCGATATTCGATGTGTCGGTGGCCAACCTGGTGCTTATCGCGGTCATGGTATTGATCTTCGGCCTGGCCCTGATCCTGCCGTTCCCCCAGGGCCGTACCTATCCGCCGGCGGCTGAGCCACCGGGTCCGGCCGGCCGCCGCACTGACGACGGTGCGGATGACGGTGCGGATGAGGACCGGGATATGTGGACGAACAAGGCCCGGCGGCTGGCTCTGCGGGTCCTGCCGCCGGGCAAGCTGCTGCCCGACCGGCAGCCCGGCTACGTGCGCTCGTGGGTCTACGTGTTCGGGGTCGCCAGCCTGGCCGCGTTCGCCGTGGCGTGCGTGTCCGGGTTCGCGCTGGCCCTGGGCGGCCCGGACTGGTGGCGCTACAACCCAGCCGGGCACTTCTGCAACAGCCTGCACCTGTGGAGCGTCGAACTGTTCATGGCCCTGCTGGTCATCCACCTGTGGGGCAAATTCTGGATGGCCGCCTGGCGCGGCAGGCGCGCCATGACCTGGATCACCGGCATAGTCGCCTTCGCCGTCTCGGTCGTGGAGTGCTTCACCGGCTACCTCTCGCAGCAGAACTTCGACTCGCAATGGATCTCCACATCCGGCAAGGACGCCTTCAACGCCGCCGGGATCGGCGCGATCTGGAACGCGATGAACTTCGGCCAGATGCTGATGTGGCACATCGTGCTGGTGCCCATCGCGCTGACCGCCATCATCGGCGCGCACATCCTGCTGGTCCGCGTCCGCGGCGTCTCGCATCCGCTGCCGGAGCAGATCAAGCTGCCCGGCCGGGGCAGCGCCCGGCAGCGCCGCCGCGCGCTGGCCAGCGCGGACGCCGCCCCGTGGCGCGGTGCGACCCGCCGCTACGACATCCTCAAGGAAGGCACCATCGCCGCGGTGATCATCCTCGCGCTGACGTTCGGCCTGGCCGCGCTGCTGTCCTCACCCAACGTCCCAGAGCTTTCCGTGCAGACCTGGGCGCGGGTGGCGCCCGCCGACTTCCTGGCCACCTCGGCCACCGAGCTCAACGGCACCAGCGCGACGGCCACCTACGGCCCGCCCTACAACACCAACGGGACCCCGCAGAAAATCCTGTTCGCCCCGGCGAACATCTTCGGGGTGACCCAGCCGATCAACGCGGCGCGCGACTTCGTGCTCTCGCCGCTGAACTCCGCCGCGGCAGGCAACCCGAAGCTGGCCGCCGCGCTGGCCACCTACCGCGCCGCACCCCCGGCCCAGCAACTCACCTGGGCTAACGCCTACGCCAACGCGGTCACCAAGGTCAAGTTCGCAGGCGGCGTGCCGGTGATCCCGGCCGCGGCTGACGGGCCGGTCCCGGTCATGCTGGCCAGCGAGCTGACCATGGCGCGCAGCGGCGCGCTGGACGCCGACCTGCTGGCCAAGAACGCCTTCTACGGCACCAACTACACCCTGCCGGTGATGTTCATCAACGACGGCTCCTACTTCGCCAGCCAGGCCGAGGCCATGCACCTGGGCGGCGACCAGTGGGGCGTGATGAACGAGACCGGCAGCTACCCCGGCCAGCCCTGGCTGTGGCTGTACACGCTGTGGTACGGGACCAGCTGGGGCAACTCACCCAACGCGGACCTGATCGCCATCTACATGACCGGCGCGGCCACGATCCTGCTGCTGGCAGTGCCGTTCATCCCCGGCCTGCGGGACATCCCCCGGCTGATCCCGGTCCACCGGCTCATCTGGCGCGGCGGGAAGGAACCGCCAAACGACCGGACGCCGCCGCCAGCCGGCACGTCAGGACCGGTGGACACCGCGACCGCCGGCACCCCCTAGCCAGCCGGTCCCGTCCCCGCCGGGTGCATCCCGGCGGGGACGGCTTGGTCAGGTGTCCAGCACCCCGGATACCGGCCTGCGCGGGCTGGGCGGGACCGGCAGCCCGCAGCCCAGCCGGAAGATCATCTGCGGGTGTTCGAAGCCGGGCCGGGGATCGCGAACCAGCCACGCGTCGGGTGCTTCCAGCGGCTGGGTGAGCGGGCTGGCGGCGAGGCCACGCAGGGCCGCCGTCAGCAGGACGCGCTGCAGCGTCTGGCCGGCCGGCGGCTGGGTGCCCGCCCGTGGTTGCCGGGCGATCGTCCCGGGCCGGAGAATCGGCGGGTGACCGATCTGCACATCGAGACCTTCGGGGCCGGCGAACCCGCGGTGCTGGTGCACGGCTCGGGGAGCTGGGGGGCCGACACGTTCGCCCAGCAGCGCACGTTAGCCGACGAGTTCCGGCTGAACCTCATTGACCGCCGCGGCTACGGGCAGAGCCCGGCGGGCCGGGCCATCGGGTGGCCGGCCGATGCGGGCGACGTGGCCGGCCTACTCACCGACCTTGGCCGGGCCCACCTGGTCGGGCACTCCTCTGGGGGCACCGTGGCCCTGCTCGCCGCGGCCCTGGCGCCGCACGCGGTGCGGTCGCTGGTGGTGGTCGAGCCGGCGGTCTGGGGCATCGCCGATGCGGACGGCTCGCCGCCGGTGCACGCGGCCGCCGACCGGGCCGCCTGGGTGCGCGGCCCGGCCATGCCGGCCCGGGAGTTCCTCACCGCGCTCACCGGGCTGTATCTCGGTGACGAGGCGGCTGAGGTCGTCGCCGAGACAACGTCCGGGTTCTCGGCGGCGGACTGGGCCGCGGCAGACGCCTGGCGCCATGAAGAATGGCCGGGTGACGCGGACATCGACCTGGCCACGCTGGCCGCGGCCGGTTTCCCGAAGGTAGTCGTGATCGGCGGCTACGACCCGGCGGCCGATCCGGTCACCGCCAAGTACGCGGCCTCGGAGCACCTGCGCGCCCTCCAGGCCGAACGACGCGCGCTGGCCCGGCGGATCAACGCCCGCCTGGTGACGTTCAGCCAGGCCACACACGCCCCGATGATCGAAGAGCCCGATGCGTTCAACACCCTGCTCCGCGGCACCTGGCGGACCAGCCCACGCGGGCCGGGTGCGGCCAGAAGCCCCGTTTCCAGCGCCGGCCCGTCAATGGGCCAGGAGTGACGTTGCGGCCCGCAGCCAGATTTGCCGCGGGCCGCAACGCGGCGCTGGCCGATCAGCCACTCGGGTTACTCGAGGTGTAAGTGGTCTCGATCTTGTCCAGCTTGCGGATGCTAATCGGCTCCGGCTCCGCTGGCTCGCCAGGCTTGCTGACGTTGATGTCCGCCACGATCGTCACCTCCTTCCGGTGCTCGTTACTCGACCACATCAAGATCCACGCAGGGCAGCGGGCGCACGCCGACGGTGGCTACGGCGAGGCCATTTGACCCCTCGCCAATCCTGATTCGATGGCCGGAACTGCGGTATGGTGAATGATCAGCCTTTAATCGTGGCCTCCGCATTACCATCACCGCGCCTCCACGGACTCCCGGCAGCGCATTACCATACGGGATATCCAGGCCAAAATCAAGATCGTTTCGTTATCGGCACGTGACATATCAGAGATCAGCGGCGGATGAGCGGCGGGCGAACCAGACCTCTTCGGCGGGCCAGCGCCGGGCCCACTCGTCCGGCAATTCGGGGAAGTCATTGTTCGCAGCGCCCGGCGGCACCTGAACTTCGATCAGGTCCTCGACCACCAGGCCGCACCGTCCCAGCAGCCGGATCCATTCCCCGTGCGGCAGCGTGAACAGCTGGTATTCGGTGCCCGAGGTACCACGCTGCCGCACGCGGTGCAGCCCGAACAGGTCACGCACCAGCCGGTCGGTGGCCGGCCCCTCCTCGGGCACGCACATCCGGGCCAGCGTGGACTGGGCCAGGAACACCAGGCGGCCGCCCGGCCGCAGCAGCCGGGCCGCTTCCGGTATCCACCGGTACGGATCACACCAGACCGACGCACCGTACTCACTGATTACCAGGCCAGCACAGCCATCCCGCAGCGGCACCCGTTCGGCATCCGCCTGAATCAGCGGAAAGCGCAGGCCGAACTCTCCCTGCAGCCGGTGCGCGACGGCCAGCTGCCGGGCTGAGACATCCACCCCGACCGGGCGCGCGCCGCGGCGGGACAGCCAGGCCGAGACGTACCCGCTGCCGCAGCCGAGCTCCACCGCCGTGACGCCATCCAGGCCGGCCGGCAGGACCGGCAGCTGCGGCTGCGGGATGCACCACATCCCCCAGTACGGCTCGGCGGCCGCCCACCGCGGGCGCGCGTACTGCTCGAACCAGGCCGACATGTGCTCGTCCCACACCCGCCGGGTGACCGGCACATGCCCGCCCGCCGCATCCGTCATGCCGCGATCATAGAAACGCATTCAGCCCAACGGCTATCACCCGCCGCTGTGCCCGCCCGGCCGCGCGGCCGCCCGCCTGCGCGAACCCCTGCTGCCGGGTAACTGTCACAGCCAGGCCCATCGCCTCGTCTCAGAGCGGAGAGAAATGACGGCACCAGGAAAGGAGACGAGGTGGGCAGCGATCTGAGCGCGGTCCGCAGGGCCAGCACCATTGTGCTGACCACGTACCGGCGTGACGGAACGCCAGTCGAGACGCCGGTCAGCATCGCATTCGAGGGTGACCGGGCGTTCTTCCGCTCATTCGACCAGGCCTGGAAGACGAAGCGGCTGCGCAACAACCCGCACGTCGAGATCGCGGCCTCGACCCTGCGGGGCAAGCGCACCGGCCCGCTCGTCCAGGCCCAGGCGACGCTGCTGGAGGGCGAGCAGGCCCGCATCGCGGCCAAGGCCCTGGCCCGGCGGCACCGGGTGCTGCAGGCGGTGCTGGTCCCCGCGATGCACCGGCTCATGCGCTACCAGACCATGCACTATGAGCTACGGCCCGATCCCGGGTGAGCCCCGGGCCGCGGCTCACCGGATGGGGTCCCTGACCCAGCTGGCGGGATCGGTGCCGAACAGCCGCAACTGCCGGAACAGGCTGGTCACGCCGATGGTGGGGTGGGCGCCGAACTCGATGATGTCAACGGCGAGACCATCGGCGCGGGCGGCACACAGTTCCTGTTCGGGATGGCCGCCTACGGTCCTGCGCTTCAGCACCACGTGGTAGCCGCCAATGACCTCGCTGGTGTTCCTGAAGGCCCGGTCGTGCGGGGTGCAGGTGCTGGTGCGGGGGGCCGGGGCGATCTGGAAGTACGGCGCGTTGGTCCAGATGCCCAGGTCCCCGACGTGCGGGAAGGAACGCGAGGTGTCAGTGAGCAGCAGGTACGACTGGGCCTGCAGCACCCCGGCGCCGGCCTGGTAGAACACGTTGCTGATCCGCCACCGGCCGGTCAGGCCCGTGAGCTGGGCCGGGAACATGATCGGTGGGGTGGCCGCGCCGACCCGGAGGTGCCCGGCGATCTTGAGAGCGGCGTGCTGTGTGGCCGCGTCCCGCCGCAGCGCACTGTAGCTGGGGACAGGGATGCTCAATTCCGCCCAGCCGCCGCGGGCATATTGCCAGACCAGGTTGGACCCAGCCCAGAACGCACTGCCGCCACGCACCGCGGGCGCGGGCGCGCTGAATCGCGCGGCCGGGCCAGCCAGAGTCTGGCCCGGGCATTCCAGGCCGCTGGCCGCGCCGGTGAGGTGACACTGCCCTCGTGCGTACACGGTGACCGACCAGCCGATGGGGTCCGTCGCGCTCCCCGCCCCCAGGGACACCACCGTGGACTGGACCCGGCCCTGTTGCACCGACAGTCCGGCCGGCAGCCAGCCGAACGCCACGTCCGGCAGCAGCGGACTGAACTGGCGCGGTGCCGGGGGCCCGGGGCTGGGGGCCACCGGCCGGGTGCCGAGCCCGAACGGGCCCGCGACCACGGCCAGTAGCACCGCCGCGATCGCGGCCGCCGCCAGCACCGGGGCGCCGGCCAGCCAGGCCCGCCGCCAGCCCCGCCGGGCCCGCCCCCGGCGCAGGGCGGCCTGGGGACTCACCCGGGAAGGGCCGGCTTCAGCCTCGGCTATCTCGGTGAACAGCGCCCGGATCTGAGGTTCAGTCATCGCGGGTCACTCCTCGCTGATGGGGTGCCGCCGCCGGCCCGGCGGGCGGGCGTGGCGGCGCCAGCCTCGCCCCCTGGCCCGAGCGCGCGGCGCACCGCCTCCAGAGCCCGGGCCGTCTGGCTCTTCACCGTCCCGGGCGAGCAACCCAGAGCCTCCGCGCACTGGTTGACGCTCAGGTCGCAGTAGAAGCGGAGCACCAGGGTGGCGCGCTGCCGGGCGGGCAGCGCCGCCACGGCGGCCCGCAAGTCGAGCACCGCATCGTGATCCACCGCTATGGCCGGCGAGTCGCCCACCCGGCCCACCAGGCTGACCCGCTTCACCCACGCTGAGCGCCGCTCGTGCACGAACTCATGAACCAGCACGGTCCGGGCGTAAGCGTCGGGATGCTCGGCCGCCCGGGCCCGGCCCCAATGCACGTACAGCTTGGTCAGCGCGGCCTGCAGCAGGTCATCCGCGCTTTGCCAGTCGTCGCACAGCACCGCGGCCAGCCGCCGCAGCGACGACAGCCGCGCCGCCACGTACTCGCAGTATTCGGCGTCCCAGTTGCGGCTCACGGCCGGCCACCCGGTTCTGCGCTCACCCGATTCACACCCTTTAGAGGCGCGCGGCACCCCGTTCGGTTGTCACACTCGCCGGACTCCCCCGGTCAGGTGAGGGTGACGCCGCCGTCGACCACGATGGTCTGGCCGGTGACGTAGCTGGCCGCGTCGCTCGCCAGCCAGACCAGGGTGGCGGCCAGATGGCGTGGCTCGCCCGGCTGGCCGCCCAGGATCCTGGTCCCGATGGCTTCGAGGTAGCCGGGCTGGTACTGGCCGGTCATCTCCGACTCGAAGAAACCGGGGGCGATGGCGTTGACCCGGATGCCCTTGCGACCGGTCCACTGCTGGGCCAGGTCGCGGGTCAGCCCCATCAGCCCGGCCTTGCTGGCCGAGTAGGCCGCCTGCGGCAGCCCCGCGGTGGTGAGCCCGAGCACGCTGCTGATGTTGATGATCGAGCTGCCCGGCCGCATGACCTTGCCGCAGGCCTGGGCCATCCAGTAGCTGCCGTTCAGGTTGACGTCGATCACCTGGCGGAACTGCTCGGGCGTCTCGCGGCTGGCGGGCACGGCCGTGCCGATGCCCGCGTTGTTGACCAGGACGTCGATGCGCCCGAACTCAGCCATGGCGTCCGTCGCGGCGCGCTGGCAGTCCTCCGGCTTGGCCACGTCGGCCGGCACGGCCAGGGCACGCCGCCCAGCCTTCTCCACCAGGGCCGCGGTCTCCGCCAGCCGGCCTGCCCGGCGGGCCGCCACCACGACGTCCGCGCCTGCTTCGGCGAGGGCCTGCGCGAACGCCACGCCAAGGCCCGAAGACGCGCCGGTGACCAGCGCCACCCGGCCGTCGAGCCGGAACAGATCCATGATCCCCATGGCAGCACCGTCCCTCTCACCCGCGGCCCTGGCGCTGTGTCCTTGGCTGGCGCTGCGGCGGGCCGTCGCCGCACCCTACCGCGGGCTGGAGTCGCGTGGACTGACGAGCCCGCTCTGGTAGGCGAAGACGACGAGCTGAGCGCGGCTACGAACTCGCTGATCAGGCGGCGGGTCACCGCCGGGGAGAGCAGCGCGTCTCCGGTCATGGCCACCCGCAGGGCTTGCAGCAGTTCGGCGGGGTCGGTGTCTTTGAGCAGGAACCCGCTGGCGCCGGGCCGCAGCGCGCGGAAGATGTACTCGTCGAGGCCGTAGTTGGTGAGGATGACGACGTGCACGCAGCCCAGCTGTTCGTCTTCGGCGATCTGCCGGGTCGCCTCGATGCCGTCGAGCACCGGCATCTGCACGTCGATCAGTGCGGTGTCGGGCTGGTGCTCTTTGGCCAGCGCGACGGCCTGCTGCCCGTCGGCGGCCTCGGCGACCACCTCGAGATCGTCTTCGGCCTCCAGCAGTGAGCGGATACCGCTGCGGATCAGGGCCTGGTCATCGGCGAGCAAGACCCTGTTTACCGGCGTCCACCGTCAGGGCAGCGCCGGTGACGTACCGTGCCTCCGCCGAGGCGAGCCACAGCACCGCGTTGCTGACGTCGCGCGGGTCGAGCGCCTCGACGGGCAGGCCGTTGGTGAAGATGGCGCCCAGTTCGGGGCTGCGGCTGACGAACGGCTCGAGGGTCTCGTGGCCGGCGACCATGGGGGTATCGACACCGGCTGGGTGCACCGTGTTGACCCGGATGTGATGGCCGGCGAGCTCGTTGGCCAGCGACCGGCAGATGCCGACCACGGCGTGCTTAGCCGCAACGTAAGGGGCGAGGAAGGGCATGCCCTTGAAGGCCGGCCGTGGAGCTGGTGGCGATGATCGACCCGCCACCAGCGGCCATGAGGTGCGGGACCGCCACGACCATAGTGTTCCAGACCCCGGTCAGGTTCGTGTCGATGGTGTCTTGCCACACCTGCGGGGTGACCTGGTCCCACGGCTGCACGGTGTAGATCCCGGCGTTAGCGCAGACGATGTCCAGCCGGCCCAGCTCCGCCACGCCGGCGTCGAGGGCCGCCCTGAGCGCCGCGGCGTCGCGCACGTCGGCTTTGGCCGCCACGATCCTGCGGCCGAGCGCCTCGACAACGCGGACGGTCTCGTCGAGTTCAGCCCGGCTGGACATCGCATAGCGGACCGTCGGATAGTCCTCAAGGACATCGACGGCGATGATGTCGGCGCCCTCCTCGGCCAGGCGGACCGCATGGCTGCGCCCCTGACCCCGCCCCGCGCCGGTGATGAAGGCAACCTTGCCTTCGACCCTTCCTGACATCTACATGGTCCTTCTCTCCGGGAGCCGAGCCGCCGTGACACGCTGTTTTCCCTGGAGCCCGCGCCAGGATGGTCCTGGCCAACCTGCCGGGGCTACGTGGCCAGTGCGGCCAGCCCCGGTACGCGATGAAGGCCCAGGTCGACTTGTGTGCCAGCGAAGAGCCCGCCTGGACCACTACCGGCCCGGAGCCACCGCCGCGCCGAACAGGCCGATCTGCCTGGTGCTGGGCATGGTGATGATGAAGCGCTGGTTGACGCCGGTGCCGTTGAGCCGGGCCCGGCCGATCGTGCCATTGCCGCCATTGGCCCAGTAGAGGTACCGGGAGTCGAGCGTCAAACCGGCTTCGGGAAAGTTGCCGCCGGTGACGAACCGCTGCCTGACATCCGTGCCGTTGAGCCGGGCCCGCCCGATCGTGCCGGCGGTCTCGTCGGTCCAGTAGATGTAGCAGGAGTTGACCGCGAGCCCAGACACGCCGCTAGGGCCATTGGGGACGGCGATGAAGTCTTGGTCGACGCCGGTGCCGTTGAGGTTGGCACGGCCGATGCCGTAGTCGTTGGCCCAGTAGATATGCCCAGAGCCGACAACCACGCCGTCCGGCCCATTGGGCTGGGCGGTCGTGATGTACTTCTGATTGACGTCGGTGCCGTTGAGCCGGGCGCGGCCGATCGTGCCGGTGGCGTTGTTGGCCCAGTACAGGTAGCCGCCGGCGGCGGTCACGCCGGCCGGCAAGCTGGCGCCGGTGATGAACTTCTGGTTGACGTCGGTCCCGTTGAGCCGGGCGCGGCCGATCGTGCCGTGGCTCTTTCTGGGGGGAATCCCGCCTAGGTTGGCCCAGTAGAGGTAGCCGGAGGAGACCGCTATGCCTGTGCCATACGCTGCTCCGGTGATGAACTTCTGGTTGACGCCAGTTCCGCTGAGGCGGGCGCGGCCGATCCAGTGGCCATTGGTCCAGTAAATGTGGCCGTGGACGGGTGCCGGTGAGGAACTGGCAAATGCCGCGCTGCATCCGGCTGCCAGCAGAGTGGCCGTACCTATGGCAGTAAGAAACACGCCTGGCCGCCGGAACCTCAGCCGCCGCTGCGGACCGCGGCCGACGCTGGTTGTCTCGTGCACCTGGTGATCCTTTCGCTGAGATAGATCACGCCGCGCCGCGAGCACGGGCCTCAGCATTCTCCTTGGCCAATAGGTACTGCGGTGCTCCACCAGCGGCCGTATGCCGGGCCATCGGTCGTATGGCCTTACAGTAACGCGCCGCCATGCCGGCCCATCGCTGACGTTCAGCCAAATTCATCGAACCGAGGCTGGCACTACCGGTCCACGCGGGCCTTGAGGTCCTGCCCAGCGGCTGGCATTGCTCCCGGAGGCGCACGCGCAGCCGCCGATGTGACGGCGGGTGCCGACTCTCTGCCGCGGCTGAGCACAGTGCTCGTATAAGGGGCGGTCTGCGCGTGAGCTGGGCCGGCATGGTGCGCACTAGAATGAAGCGATGGGAAGTCGGGCAGCCGTGAGAAGCCGGGCAGCCATCGTGCTTTACGTGCTCGCGATGGTAGCCGTCGTGGTCGGCGTGGACGTCCTGTTCTTCAGGCACCAGTTCTGGGCTCGGCTGCTGGTGAACGTCGGCATTGTCCTGGTATTCGCGGCGTTCTATTTCAGGTTCCTGAAGCGTCCATGAGCGCAGCTGCCGCGCTGCGGGCCGGCGTCGGCCACCAGTGCCGTTACCAGGCGGCCACCGATACCGGCGTGCCGCCTGTACCCGGCGCACCGGAACCAGTTCGCGGACTTGGCGCTACCGGCCGCAGGATCAGCCGGACCGGGGGGCGACCGCAGGCACGGCCTCGGTCAGCCGATGGCGCACAGCCGGGCGGTGTTCTGGCTACCGCGCTCCGCTGACGGCCGGGCTGTGGCTGAGTCTGGCTACGGGCCGCACGGCGGCCCGCTGACGGCCGGGCCGGATTCCGGGAAGTAGTCCTGCGGTAGCGGCGTGCTGTCTGAGCCTGCCGGGATCTTGACGATCTCGATTGCGTGCCGCTCGCCGCTGAACCAGATCGGGCCGGTCGCCCCGCCGGGGAAGTAAGTGCAGCGCAGCCAGGAGGGCATCGCCGTGCGCACCTCGCCGACCCGCGCGCCGGGCTGGTTAAGGATCCTCTCGGCGGCGAAGTCGAGAACCTGGGCGGCGTCGAAGGCCAGCGCGACGCTGCCGTCGGCGAAGAACGGGTCCTGATGGTACGGCGGCCTGGCCGTGAGGCTGAAGGCGGTCATCACGTCTGCCGCGAGCCCGGATCGCTGCGCCGTCTTCGCGACGTCGGTCCCCGCCGCGAAGTACACCGTAACGTCCGGCGGGATCGTGACGCCGCTGAGTCCAGTGACCTCGCTCTTGGTCAGGTCGTCGCCGCTGAGGACGGTGACCTGCGGGGCAAGGCACGTGCTGGGCAGATTGCCCAGCATGCTCATCAGGTTTCGCAGGTCGTCGGACCGGCCCGCGAGGTAGATCACCGACGGGCGGCCCGCGCAGAGCGGGCTGGCCTGGCCGCCCTCGTAGCTCACGAAGTTGGCCTCGTCGTCGTTGACCGGGTAAGACAGCGCGGTGCCATAGACGGGGCTGGCCTGGCCGTCCAGCCGGAACCCGGCCCCGCGGAGCATGGTCCCGGCGGCTTGGGACTGCTCGTCGCTGTAGGTATCCTTCCCCTGCCGGACGAGCACCACGGCGGTCTTGTCGTCGGTGCCGACGATCTGCAGGCGCAGGGCGGCGGCCTCCTCGGCGTTGGTGGTCGCCAGGCCGAAGTAATTCCACTGCTGGCCGAGGCTGTCATCAGAGTTGGTGGTGTCCACGACCGCGAGGCTGGCCCTGCCGAGGATCTGCATGACCTGCGGGCTGGACGGCGTGTCCCGGCCCAGCCCCGCCACGCCGACGATCGTGGGATCCCGGCGGGCTGCCTCGACGATCTTCTGGGCCATGACCAGCTGGGAGTCCAGGTCCTGGCCGCCGTTCGCGATGTTGACCTTGATCAGGGGGGTCTGGCTGTTGTTGACGTGGAACTGGAATGCGTAGATCCCGGCCAGCTCCCGCGCGGCGCTCGCCGCCTGCATCTCGCCGTCCGGGGTGTCGGGGGAACTGGTCAGCGCCCCGGCGTAGACGATCGTGATGTGCGGTCTGGCCTCGGCCATCCTGTTCTCCGCCATGATCAGGCGCTCTACGTCGGCCAGGGTGATGCCCGCGCCGACCGGGGGCCTGCCGTGCTGGCCGCGGGCGCCCCCGCTCAGCCTGACGCCACCATCGCGGGGCACGAACTGCATGGAGTCGGTGGTGTCGATGCCGATGCACTGGGCGGGGCTCTGCGCCGAGTGCACGAGGTAGTGCGGCGCCCTGGCCAGGTCCCTGCCGCCGCAGTACCGGCTGGCCAGCTGGCGGGCCTCGGCCAGCTCCCGCTGATGCTGCCGCGAGTCTGCGCCGCGTGCAGGATCCAGAGGCCACCGGCCGCGAGTGCGGTGACGAGCAGGAGGGACCAGCCCGACCAGGCCAGCGTCCACTTCGGCCTGGCGGGGCGCTGCGGGTTCGGCTCGCTGTCGTGGACCTCCAGCGCCGTTTCATTGATCAGGTACCGCAGCACCCACGGCCAGGCCGACCTCAGGCTGGGGGACTGGTCTACACGCATCGCGGTCGCCCAGCTCTCGTACGACAGGTCGGTCTGGTCGTGGCCCGCGCTGCCGGCCGGGCGGTGCATGATGTCGCAGCGGTTCGGGACGCCCGCGAGTAGTAGCAGCGGGTCCAGTTCGCTGCGGCGGCTCCGGACGTTGCTGATCGCGTGGACCAATTCCAGGCCGCCGTTCTCGTAGTCGGCGCGGGGCATGACGACCAGCGGCGGGCAGGTGCGCTTGCGGCGCCGCAGGTCCAGGGACCAGGGGCGGTAACAGGCGCGCAGGTCCTCCAGCATCGCGAGCACCCGTAGCTGCAGGCAGAACTGCCAGGCCTGCTCCTGCTTCGCGAACTCCCTTTCCCCGGGGCCGGAGCCGCCGCCCTCGGCGATGGCGATCTGCTCGATCACGCGCAGCGCCCGCACCCGGCGGCTGTCCTCAGCCCGGCCGCGCCCGGCCGGGACGCCGCCAGAGAGCGTCGCCGGGATGAGGAACGTGGTCGTCGTAAACCAGCGGCTGGCCTGCGTGAGTGACGACAGCGGGTCGCGGAACAGCACCGCCACCCGGACGACGGCCGCCACGAGGACAAGCCCGGCGGCTATGTAAAGCGCGTACAGCGCGGGCAGGTGCACGGCCTCGACGCTGAGCAGGGCCACCAGGATGGATCCAGCGACGGTGCCCGGTGCGAGCAAGGTACCCAGGGAGAGCCGCCGCCAGCCCGACTCGGAACCCTGGCGGCGCCACGACCACTGGCTCAGCAGCCGCAGGACCTTTCCCGGATCCGGCGCGCTGCCGGGCTCGCTGGCCTGCTCCTTCGCGTACGCCGCCTCAATCGCCGCGATCATCCCAGACCGGGGAAACGAGTACCGCCGGTACCTGGAGCGGCTCTGGTTGTCCCAGCTCGGGTCATTGGCGTCCCGGGCGTCGGCGAGCTTGCGCACGAGGGCCAAGGCACGGTCGTAGCCGCGCAGTTCAGCCGGCCCGGCCGGAAGATGCGGCACTACGGCACCAGAGCCCGCGCTCCGGCTTAGGTTGCCGCACAGCAGGCCGCCCGCGCAGAAGATCTCGCGGAGTTCCTCTACCGTATGCTTGACCTGGTCATCGAGGTCATGGCTGGCCGCGTGCAGTAGCACGATCGGCATCGGGGTCGGGCGTTTCCGGAACCGGTCCTGAATGTCCTGGTAGAGCCCTAGTACCTCGTTCGCCGCCCGGGCCCGTTCCCGGCCGCGACGAGACCAACGGCTGATCAGATCCGTGCCCGCCATGCGCTTCCCCAGGTCAAGATGCCAGGCCAGCGCGACTGGTGGCATGAGGTGGTCCCACCGCAACGGCATCCCGGCAATAGCTGCGGCACGAAATGGTAATCCCGACTGGCATTATGAAGGCACTGGCGTCGCGCCGGGTGCGGAATTACCGCACATTTACTGAGTCCCCGTCGCCAGGCAAGACCCGGAATTACCTGGACGAAAGGCACGTCAGCAGTGGCACGCGGAGAATACGGCCCATAAGCCGAGATATTCGGAAATTACCTGCCCAGGGCCCCTGCTACCGGCGTGGTTGCGAGCCGAACCACGCGGCCGCCAACCCCAGCGCCATTGACACCACCATCTGCGCCCGCGGCAGCGGTGCCCACGCCACAGCAGCTGCCACGCATCCAGGCCATTGACACGCCTCCCCGTGGCAGGTCCGCAAGGCCAGCCCTCATTCCAGAGGGGAGCTAAGAAGCCTGGCGATAACGCGCACCGAGGCTTCGTTCTGCGCCCCTTCGGTCCTTGCTCTCGCTTGCGTCTGCGGCCGCGCAGAACGGGTATCTCAGGTGGGCGAAACGCACTGTCGCGCTAGCGTCGGAGCGTGAACGAACAAGCGCCGCGTCCGCAGGTGTTCGGCAACCGGTTCGCGGATGCCGTCGGCTCGGGAGATATCCGCGCGGGTTATGACCTGTGCTCATGCTTCGACTACGCGCACGTGCGGGTGCCCGCCAGGGAGGTCCGCTTCCATGGCGAGCGCCAGGACACGTCGGCTCCGGGCTGGCTACGCATGCTGGCGCTCATCGACGAGGCCGCTGCCGATGGCCGGGAAGTCTTCCGGCCGCTCGCCGGGATGAGCCCAGAGGAAAGACGGCAGGTCGTCACGCTGCCGGCGTCGATCGGCAGGCTCAGAGCCGTGAAGCACCTGGTGCTGTACCGGAGCAACCTCGTCCGGCTGCCTCCGGAGATCGGCGCGATGGCTAGCCTCGAAGTGTTCGAGCCGTACACGTCCCAGCGGCTGCACTGGTTCCCGTACGAGCTGACCAGGTGCCCGAACCTCAAAAGCAGCACGGTCAGTACACGGCGGATCTTCGGGAACTTCAGGTACCGGCCGCCGTTTCCCGGGCTCAGGCGGGGGGCGGTGCCTCCTGGCGGCCCGGACCCCGGATTGTGGGGGGCGGATTCGATCACGTCGTGCAGTGTGTGCGATGAGCCGGTCACCGGGCGGGGAATCCGCCAGGCATGGCTGTCGGCACGGGTCGCGACGGATGTCCTGCCACTGCTGGTAAACGCGTGCTCTGACGCCTGTGTCGAGGCGTTGCCGCCGGGGTCTGAGGATCATGTCCGGATCCCGCATTCCGGAGGGCTCGGCGTCGTCCAGCCCGAGGCCCGCCACGCCCCGAGACCCAGGTAACCCGCCCGGAACATGGCCATATGCGCTCGGCGCGGTCAGCAACAACGGCTCACGTACGGTAGCGGATATTCGGCGTTCGGTACGCCTTTCAGCCGACGGCATGGCACGCGCGTATAGGGGCATGGCCGGCCTTGTTTACGTCACGGAGTCGGCGGGCTGCAGGCGGGTCCACCAGGCGTCGATGATCACGTCGTGGGCGATGCCAGTGTCGATGGTGTGATGCAGGCCGAGGCTGACGATGCGGTCATCGTGCGGGTGGAACGGCCGGGTGGAGTCTTCGCCCAGCACGGGGCCGAAGGCGCCGATGAGTGGCTTCCATAGGCTGGCCCAGTTGCGCCCGGGCCCGGTCGTCAGGGCGATCCTCAGCCCAAGTGGGCCCGGATCGATGGTGGCTGCCTGCTCTGCGAGCCGGTCATGGAGGGTTTGTTTCCACTGCTTGCGCTCATAGGACCCAGTCATCCGGGTCGAGAACTGCGCTGTGGCGCCGTTTGCGTCCGGCTGGGCGGGTCCCACTGCTAGCGATGAGGGCCCGTGGATCTTGCGGCCGAAGATGGCTGCCACCCGCTGCGGGCCTAGCCGCTGAGCGACCGGGAACAGGTAGTTGTCCAGGTCATGGCCGCCACGAGTCAGTGAGACGTTATCGCTGAGCCCGACGATCAGTTCAGCGGCAACCCGGCCGCTCACACTCGCCAGCACCGGCCTGGCTATGGCATCCACGTGCGCCAGGAAGCGAGCCAGCTTCACCTGGCTGGGATGCCCTGCCCGGTCCCAGCTGGCCAGTTGTGGCTTGACGCTATGCCGCACAACGTTTGCCGGGCGGCGGTACACCGTTGCCATGGCAGTCATCGTCGTGCCCGTCCGCATCGAGTGGCAACCAAGCTGGCGGACGCTTTGAATGGCAAAATCAGGCTAGGGAAACGAGGAGGAGGGGACCTGATGCCCAAGATGACGCCCGAAGCAGAAGCCCGGTACGCACTGGACTGCAACGTTGCCCGCAGCGACCTGTCCATGCCAGCCCAGCTGGCCTATGACGAGCTTGTCCGTGACGGGTACGGGATGTCAAAGGAAGAAGAAGCGCCGGAAGCCGTCTTCCCTGCGCTGGGCGTGCAGGTACGTGGTGACACCGTCGAGAAGCATCTGCCCGGGTACCAGACACGGCCGCTTGGCCCATTGGCTGGCGCACAGGCCCAGCTAACCGACGGCCATCAGGCATGGAGCCCGGGGCGGGCCATGTTACTGCCCATCGGGATGGCCGGTCTGGCCACCAAGACCCGGGCCACTGCCTTCGTCATGTTCCCTGACGGCAGCTACCACGAGCGCGCACTGGACGGCAACAAGGCTGTAGGGGCAGCGCAGAGCGAAGCGTTCAAGTTCAACCTACTTGCAAGCCCACCCGCCGCGCAGCAGCCACAGCCTGCCCAGGAAGACACGGCAGCGACTCTCCGGAAACTGGCGAGCCTGCACGATGAGGGTCTGCTGACGGATGAGGAGTACACCGCAAAGCGCGCTGAGGTTATCGCAAGACTCTAAAGCTGGGGCAGGCGAAGCATCTTGCCAAGCGATTGCGCCTGGTCCGAGCAAAACCGGACGCGCTGCAGTAACGCCTATCACTCGCCGTCCGCCCACGCCGCATTGGCGCCCGGTCCGCGGCAGATCACGACGTTTTCACCGAGGTGACCCGCGGGCGTGCCAGACTTCGGGTGTGGGCGAGCGGGTTCTCCCGGTCCTGCGTCAGGGCTGTGATCCCGGGCAGGTTAGCGCGGAACTCAGACAGGAACTGATTGACTGCTGGATCACCGTCAGCAATGCCGGTGGGGCCGTGGGCTTTCCATTTCTGCCCGTTGACACGGCCATTGAGGTGATCTCAGCGAAATAGGTTCGGGCAATCGGGCTTTATCTGGCCCAGGCGGGGGCATCCAGGCAGACACGCGGATGAACCGGGCTGCCCGCAGAGGGCTGTGGAGCCCAGGTAGAAGAGGTCTCACCACAAGATCGGCTTCTGCCGGAGGCTCCACTTGATCGCCTATCGTGCCACGCTTGACGTCCCCAGGGAACTGGCACAGTTCGTTGCGAAGCTGCTGGCAGCCGAGCGGCGCCGTCGCGGCACTCCTCGCGGCAGCCGGGCGCTGACCTGCTTCTGGCAGGCCGTGCTTGGCCTGCGGTGGTTCCGTGACCGCACGGTCCCGGACGCGCTGGCCCGCGATCATAGAATCTCGCGGGCCACGGCGTACCGGTACCGGGACGAGCTGATCGCGGTGCTGGCCGAGGAGGCCCCGGAGCTGCGGGAGGCGCTGGAGCGGGCCAAAGACGAGGGCCTGGCTCATGTGATCCTGGACGGGAAGATCATCCCCTCCGACCGGTGCAAAGAGCCGACCGTCAGCGTGAAAGGCGAGGTCGTTGACCTGTGGTACTCCGGCAAGGCGCATACCCACGGCGGCAACATCCAGGCGGTCTTTGCCCCGGACGGTTTCCCGCTGTGGGTTTCGCAGGCCGAACCGGGTTCGGTTCACGACATTACCGCCGCCCGCATTCACGCCCTGCCGGCGCTCTACCGCCCCGCCGGCGCTGGCCTGCCCACCCTCGCCGATCCCGGCTACGACGGCGCCGGAATCGGCATCTGCATCCCCGTCAAACAGCCCGCAGACGGGCAGGACCTCGATATCAATACCCGCACCCGCAACGCCATCCTGCGTTCCCTGCGCTGCCTGGGTGAACGTGGGTTCGCCCTGCTCACCGGCCGCTGGCGCACCCTCCAGCACGTCACCGCCAGCCCGGGCAAAATCGGAGACATCGCCCGCGCCGCGCTCGTCCTGACTCATTTCGAGCACGGCTACATCATCTAAAGCGTGAAGGCTGATGAGGTAATGCAGAACGACAGTCTCCAGATCGTTGAGCGTGTCCCGGCAGTCAGCGAATACCTAACCTTGCGCGAAGCGGTCGGCTGGGGACCGCTGGACGAGCACCTGGCCGAGCGCGGCCTGGCAGGCGCCTTGTTCACGGTCTGCGCTCTGCACGAAGGCAACGTCGTCGGGTGCGCGCGGGTGATCGGGGACGGCGGACTGTATTTCTACCTTCAAGACGTGATCGTGCTGCCACGATTTCAGGGCAGAGGGCTCGGGAAGCGCCTGATGGAGCCCATTATGAGATACCTGGACGAGCACGCGCTCCCAGGAAGCTTTGCCGGGCTCATGGCAGCAGAAGGCGTGAGCGGCTTTTACCGGCAGTTCGGATTCGCCGTCCGGCCACCCGGTCGGCCTGGAATGTCCCGCCGCTGATGCAGCCGCAGTGTGTTCTCCCCACTGCGCCGGCCGGGGCCGGCATGGCGGGCGCGGTCATTACGGCCTGGACTTGCAGGCGTGGTGCGTCTACCTGATCGCGGCGCACGCGATCCCGGTGCACCGCTGCGCGGAGCTGATTGCCGACCTGGCCGGCGCGGAACCCTCGCCGGGGTTCGTCCACGCTCTGATCGCCCGGGCCGCCGCCGCGGTCGCCGCAGCGAACAAGCTGATCCGGGCGCTGATCATCCTCCAGCGCGTCGTCTGCGCGGATGAGACCCCTCTTCGGGTCGGCCCGGCCCGAAGACCTCCAAGAAATACCTGCTGGTCGCCTGTACCCGCCTGCTCACCTATTACTTCCTCGCCGACCGGTCGCTGAAGACGTTCTCCGCGTTCGTGCTCCCGGACCTGTCCGGCACGGTCGTGGTCCACGACCGGTACCAGAACTACGATTCCTTCCCGGCCTGATCCACCAGCTCTGCGCAGCCCACATATTGCGCGAGCTGGCCGGCGCCGCCGAGACCTACCCGGGCGAGCACTGGCCCGTCCAGATCCGCGAGGCCCTCCAGGGACTCATCCACGCCGCGAACACCGCCCGTGACCAGGGCCTGCCCGCGATCCCCGGCCAGGCCGCCGCGCCGTTGATCCACGCGTTCCGGCACGGCGTCCTGCTCGGCCTGTCCCGGATCCCCAAGATTCCCGGACGTAAGCGAGCCCTTGCTGCGACCTGCTCGAATGCCTGCGCGACCGCCAGGGCGACGTGCTCCGCTTCACCACCGACCTGCGGATCCCGCCAACCTCCAACCAAGCCGAAAGGGACCTGCGGCCAGCGAAAACACAGCAGAAGATCTCTGGCCGGCTACGGTCCGAGAACACCACCCGGGACCGCTACGCCATCCGCGGCTACATATCCACCGCCGCCAAGCACGGCGTCAGCGTCCTGGCCGCCATCCGCAGCGCCCTCGCTGGCGACCCCTGGATGCCGCCAGTACCCGCCCCGCCGTGAACTCCGCCGCGGCGATCACACCACCCCGGCACGCCGGTCACCGGCCCGCGGAGCCTGAAATGCTCAGTCAGGCTCGCTCGATGGCAGTGCGGATGCCGAGCCCGACCATGCACAGGCCGGTCACCCGTTCCAGGCCGCGCACGAAACCAGGCCGCCGCAGCCACACCAGCAGCGCGGCTGCCGCGCAGGCAACCACGCTGAACAGCGCGGCCGCCACGAGCGAGTCAACGCCAGCGAACAGCAGCGTGCTGCGCAGGACCGGCACGCCACGCGGGATAACCTGCGGGAGGACCGCGACGTAGAACAGGCCGGTCTTGGGATTGAGCAGGTCAATGCAGACACCCCGGCCAAAGGCACCCCGCGCCGAGATCGCCGGAGAAGAGCCGCCAGCCGCCGCGATGCCGCGCGTACCGCGTGATTGCCACAGCGTCCGCAGCCCGAGGAAGATCAGGTACGCGGCACCAGCCAGCCTGACGACTTCGAACGCCTGCGCCGACCGCTGCAACAACGCCGCCACCCCGAATGCCGCCGCTACACCCCACGCCAGCGCGGCAGCCGCCGCGCCCAGCGCCGCGCCGACAGCCGGGCCGCGCCCGTGAGCACCATTGCGGACGACGAACATCAGGTCAGGCCCCGGGATCAACGTCAGCGCCACCGACACCACAACGAAGGTCGCCACCATCGAATCCATGACACCGATTCTCCCATGACAGCAACAGGCTCCCAGGTCAACGGCCAGAACCCCAGCGCCGCATGCCTGCGTAAACTCAAGCTGAAGAGCTACCCACGACCAGGTGAATGTCTACGACGGCGTCGCACTGGGGCACCGGCACGAGCAGATGGTCATGATGCGATCCGCGCACGGTGTCGTGCAAGCGGAACAGGCAGCCCGTCTGCATATCTGCCCGGATGCATCCACCTGGTAAGTCAAAACCAGGCTGTTCGGACTCATTTCGCTGAGATCACCTCACTGTCTCGCCGGTGGCTGATGAGCTCATCGCCAGCCTCAGCCCCCACCGCAGGCTGCCGGTCGCTGTCGCCGGCGATGTCCTGGCTGGCTGGGTGCACCCGCAGCGCCTGCTCTCATGGCGCACGCCAGGCACATTGCCTGCCGGGAGATGGGCCTGGAGCAGTTGCACCTCGCCGCGCGGGGCGGCATGGGCCTGGAGCACTTCTATGCCCGGCTCGGCTGGCGGGAGATCGGCCGCTGGCCGGGCGCATTGCGGCTGGCACCCGGCGATGACCGCGACGAGATCCTCATGGTCCTATTTCCGTTGTGACGCAGCGGACTCGCGCGACTCGCGGCGTGAGCGTGCGGTGGAGTGCTAAGGGATCATCTCGTGGCGAAGTGTCTCATCCCGCGCGTACCGTTCTTCGCAGGCGTGAGGCGCGGCGGCCCGGAAGGAGGCCGCCGGAGGAAGGGTCATGCGATGACGAGGTACCTGATTTCCTTTCCCAGCGGCGCGATGGACGACATCCCACAGGAGGAGATGCCAGCTGTGGGCGAGGCCGCCCACGCGGTGGTCCGGGAGGCCAAGGATGCCGGCGTCCTCCTCCACGCGGGCGGGCTGGACGAGGACGTAGCGCCCGTCCTGGTGGCAGGTGACGGGACGGTCACCGCGGGCACCTACCCCCAGACCAAGGAACTCAGCGGAGGTTTCACGGTCATCGACGTGCCCTCACGGGAAGCAGCCCTGGAGTGGGCCGCGAGGTTCGCGGCGGCCTGCCGCTGTGCGCAAGAGGTCCGCGCGTTCGGGTTCGATCCACTCGTCTGAGCGAACATGCCCGCCCGTGCCCGGCAAGACCTGCCCGGGCGGGCTCCACCGGCCCGGCCCGCTCATGCAGATCCGGGGAGTACAGCGCTGGCCCGCTACGCTTCGCTTGTGAGCCCTGCCAGCACCCCCGGCACGTCGCAGGCATGGACGCGCAGGCTGCTGCGCTGCGGTGTGGCCGCCGGCCCTGTTTTCGTCGCGGTGTTCCTGCTTGAGGGTGCGGCCAGGGATGGTTACCGGCCGTTGCGTCACCCAGTCAGTTCTCTCGCGCTCGGACCGCGCGGCTGGGTCCAGGCCGCGAACTTCGCGGTGGCAGGGACGTTGTTCCTGGCCGGGGCTGGAGGCCTGGCGCGTGCCGGTGACCGGGCGGCCAGCAGCCGGGCAGCACCGGCCTTGATCGGCGTCGCGGGAGCGGGGCTTATCGGCGCGGCTGTCTTTGTCACTGACCCGGTCAGCGGCTATCCGCCGGGAACGCCCGATGCGCTCACCCAGCCCAGCCGTACCGGGACCGCACACAATCTGACGGCTGTCCCGGTGTTCGCCGGCCTGCCCGCCGCCGCACTCGCCAGTGGGTGGCGGTCCTGGCGGGCCGGCCAGCGCCGTTTCGGTCTTTACAGCGCAGGCACCGCCGTGACCATGCTCACGACCATGGCCCTGGCCGCTGCGGGCTTCAGCCAATCGCCCCGGCTCGCCAGCCTCGGCGGACTGTTCCAGCGCGCCAGCATCATCACCGGCTTCGCCTGGCTCACAGCCCTGTCTGCACGATCGCTCCGGCGAACGCCCACCGCCGCAGCGCCACCCCCACCACGCATAAACGGCTAAGCCTTCCCCCAGAGCATCCGACATGCGGCAGATGAGGGCGACCCAGCCGATCAAGCAGCGTCAGAACCGGAAGCGAGTCAGGCCGCCCGGCTCCGCCGCCAAGGTCACGATCGCTGAGCGTGGCTCGATGCGGTACACGTTCCACGGCGGCGGTCCTTGCGACGGTGCGTTGAACGGGGCGGTGATACCCGACCCGCTGGCGTCGGGTTCGGCCGGCCAACCCTGATCCGCCCACGCCTTGGCAATTTGTGCCAGTGCGCCTGGCTCGGTCACTCGTGCAGCGTCACCCTCGATCACGACGTCCGCGTCTCGGATCGACACCGCGATCGAACACCGGGGATCGCGCGCGACATTGCGTCCCTTCCGCGTGCCTGCGCCCGTCTGGAACCAGAACGCGCCATCTAGCCACAGGGCACCGACCGCAGTCACATGCGGGCTGCCGTCGTCGTTGACGGTAGATAGCCAGGTCGTGCGGGAGTTCAGCGCGTCCGGAGCTGGCGCGGACCCGGCATCGAGCTTCTCGACAACGGCGGCCCAATCCACCGGCGGCAGCCCATCGGCCTGGCCCAGGTTGGTGATCTCCATGAGGCATCCCTTCATTGTCCAGCGGACATCTGGCTAACTGGGTCTGGTAGATAAGACGCGCGGCGACCACGAGAGTCATCGCGCATGCGCGGGTCCCTAGCCGTCCGAACGCGTACAGGCAAGGCAGCTATGAGCGCAGGGTCTCGGCATAGTGGCGTGATGGCTTGTTTATGACCGGGTGTCTGGTTCGCTCACCGGGATGCGGCGCAGGCACGGTTCCAAGATCATGTGGGTGTCGAATCCAGTGATCGCTGCGGAAGACCATGCCTGCCTTGTCATCATCCTCGATCAGCGCCGCCCTGGAAGAGCTTTCACGTCGGCCGGCCAGTGACCGCGCGCTGCTGTCGGGCCAGTGCCCAGGCCTGGCGGAGTACCTGGCATGGGTGCCGGATCCGCGGAATCGGCGCGGCGTGCGGCACAGCCTGACGTCCTTGTTAATGGCGGCCGTGGCGGCGGTGCTGGCCGGGGCGACGTCGCTCACCGCGGTCGGCGAGTGGGTCGCGGATGCGCCGCCGCAGGTCCTGGCCGCTCTGGGCGTCCGCCGTGATCCGCTGACCCGGCGGTTCGTGCCGCCGGATGAGGCTACCATCCGCCGCGTGCTGGAAGCCGCGGACGCTGACCGGCTGGATGCCGCCGTCGGGTCCTGGCTGGATGCGCGGCTGCACGCCGCCGGCCAGGCAGCAGGACACGGGTGGCGCCGCCGGCGGGCGGTCGCGGTGGACGGCAAGGCGGTGCGGGGCACCCGTCACGCCAGCGCCGACGGCCAGCCGGTATACCTGCTGGCCGCCCTCGATCAGCGCTGTGGTGTTGTGCCCGGCCAGGTCCGGGTGGACGGCAAGACCAACGAGATCACCCGGTTCGCGCCGCTGCTGGAGCCGCTGGACCTGGCCGGGTGCGTCATCACTGCCGACGCCCTGCACACCCAGCGCGAGCACGCCGAGTTCCTTGTCACCGGCAAGGGGGCCCATTACATCCTGGTGGTGAAGAAGAACCAGCCCGGCCTGTATGCCCAGGTGAAGAACCTGCCCTGGCGGCGCATCCCGGTCGCCGCCCGGCAGCTTAACCGGGGCCACGGCCGCCAGGAGCACCGCACCCTCAAGGCCGCGGCCGCCGCCGCCGGGCTCAGCTTCCCGCACGCCGCCCAGGCCATCTGCCTGACCCGCCAGATCCGGCCGCTGGACGGCGGGAGGTGGCGGACCGTCACCGTCTACGCCATCACCAGCCTGGACGCCCACCAGGCAACCCCCGCCCAGCTCGCCGCCTGGATCCGCGGCCACTGGCAGATCGAGGCCCTGCACCATGTCCGCAACGTCAGCTACGGCGAAGACGCCTCCCAGGTCCGCACCGGCAGCGGACCCCAGGTCATGGCCGCCCTGCGCAAGTAACCTGGCCATCGGCATCTTGAAAACGGCCGGGCACGCCAGCATCGCCGCCGCCTGCAGGCACCACGCCCGGGACGCCACCCGGACCCCCGAAACCCCCGGACTGCGCCCAGCATGAGCAAAACGGACACGACGCGGCTACGCCGAGGCCCTGGAGGTTGCTGTACTCCTCTGCCGTACCGTCACCGCCTGCCCCCCGCAGACGGTGAAGTTGCCGGACGTGGCCTGCGCTCGCTCAGGTGACCCGCGCGGCCACCAGGGTCTCGAAGGTATAGGGCCGCAGGCCATCGGTACGGCCAGCGAAGTACCGCTGCTGGAGGTCTGCACGTGCGGGGTGATCCACGACCTTTAGCCCGCACCGGCTGATCAGCCTCTCGATCTCGGATACCGGCCAGCCGGGCTGAAGAGGCTCGCCGACAGAAGCCGCGATCGGCGTGTAGGTCCGGGCGTATTCCGTCCCCACGTCGTCGAGCACACAGTCCTCGGCCCGGTAGGAGAACACCACCTCAGACCCGGGAGCAGCCGCCGCGATCGTGCGCAACGTTGACTCGATCGCCTGTGCCGTCAGATAGGGGGCGACGCCCGTCCAGCAGAACATCGCCGGCTGCGCCCAGTCGAACCCGGCCGCGCCCAGGACATCCTGAACCGGTCCGGCTTCGAAATCAACCGGCACGAATACCTGCGAGTCGCTGAGCGGCAGGGCGAGCTCCCTGACCCGCTCGAGCTTCCAGGCCTGGGAGGCAGGGTGATCAACTTCGAATACCGTCAGCGAGCCGAGCAGATCCGGCCGCCGCCACGCGAACGAGTCAAGCCCCGCGCCAAGAATCACGTACTGCGTGAAGGCGTCAGCAGCCAGCCGGTCCTCGGCGTACCGGCTGCGGGTGCAGACAGCCGCGCGGGCCTCGCGACGGGCCGGGCCGGGGAACAGCGGATCGAACTGGTCTCGCAGCTGCTGCCATACCGGGCCGACAAGCACCAGGGCCAGCACATCGTCCAGTACCCACGGCGACGCCGTCTCCAGGCGAAACAATCCACGCGACACGGCCGCAAACATCGCCGTCCTGCTCGGCGCGCTTTCCATGCATTCCTCCTCGCCGGCCAGAACCCAGCATGCTGGCCACGCGCGCCCACTCTGCGCACTTCACAGGATGCGCCTGAAGCGCCCTGACGGCCATAGCCAGATCGCCTGGCAGCCACGATCTGCTCGCCATCGGGGTCCTCCAAAACGGCCGGGCACACCAGCATCACAGCCGCCTGCACGCCACCACGCCCCGGACGCCACCAGGGCCCCGAGACCCTCCGACCCGACCCGGCATGAATAAAACGGACATAACGCGACTATGCCGAGGCCTTGCACAATCCCGCTGGCGAGTGAGCCTGACCCCAGGATCAAACAGAGCACGCCAGCAAGCCCCTGGCATTCCGGCGATAACGTGATGACACCACTAACCCCGCCCAGCCGAGCACACCGACCGGTACACAGCCGACCGCTTTCGCCGCGGACATCAGGCTCGCATCTGGTCCCGCGGTAGCAGCCCCGAACTGGCAGATCTGCGCTTAGTGACCGCCGCCCACTCAACGGCGGAAAGAGGCGCCGAGTCGCACGGCGGGCCGCCCGGACTGCCGCTGACTCTCCGTGACGGCGGCAGGCTGCAATCCGATGATCACCGTTGGCCGATCCGGGCGGGTACCGCACCCGGTCGCCAAGGAAAATGACAGATCGTTGAGAAAGCGCTGCACCTACATGTCCGACATCGCCCGCCAGCCATCGCGGTTAGGGCAGATCCCGCCCCCGCCGGACCAGAGCCGCCGTGACATCGCCGCCATCGAGCGCGGCGAAGCCCGGCTGGTGGCCTGCTATCTGCGTGATCCGCCGGGCCGCGGACGGCGCCGGCTGGCTGGCCATGGTCCCGCTGAATCTCGGCGCATTGCTGACGATAATGTTCCTATCTGGCAGCTTTAGGGCCTGGCGGCACCGCCATAATGCGCCGGAGAGGCCCAGCCACAAAGGCACCGAATAAGCACCTATAACCCTTTATCCGGGCAGCTCAAGGCCAGCTCTGATTGGTAAAGTCCCCGCAATCAATTGACAGTTTCGTAGTACGCTGCGGGCTGGCCTTTACCGGCCGCAATCACATCATCGCTCTATTGCGGGGACCTGGCCAAATTCTGTCCCGGCCGCCGCCGGGGAGGGTTAATGCGACATCTTAAGGTGCGGATCTCCCGTTACTGGCCGACGGCGGTCGCCGGCGCGGCGGCGGTTGCCCTGGCGGCGACCATGACCGCCGCGGCTACCGCGGCTACCCGGCCAGCCGGAAGCTCGGCCCAGCCGCACAGTGTCACCCTCTACGCAGTGGGCAAGCGGGCCTGCGCGGCCGTGCCGCGGCCGCACACGGCGACCTGCTACGCCGAGATCCGCGAGCTGGTCAAGAAGGGCACCCCGGGCGCGCGGGCCTTCAAGATGGCCGCCGGGGCGACCAAGGCGGGCGCCATCGGCCCGGCCGGCGGCCTCACCCCCGGGGACCTGGCCACCGCCTACGGGCTGCCCACCACCGGCGGCCATGGCCAGACGGTGGCCATCGTGGACGCCTACAACGACCCGAACATCAATGCCGACCTGCAGACCTTCGACTCGCAGTACGGCCTGGCCGCGTGCAGCACCACGAACGGCTGCCTCCGGGTGGTCAACCAGAACGGCGGCGCCACCCCACCCGCGAACGACACCTCGGGGTGGTCGGTGGAGGAGAGCCTCGACGTGGAAGCGGTGCACTCGGTGTGCCAGGGCTGCAAGATCATCCTGGTCGAGGCCAACTCGGACTTCGACAGCGACCTGGGCACCGCCGAGAACAGGGCGGTCACACTGGGCGCCAACGAGGTGTCGAACTCGTTCGGCACCGCGGAGCGAGGCAGCACCACGACCTTCCAGAACGCGTTCAACCACCCCGGAGTGGTGATCACCGCCTCGGCCGGTGACGATGGATACTACGACTACGACATGCTGTCGGCGGTAAACCAGCCCGGCATTCCCGCGGCCTACAACACCACGGTCAGCGTGGGCGGCACCTCGCTGTACCTCGGCCAGAGCGCCGCCCGGCAGTCCGAGACCGTGTGGAACGACAACGGCGCGCGCGACTACATGCAGCAGATCACGGGCGAAGCGCTGGGGGCCAGCGGCGGCGGCTGCAGCACCATGTTCAACGCGCAACGGTGGCAGACCTCGCTCAGCACCTGGGGCAGCACCGGGTGTGGCACCAAGCGGCTGGACTCGGATGTCTCGGCGGTGGGTGACTACCTGACCGGGTTCGACGTCTACGACTCCTACAACTGCTCCGGATGCAGCCCAGCCCCAGGCTGGTTCACCATCGGCGGCACGTCACTATCGTCGCCGATCATCGCCGCCGCCTACGCACTGGCCGGTGGCGCGCGGGGGGTGCCGTACCCGGCACTCACCCTGTACGGGCACCAGGGCAAGGCGTATGACGTCACCACCGGCGGAAACGGCTGGTGCGCCGGCTCGGGCGCCGCAGGGTGCCCCAACCCGAACTCCCAAGGGTTCGGCATCATGGACTGCGCCTACACGAAAACTGGCGCCGTCGCCGTGGGCGACCGGGCCTGCGACGCGCTGGCCGGCTACGACGGGCCGACCGGCGTCGGCTCGCCCAACGGGCTGACCATGTTCACCCGGACCGGGCCGGCCGCCACGATCACCGGCCCGGCCACGGTGACCCACGGCACCAGCCAGACGTGGCACGCCACGACCACCGACCCGTTCCCGGGCGGTGCCGTGACCAGCTACCACTGGAACTGGGGTGACGGGAACAGCAGCACCACCTCGACCGGCAGCGCGGCACACACCTACGCCACCGGTGGCGTAACCCGCACCATCACCCTGACCGTCACCGACAACTACGGCATGACGGGCACAGCGACCTACACGGTGCATGTGAACTAGCCGGGATCTTGCCGTGGAGCGGGGCCGGAAGGCCGGTCAGCGGCCTTCCGGCCCCGCTCCGGATCGGGCTGGTCCGACGATCACCCATGGTCCCGCCCGCACCCAAGAGCTACGTTGACAGCGTGACCCAACCACAGCTGAATTTGCTGGCGGGCATCAGCGTCGTCGTGTGCTGGGTCGCGTTCGCCGCCACCTGGCTGGCCGCCGAGAACTGGAACGAAAGCCGGGCCCCGGCCGAACGCACCCGGTCCTGGTTCGGCACCGCCGTCCTGCCCGGCGCCGTCGTCATCACCGTGATCATCCTGGCCGTGCCCAAGGCGGACTGGCGGTCGCTGACCTTCTCCGATCCCGCCGGCCGCCTGCTGGGCCTGGTGATCCTGCTGGCCGCGACGGCGTTCACCATCTGGGCCCGGCTGGTACTCGGCGTCATGTGGAGCGGCGCGCCCACGGTCAAGCAAGAACACGAACTGCGCACCACCGGGCCGTACAGCATCACCCGGCATCCCATCTACACCGGGATCCTGGGCATGCTGATCGGCTCCCTGCTGGTCACCGGGGCCGGGCGGTGGATCGTGCCGTTCCCCGTCTTCCTGGTGCTGTTCGAGATCAAGATCCACATCGAGGAACGGTTCATGCTGGGCGAGTTCCCTGACGAGTACCCGCGCTACCGGCAGCAGGTGCCGAAGCTCGTCCCCGGCCTGCGGCTGCTCAGCGGGCGCCGGGTGGCCAGCAGCTAACCGCGCCGCCGCCGGTGAATCGACCGGCCACTCATTGGCGTTCAGCCCGTGTGTTGCTGTTATCAGCGCCCGCCGGTCCCCCAGCCGCGCCGGCGCCGCGGCCTGGCCACGTGCAGAGCGCTGCCCGAGCCTTGCCGCACCGGCACGCCCGCACCCGCACCCCGGACCCGCACCCGGACCCGGACCCGCACCCGCACCCGCACCCGCAGCCCGGCCGCAGCCCGAGCTCTTGCCGCGCTCAGCACAGGACGTTATGGTGACAATGTGAGTAGCACCAATCCCATGTTCGAGATCGACCATGGCAGCCTCGTGCCGCTGCACGAGCAGGTGTGCCGCCGCTATCCGCCGGGCCATCGCCGAGGGTGAGGCCCGGCCGGCGAGCGCCTTCCCCCGGCCCGGGACCTGGCCGCAGTGCTCGGGGTCAACGCCAACACCGTGTTCCGGGCGCTGCGCACGCTGCGCGACGAAGGGCTGGTGGAGTTCCGCCGCGGCCGCGGCGTCTCGGTCACCGGGATCGCCCCGCAGCGCAGCGCGGTGGTGACCAAGGCACGTGAGCTGGTCGCGCTGGCCCGGCGCTGCGGCTACCGGCCGGAGGAACTGACCGAGATCATCGAACAGGTATCGGTGGAGCTGCCATGACTGCCGCCCCGCCTGGCTGGCGGCCCGACACCGGCGCCGACCCGCAGGCCCTGATCAAAGAGGCGCGCAGGCGCCAGCGCCGCCGCCACCTCTGGACCGGTCTGGTGACGATCGCGCTGCTGGCCAGCGCGGGAATCACGGTCAGCCAGCTCGGGCCGGGCCGCGGGTCACCGGTCCACCTGGGCAGCAGCGTCCCGATCGTGGCTGCGCCGGTCAGCTACGCCACCGCTCCCGCGTACTACGCCTACCTGGACCAGGGCAACCTGTTCAGCTACACCTCGCATGGCACGCAGGACAGCGCCTCGGTGCCCGGCCGCTACCTGAAGGTCCGCTCCACCGCCACCGGGAAGCTGCTGGCCACGGTCAGCCCGCCCCGGCCGTACAACGATTTCCGGCTGCTCACCGCCGACGCAGATGGGCGCACGTTCGTGCTGGGTGCGATGCGGAACTGGAAGGGCAACGCAGGCCCGTCACCCAGGCTCGCGCAACGCAACGACCGGACGCCGATGGTCTTCCTCATGGCGCGGATCACCTCCGGCGGCCACGTCCAGGTGTCCCGGCTGTCCCTGCCAGAAAGACTCACCCCCGGGCAGGCGCCGAGCGTCGCGCTTTCCCCGGACGGAACCCGGCTGGCGGTGGCGTTCGACGCGAGTGGGCCAACCGCGACGCTGCAGGTGGTCACGCTCAGCACCGGCCGGGCCCGGCGCTGGACCGCGCCCGGCGCCGCGTGGACGCCGCTGCTCAACGGGGCCGGGGCCTGGACGGCGGACGGCCGGACGCTGGCGTTCCAGCAGCGTGTGGTGCCACCCGTGCAGAGCCTGCGGGCCTACCCGGCGCCCGGGACCATGCCGCTGCGCCTGCTCGACACGGCCCGGCCCGGTACCAGCCTGACCGCCGGCCAGTTTGTGGTGCTGCGGTCCCCGGCCGGCCAGTCGGCCCCGGTAGCGCCGGTCCTCACCCCCGACGGCAGCGCGGTGATCTGCTCCGTCATATCTCTGCAGACGAGACCGGCGATCAGCCACTGGACCGGGGAACTCGCCGTGTACTCGGCGCACACGGGCGCACTGCTGCGTACGGCCGCTCCCTGGGTGTGGCGCTGGCCCTCGCCGCCGGGCCGGGGTGGCTGGCCTATCCAGACACTGGCCTGGTCCACCCGCTCGGGTGGCCAGCTGATCGTGCTGCAGCCCCGCGATGACCTCAACATCCTGGGCGTCGCCAGCGCGGGCACGTTCACGCCGGCTGGCGGCCAGCCGCTGCCGCAGCAGCCAGGCCGGCTACCGGGAACTGCAGTACGCCCTGCGTACGTCGAGCCAGCTGGCCTGGTAGCTGCCGATGCCCGTGCGGCTGGTTCCGGCGTCCGGTGGTGCGGTGCTGCGGGTGACCACGACCGGCACCGGGGTTCCGCTCGTACTGTGCCACGGCGGCCCTGGCTTGTGGGACTACCTCGAGCCGCTGGCCCGGCTGCTCCCCTTCCGGGTGCTCCGGTATGACCAGCGCGGGTGTGGCCGGTCAACTGGTGACGGGCCCTACACCGTGGGCCAGTTCGTCGCCGATCTGGACGGCGTCCGCCAGGCCGCGAACTTGCCATCCTGGTGGGTCGGCGGGCATTCCTGGGGGGCCGAGCTCGCGTTGCGCTACGCGCTGGCCTACCCGGACCGCACCCGGGGTTTGGTCTACCTAGCCGGTACCGGGATAGGCGACAGCTTCCGGGCGGCATACCGGGCCGAGATGCGCCGCCGCCTGGGCCCCGACCTGCCTCGCTGGCAGTACCTGCACGACAAACCGGACCGGACCCGGGCCGAAGAGCACGAGTTCTGCCTGCTGCAATGGCGGCCCGACTACGCTCCCGGGCCGGCTGCCGCCGAGCTCGCCGCGGCCATGTGGGCTGATGACCTCCGGGTGAACCTGCGCTGCAACCAGGAACTAGCCGCCGACCGGTCACGCGACGAGACGGAACTGGCCCGGCGCTGCGTTCAGCTGCACAAGCCCGTCCTCATCGTGCACGGCGCGGCCGACCCCCGCCCGGTGTGGGCCACCGACACGCTGGCCGCCGCCCTGCCGGACGTGCGGCGGGTCATCATCGACGGTGCCGGGCACCTCCCCTGGGCCGAGCAGCCGGCTGCGGTGGCCGCCGCGATACGCGACTTCATCGCCCTGGCGGGACCCCGGGCACCCGCACATTGACAGACCCCGGTGATACGCAGGGTTCGTGAAGGTCGTCGTCACCGCGCCCACCGGCAACGTCGGATCGCGAGCCGTCCAACGGTGACCGGCCATCAGGTACGGGCCGGGACGATCCCCGATGAGGCCTGGCGAAGCTCGCTGCGCTCGGCGGGATTCGGCGCGAAGCAGGTCGACGCCATCGCTGGGATGTCGGCGGTCATGCGCCCGGACTTCGCGCCCGAGAACCAGCGCAGCATCCTCACCACGACCCCCACCACCCTGGCCGCCTGGGCCATGAGCCAGCTGCGCCCCGCACTGCTAAGCACGGCCAGCCCGTAGGCCGCGGTTGCTGCCTCAGGCGCGTCCCAGGGACCCGGCAAAGTCGTGATTTGAGGCTGCGACCTGCGGTGTCGTGATGGCAGGTGAGGCGCCCGGCGTGTCTACGAGTGGCGGGCAGGGCCCGGACGGAACGATGGAAGTTCTCACGCTCGCCATCGCCTGTTACCGGACTTGGCTCGCGATCATGGACTTTCGACCGGCTTAATACGCTGACCTGCGGATTTACTTCTCAAGTTGACGAAATCTGCGCGCTAAAGTAACCAGGTTGGACTCGTAGTGGATGGGATCACCAGGGTTCGAGCTTGAGTCCCCGGTGCGGGGTACTTCCGCACGGAGGTGACACGGGCCCCGCAGTCCGGCCAGGAGATCCCGGTTGAGCAGGTGAGCGGCGGGGTGCTAGCGCGGATGCGGCCGGAGCTGAGCGTCGGCGCCGCCCTGCCCCCCGCGGGCGGCAACCTCGGGGTAGCGGCAGCCCGGGAGCTTGGCACGCACGCGTCGCCTGGGCGACAATCGCTATCCGGCAAGCCGGGCGGCCGACTCCGACGAGGCCGGTACGGTCCCCCAGACCGGCACCTCTTTCGCGAAGCCAGGCCGAGACCCCGCGGCAGACAATCAAATCAGCTCCGCTCGGCGGCGCCCGCGCCTTCCAGGAACCGGAGCACTGCCAGGACCCGCCGATGGTCGCCTTCGGTCGGGGACAGGTCCAGCTTGGTGAAGATGCTGTTGATGTGCTTGGCCACCGCGCTCTCGCTGACCACCAGGCATTCGGCGATGCCGGCGTTGGAGCGGCCTTCGGCCATCAGGGACAGTACTTCGCGTTCCCGGGCGGTCAGCCGGTCCGTCGGGCGGTCTTGGCGGCGCAGTAGCAGTTGGGCTACCACCTCCGGATCGAGGGCAGTCCCGCCCGCAGCGACCCGGCGCAGCGCCTCCAGGAACACGTCCACGTCCGCGACCCGGTCCTTCAGGAGATAGCCGATACCGGTCGTCTGGGTGGCCAGCAGGTCCGCGGCGTAGCGCTCCTCGACGTACTGCGACAGCACCATGATTGCCGCCTCCGGCCATTGGCGTCGGATCACCAGGGCCGCGCGGATGCCCTCGTCGGTGAAGGACGGCGGCATCCGCACGTCCGCGATCACCAGCTTCGGGCGGTGCTGTTCCACCGCGGTCAGCAGCGCGGTCCGCGTCGTGCACCGCCGCCACCACCTCGAATCCGGTGGTTTCCAGCAGCTTGGTCAGTCCGGCGCGCAGCAGGACCGAGTCCTCGGCGATCACAGTTCGCATGGCAGGTCCACCTTAATCGTCGTCGGTCCGCCGAGCGGGCTGCTGATCCCGAAGCTGCCGTCCACCGAGGCGGCCCGCTGCGCCAGCCCGGTCAGGCCGGTGCCCCGGCCCGCGTCCGCGCCGCCGATCCCGTCGTCCGTGATCGAGATCCGCAGCATCAGGCCGTCCAGTCGCACGTCCACCTGCACCGCCGTGGCCCGGGCGTGCTTGTTCACGTTGGCCAGGGCCTCGGAGACGATGAAGTACCCCACCGCCTCCACCGTAGGCGAGACCCGGCGGGGCACGTCCACGCTCAGCCGTACCGGCACCGGGGAGCGGGCGGCGATCCCGGTCAGCGCGGCGTCCAGGCCGCGGTCTTCGAGCACCACCGGGTGCAGTCCGCGCACCAGCTCGCGCAGCTCGGTCAGTGCCTCCTTCGCCTCCTCGTGCGCTTCCTGCAGCGCCTGGCGGGCCGGCTCGGACAGCTCGTGCGCCAAGGTCGCCCGGGCCAGGCCGAGGTTCATCGCCAGGGAGACCAGACGTTGCTGTGCGCCATCGTGCAGGTCGCGCTCGATCCGACGGCGCTCGGTGTCGGCCGCGTCGACCGTCGCGGCCCGGCTCTCGGTCAGGTTCGCCACCCGCTGCGCCAGCTTCTCCGCCCGGCTCGGGCCGAGCAGGTCGGCGGCCGCCCGGGTGTCCATCCGCACCGCTGCCGAGACGATCCACGGGCTCAAGTACACCAGCACCACGCTGAGCAGCACGAACCAGATCTCCGCGCCGTCCCAGACACGCTGGCCCGCGTAGCGGAACACGCCGACGGCGGTGCACAGCGCGAGCACCGCCGACGTCGCCAAGCCGATCAGCGCGGCGGCCCAGAGCAGGCCGCCGAGCAGGCCGAGCAGGTTCACCGCCGGGCCGACGACCAGGTGGTAGCACGCCTGCCGCCAGGTGCGCGGCGAGCGCAGGCGATCGCGAAGCGCCGACCACACGCCGCCGGAGGAGTCCGGGGACCGCTCGAGCGTCGGCGGCCTCGGGATCCGCACCCCGAGCACCTCGTAGAAGCACGCCCGGCGCGGCACCGTCAGCCACGGGCAGAGCGCCACCGCCGCCGCAACCGAGACGAACATGCAGGTGAGCACGGCCGGCAACGAAATCGGCACGTAGAAGGTCCAGGTCCATGGCAGCGCCATGACGAGCAGGGGCAGCAGGTTCAGACCCGCGGACAGGACGGTGAACCCCAGATCGCGCCAGGTCCGGCGGGCCCACGGGCTGGCCAGGACGCTGCGGAGCCCTCTCGCTCCCGATTCGGTGTCGGTGGTGCCGGAGCTCACGGAGCCCACCGTATAAGGCCTGATCACCACTGGTCCATGTCGCTACCTACCGCGTGCGGCTGTACCCAGCACCAGCCCGAAGACGGAAAGCCACGCTACTGATTCACCGGCCGGTGGCGGCCAGAGTGGTTCCCGGCCCGAACGATCGGGCGGCGAGACAAGGAGACCACTGTCATGCTCGGCACGCTGAACCAGGCGGATCGGCTCCGATGCCCGGTTCAGTCGGGCAATCCGACCGGCCCGGCACGCCGCGGCACGCGCAGCCGGCTCGGCCGAGCGTACGTCACGGCGGGCGTGGCCATGATCCCATGGCTGCTCTACCTCGCGTTCACCCTGCCAGCCAGCGCCACCGACGGCCACTGGGCGCTGGCCTGGGTGGGCCTGGACAGCTGCGAGGCACTGGCCCTGTTCGCCACCGGCCGACTGCTGCTGCGCGCGGACAACCGCTGTGTCCTGGCCGCCACCGCCACCGCGGTGCTGCTGCTGACCGACGCCTGGCTCGACGTGACCTCGGCCGCACCGGGCGACGAACTGCTCACCGCGATCGCGATGGCCGTCTTCGCCGAGGCCCCGATAGCCCTGGCCTGCATCGCGCTGGCGCTGCGGCTGATCCGTCACCCGTTCCCATCGGCCACCGAGACCGCCGGAACCGACACGCAGGAGGAGCAGAGATGTCCCTGACCCACGCCGCAACCCACCTGGCCACGCGCCGCACCGCCCTGACCGCCGCGGCCGGGCTGACCGCCCTGGCGGCGGGCACCTGGTGGTTCACGGATCAGGCGCCCTACCCCTACGCCCAACGCCGACTGCTGGACCTGCAGTTGCCGTTCCTGGCCAAGGCGGACCTGGACCAGATCCTGCAGCCCCGGACCGGGGAGCGGATGCTGGAACTCGGCCCGGGCACCGGCCTGCAGACGCTGCACATAGCGCCACAGCTCGGCCCGAAGGGCCGGCTGGACATCGTGGACATCCAGCAGGAAATGCTGGACCACGTCATGAGCCGGACTGCCGAGAAGGCGCTGGACATCGTCCACCCGCACCGCGCCGACGCACGCGAGCTGCCGTTCGAAGACCGGACCTTCGACGCGGTCTACCTGGTGACCGCGCTCGGCGAGATCCCCGAACCGGACCGGGTGCTGGCCGCGGCGGCCCGAGTGCTCAAACCTGGCGGACGGCTGGTGGTGGGCGAGTTCTTCGACCGGCATTGGATCCCGTTCGGCCGACTGCACCGCCTGGCCGACACCCAGGGGCTGCACCTGACCGCCCGCCGCGGCCCGAGCGTGGCCTATCTGGCCCGATTCCGCCCCTGCGCCGCGGCCTGACGAATTCTTGGACAAGCAAACAGGGGCAACCCCGGCACTGGGAAACGATCAATCCGAACGCGGGAGAACCAGCCGCCGACGACCTAGCTCAACCAGCTCACCCGACTTTCGTCGGTGCACCTACATGAGCCCCCGGCCGCCCAGTCCGGCGTACGTTGCGCACTAAATGAGCCGACTCGGGTCGTGATTTGAGGCTGTGACCTGCGGTGTCGTGATGGCAGGTGAGGCGCCCGGCGTGTCTACGAGTGGCGGGCAGGGCCCGGACGGAACGATGGAAGTTCTCACGCTCGCCATCGCCTGTTACGAGGGACACCCGCCCGCCGATGACATCTTCGCCTATCCCGGCTGCCCGCAGCCAGTACCTGCTCGATCTCCTTGCCCAGGTCCCGGACCCGCGGAAGAAACGCGGCCGCCGGCACCCGCTGGCCGGGCTGCTCGCCGTCGGCATCGCAGCGGTGACCGCGGGGTCGCGGTCGTTCGCCGCCATCGGGCAGTGGGCCGCCGATGCCGGCCCGGAGGTGCTGACGGTGCTGGGCTCGGCTCGCGGCCCGGCGGAGGAATCCACGTTCCGGCGCGCGTTTGCCCTGGTCAGCGCAAACACGCTCGACGGGGTCTTGGGTGCGTGGCTGTGGACCAGGGCCGGTGCGGGCAGGCGGCCGGCTGGTGATCGCGGTCGACGGCAAGACCGTCCGCGGCGCGAAGAACAAGGACGGGAAGGCCCCGCACCTGGTCGCGGCGCTGGCGCACGGTATTGGCGCGGTCCTCGGCCAGGTCGCCGTGGACGAGAAGTCGAACGAGATTCCCGCGGTGCGGGAGCTGCTCAAAGCGTTCGCCACCCTGGCCGGCACGGTCATCACGATCGACGCAATGCACACGCAGCATGACACTGCGCTGCTCATCATCAGCCGGCACGCCGACTACGTCATGACCGTCAAGGCGAACATGCCGACGCTGCATAAGCAGCTCAAGAGGCTGCCCTGGGTCGGCGTCCCCGCTGTCTCGGACGTGAGCACCGGACACGGCCGCCGGGCCCGCCGCACCATCAAGGCCGTGCTGGCGCCGGCCTGGATCGAGTTCGAGGGCGCAGCCCAGGTCGCGCAACTGCGCCGCACCGTCACGAAAAACGGCAAGAAGACCGTCGAAGTCGTGTACCTCATCACCAGCGACCGCGACGCCGACCCGGACACCCTGGCCGCCTGGGTCCGCAGCCACTGGGAGATAGAAAACCGCCTTCACTGGGTGATGGACGCGACCTACCAGGAAGACAATTCCCTGGTCAGGACAGGAAACGCGCCCCGCGTGATGGCATCACTGCGCAGCCTGGCCATCAGCCTCCTCCGCCTGGACGGCCACACGAACATTGCCGCCGCCAACCGCCACCACGCCCGCGACCCGCAGCGGACGCTCCAGCTACTTCAGACCGCATGAACGACTTTGCCGGATCCCTGAGGCGCGTCCCAAGCCGGGAACGGCCGGCAGCCGCCAGCGCACCATGTGCCACGCGAAGACCATCATCATGAACGAGTTCAGGAATGAGATCAGCAACGAGATCGTGCCTGCCGTTTCCGACGCCGTCATCAGCCTCACCTACGCGGAGTTCCTCGACGCCGTCGGCAGGCTCCGGGAAGTGAATTTCCCGATCGAGCGTGAACCAGAGGCCGCCTGGCCCCATTTCGTGGGCTGGCGGGTCAACTATGAGCAGGCCGCGTACGCGATCGCCGCGGCGATTGACGCCGTTCCGGCTCTCTGGTCCGGGCCGCGCCGGCATCCGGTGGAGCCGATGCCCCCGCTACGCCCCAGGCCCGGCGTCCCGTTCCCCTAGCTCGCACCTCCAGGCCCGGGAGGTGCAGCGATTACGGCTGGCCGGGCGTTCGCTGGCATTCCTGGGTGTCCCTGCAGCAATCGCCCTTGACAGCTGCCTATCAAAGTGATATCACATTGATAGGTGACCGGATTGACCGGGCACCGGAGGCCACAGGAGGCATCCCATGTATGCACTGCATGACACCACCGCTCCCTCGTCGTGGTCGTCCGCCGCGAGGCCGACGCGGGCCACCCTGCGAACCCGCCCACTCAGTCCAGCGCGCCCTCATCCGGTCCTGGGAATACATCCGGCCCGTCCGGATCAGCGTCCTGATCGTGCGACTGCTGGTCGCGCTGTGGCTGGTCTTCCTTGGTGCGCTGCTGATGTCCGGGGGCTACGTCTGGGGCTGGACCCTGCTGCCCGCCGCAGTGGCCGTGTTCGCGATCGGCCTCTGGGTGTTCAACACCGCCGGGAAAGGGTGGCCCGTTGAGCGGTGACTCAGAGACCAATCAAGGCCCAGTGCCAGGATTCCCACCCTGGCCTGGGCCTTCGCACGTGGTGCGGAATGACAGGAATCTGGCGGTATGGCCCTGACTCCCGTTCATCCGCGTGAGCGCGCGCTGATACTGACTCCATGACTGAGACCGAGACCCTGATCGCCGAGGTCCGCCAACTGCGCGTGGAAGTCGCCCGGCTGCACGCCGCGCATACGCCGGTGCACATCCGGCACGGCTGGATGAACCTGGTCCTCAAAGACCTGTCTACCAACCCCTACACCCAGTACAAGGTGCACATGTGGGGTGCGATCTACTGGCTGATCAACTTCCCGCTGATCTGCTGCCTGTTCTTCTTCACGCCCACGCTATGGCTCAAGCTCGGCATCTTCATCACGCTGATCTACTCGATCTACGCCAACCTTGCGACCGACTACGGCGGCATGTCAGCGGCTGAGGCAGCGTTTGGGGAGCCGCAGCTGCCGCCGATCCCCCTTGAACCGCCGACGCCTCCGATCCCCGAGCAGCGCGGCGGCGAGGACGATGGCCAGGCGGACGCACTAGCCCCCGCGGGCTAGCCGATGGTCAGTTCGGGCTCGGAGGCTGGACCGGTGACCGCAGGACTGCAGCGGAGACACGAGCCAGCAGCCACTCGTTCGAACGCTCCCACGACCAGCCGAACACTTCGCGGGTTCGGAGCAGGCCGTCGATGCCGTAGTAGTAGGTAATGATCCGGGCCGCTAGCCGTGCGTCGACGTTGTCGCGCAAGGCGCCGATCTCTTCGAGATGGCGGCAGATCGCCGTGAGACTGCGATTGTGCCGCTTTTGCGCGGTGGCCAGCACCGCGCCGGACTCGTCGTCGTGCGGCGCGACGTCGATCACCACCCGGACGACGTCGCCCCACTGCCTGGTGATCTGGAGGTACGCGGCACTCAGGGTCTGCACCACCAGGGCGGCGTCGGCGGCGGCGAGTGACTTCTGCTCCCACTCGGCGACCAGCGGATCCTGCGTCCAGCTGTCCATGAGCGACCGCAGCAAGCCTTGCTTGCCGCCGCACTGCGCGTACACCGTCGCCGGAGATACCCGGCTCAGCTTGGCAATCTGCTCAACCTTCGTCTGAAAGAAGCCGTGCTCGGCGAACAGCCGACGCGCCGCGGCAATCACCGCGGCGCGAGTCTGGTCGGGATACTCCTCGCGACGTGGTCGATCGGGGCTGTCCATGTCGACATGCTAGTCACTAGAGAGGGTCTCGGCTTGTTGAGTCAGAACTCTGACTGTTAGAGTCGAACTCTAGCGAGCAGAGCCACCGCCTAGTTCGAACAGCGAGGCAAACCATGGCCGAGTTCACGACCCGAGACGGAACTCAGATCTTCTTCAAGGACTGGGGCACCGGTCAGCCAATCGTTTTCAGTCATGGATGGCCCCTGTCGTCCGACGACTGGGACGCGCAGATGCTCTTCTTCTTGCACCACGGCTATCGGGTGATCGCCCATGACCGGCGCGGGCACGGCCGCTCCGCGCAGCCCAGCGAGGGCAACGACATGAACCACTACGCCGACGACCTCGCCGACCTGACTGCGCACCTTGACCTGCATGACGCCATCCACGTCGGGCACTCGGCCGGCGGCGGAGAGGTGGCGCGCTACGTCGGCCGCCACGGCGAGACTCGCGTGGCGAAGGTGGCGCTGATCAGCGCGGTGACCCCGTCGGTTCTGCAAACCGACGCCAACCCGGCCGGCGTGCCCCAGGCAGCCTTCGAGGGCCTGCAAGCGCAGCTGGCGGCGAACCGCTCGGAGTTCTACCGGGCCGTGCCTTCCGGGCCGTTCTACAACTTCGACCAGCCGGGCGTGCAGCCGTCGGAGGCGGTCATCGCCAACTGGTGGCGTCAAGGCATGACGGGAGGCGCGAAGGGTCAGTATGAGTGCGTCTCCGAGTTCATCCGCGAGGACTACTCCGAGGACCTGAAGAAGATCAGCGTGCCCGTCCTGGCCATGAACGGTGAGGCCGACCAGATCGTCCCCTGCGCCACCTCAGGTCCCCGCGCCGTCAAACTAGTGCAGAACGGCACGCTGAAGACGTACCCGGGCTTCCCGCATGGGATGCCGACCACGCACGCCGACACGATCAACAAGGACTTGCTGGCGTTCATCCAGTCCTGATCGTTCTGAGAGCGCCTCGCGCTAAGCGGCCGTACCCGGATCTGAGCTCTGGCCTGGGCCTTCGTAGGTGGACCGGGTGACGAGAATCGAACTCCCACTATCAGCTTGGGAAGCGCGGTTAGGGCTGCCAGGGGGTGCTGAGCTGGCGGCCCTGGCGGTCCCGAGTAACCGCAGTTGCTCCCTCGTTGCCCTGGTTAATGGCCCGCTAATGGTCCGGTGGTCATGGGCCGACGTGGCGCGGTTCGGGGCGCATGGTGCCCCGCTCTTCCCCCGTCGCCTGCGTCCGAGTGGGCTTCTGCTTGTACACCGCGACAGGTGGCTGCCACCATCCTCGGACATTTCGCTGCGCTATACGTGCAGCATAGGTATTGCGGCTTGTCTGCTGACCGTAAACATATGGCACAAGCTCAGGCAGCCCATTCTGGCGTGAGGTGCGCTGGCGAGGTGCGGTGCTCGTTGCCTTGATCGCGGGCATGATCTTCTCTTCCCTGCGATGCCGCCCCGCTGCCGACCGCATGAGCCGAATACGATCACGCGAGTCTCTGCGAGTCGTAGGCCCTGGTCCTCGTTCGTACCTCCGGGTGGGCCTCTGGTGACTCGGAGTGGGTGTCTTCCAGTCTACTTGAGATGTTCAGGCAGTTCGGTTCAAGATCCGTGTATTTCCACGTGCGAGGTCTGACCTGCACGACGGGCTAGGGCACGGCTATACCTGCCCAGACGTTAGCTGGATGGTGCCAGCTCAGCAGAGGGCGTTGGCGCGTGCGCTGGAGTCACTGCGGAGGTGAGGATGAACACGGTCGAGCGGCGCGTGCGCGCAATGATCAACCCGTGGTCGACCGCCCTCACCAGGTGGTGGTGTCATTCGGCCGCCCGCTTCGCCCTGACCGGCTATGGGGCGCCGCGCGCGCCGCGGCCATGATGTTCCGCGGCCCACGCCAGCCGATGCACCGGCCGATGGCATACCGCAGGCGGTGCGGATCGAGGCGCTGACGCAGGCGGACGTCGCCTCCGCCGTCGCGCTTGCCGTGCGTGCCCTTCGGGTCAAGCCTGGTGACCGCGGCCAGCAGTTCACCTCAGACATCACTGATGAGCTGCGCCAGATGTTCGTCGCGAAGGCCAACGGCCAGGTAGTCGGCTATGGCAGGGTCATCGAGCTGGCCACCGATGAGGCGGGACCGGGAACTCCGGCTGGCTGCTATCTCGGCGGCGTGCTGGTGGACCCGGCGTGGCGAGGCCGGGGTATCGCCACGGCACTGACGCGCGCTCGCCTCCGCTGGGCCTTGGCCAGGACGGACACAGTGTTCTATGTCGCCGACGCGGACAATGCCGCCTCGCTTCATCTTCACGCGGCTCTCGGATTTCAGGAAATCAAGCGCTTCGGTAGCGACCGGTCCGCAGTTGGCGTGGACGTGCTGTCGCAGCTGGTGAGGAGCCCGGCACGCCACGGGCACCCTCCTGGGCGTCCTGCCCGCAACCCGCCTGCCTGAGCATCCCGTCAGCGACCCGCCGACGAGGGAAGCGGGCCTAGTCCCCGGGGTTTCGGCTTCCACCGGTCAGGCTGGTCGGCGCCCGGGCGGCCACGAGCGGGGACTGTGGCGTGCGGCTCGGTGCCGGAGAGCCACACCGAGACGTGTGCGGGCTGGAACGCCTCAAAGACGACGCCGGCCAGATCGCCCCGCACTGTGTCCAGGTTGACGGTCCGGCGCAGCCGCCCGGTGAACGCGGCCACGACGGTCTCGGCGTCGTAGCGCTCCCGGTTGAACCGCCGGTCGACGGCATGCTGAACTCGCTTGCGTAGCGGGTTGAACAAGGCCGCGATGACCAGCGTGGCTACGGCCACGGCCACCGAGCCCTTGACCGGCACCACCCGGGTGGCCAGCAGGATCAGCCCGGCGAACACGCCGCCGAGCAGGACCGTGATTACCGTGTAGGAGACCACCCGGCTGATGACCCGATTGAGCTCGTACAGCCGGTACTTCAGCACCGCCACCCCCATACAGACGGGCAGGGCTGCCGTGCCGAGGATCACCACCGCGTTGACCACCGCCTGGTCACCCCAGCCGGGGAATTCTTCCACCACGAGCTGGGCGACGAACACGCCGACAATCAGCGAGACCACGAAGATGGCCGCGCCGCTGTAGAGCCACTTCAGCTGCTGACGGTGCTCGCCGCTGGCATGCCGGTAGGTCGGTACCTGGATGGCCAGCCAGGCCGCCCAGCTGACCAGAGTCCCGGCGATCACCACCACGTCGAGGACACGCAGCGCTCCGGGTACCGGGCTAGCCAGATCGCCGCTGGCCTGGATGCGGACATGACCTGCGGCGGTGACCAGCACACCCCGGCTGGAGGTGGCCAGGCCGACCAGCAGCCAGCCGACCGCCCCCACCACTGCGAGCCGGTGCCACCGGCCCCCAGGCAGCGTCCCTTCGGGGAACAGCCACAGCAGCAGCGAGACGAGGACCAGGAACATCGGCCAGCATTCCTTGAGCACCACCGCCGCCCAGCCCAGAGGCAGCGCCCCGTGATGCATCCGGTAGTCCAGGACGAGGTACTGGCTGGCAGGGCTAATCTCCACGATGATGATGGCCAGCAGCATCCATCCGATCGGATTGCGCGGCCGCCGGGCGGCGAGCAATGTCCCGACCGCGGTCGCCGGGACCGCGCCGGCCGCGGTGATGAATGCATCGGCTGCCGGTGCGCCGGTCCCGTGCTGGTGGGTGAGGCTATCCAGCACCACGGAGGCCGCGCCGAGCCCGAGCGTGACCAAGCCGAGCACGACGGCCGCCACGGGTGCCGTCCGTGCTCGCAAGGTCGGGTTCACCCGGAACGCCGCCCTTCTACAGTCGCTCGCGGTGAGCCAACCATAGGCGGGCCGCGTCCCGAGATCGTTACGGCCTCGTGCCAGTGGGGCGCCAGGCTAGGGGGTTGGCTCTGCCGGTCGCGCTGGCGGCGGACTACTGGTCCTCTTGGACACCGGTGTCCGCGAGCTAAACGACTGAGCGCGGCAAACGGCTGTCGCGCCGGACTCGGCCTGGTCGACGTGTGAGCTCTTGCTGGCCCTGGGTGGCCGTGGTTGACCCCCTCGTCACCCTGGTTAATGGCCCGCTAATGGCCCAACGATCTCCCGTGCGACGACCCTGGCCGCTCAGTGCCCCAGCCGCCGCGGAACAGCCTGCTGGCACCCGGTGGTGGCCACGAGCCTAACCAAGGGCATCAGATGTACATGATGTACACTAAGTACAACCACTGATAACGATCACGATCAAGGTAACGATCAGGAACAGGGAAGGTCTGACCATGCCCGCCATCCACTACGACAGCTCCAGCGCTGCCCGTGCAAACTTCAAGGATCTGCTGGACGCGGCCAGTAAGGGGCAGGTAGCGACGGTCCGCCGCGATTCAGGTACCGCAGCAGTACTCGATGCTGCGCGTCTGCGGCATTTCCTAGCCGCAGTGGTTCCATCCCGGGCCAAGGTCGTGGCCGAAGCCGGCGGGTGGTCGGTGTTCATCCCCGGCCTCCCGCTCGCCGCTGATGGGGACACGCTGGACGACGCACTCACAGACATGATCGAAGCGCTCCGTGAGTACGCACACGACTGGCAGGACCGGCTGCTAAACGCGCCGAACCACCGCGACAACTGGGGCTTGGTACAGCTGGTCGAACTCAGCTCTGACGATGAGCTGAGGACATGGCTCCAAGGTGTTCCGAAGTGAACTGGCCAGCCCCGACACGCAAAGATCATGAGGAATTCTGCCAGGCGGAGGGCTGGAAACTTCAGCAAAACGCCCGGGGTGCGACAGGTGACCACTTTATCTATGAGCTGGAACTGTCAGACGGCCGCATTCTGCGAACCCGGATCTCGCATCCGGTGAACCGCAGCGGGTACGGGGCCGACATGTGGGCACACATCCTTCGGGATCAGTTGGATGTTGACGCTGCGACGTTCTGGGCTTGCGTCCGCGGCGAGGCCCTCCCCAAGCGGGGTGACCCAGAACCGCCCGCTGAAGCCTTGCCCGCAGAGGTGGCGTACCTACTGCGCGACCGGGTTCGGCTGAGTGAGTCTGAGATCGCGGCGCTGACGAAGGACGAGGCAATAGCCCGGTTGCAACGATTCTGGACAGAAGGTGGCTGACCCGCCAGCATGTCAACGTCGTCGCTACGCGAATGACCCAGAGCTAGCCAGACCTCCACCGACCTGGGCTTTCTCGGAGCGGGTGACGAGAATCGAACTCGCACTATCAGCTCGGGAAGTTCGGGGGTCACGGCTGCCAGGGGCGCTGACCGGGCGTGCCTGATGGTCCTGAGTGACCCTGATTGCCCCCTCGTCACCCTGGCTAATGGCCCGCTAATGGCCCGTTGGTGCTGCCTCTCCGTGGGTCTCAGTAAGGGCGGAGAGGTCTAGGTCCACTTCATGCCCGTCGGCGAATCGGACGATTACCCTGGCGCGGCCGCCAACAGCTTGCAGGTATGCGTTCAGAGTGGACAGCAGCAGATCGTGAGGTTGTTCGATACGACTGACAGCAGCTTGGCTCACGCCGAGCTTCCTTGCCAGCTCAACCTGGGTCAGATCCGCGGCCTGACGCAACGCAGCCAGGCCCATTGCGTAAGCGCGGTCGGCGTCTTCCATGTCACGGCGGACACGTGCGACATCTTCGGCCAGATCAGGGCGCTCGGCGAGTCGCTCGATACGTTCGTTCCCGCGGATGAAGGTTACGTCGTCACTCATCAGAGTCATCTGCTTTCTGGCGGAGCCACGCATCGACAAGGGCCTCTCCGCGTATCGCCGCACTTGCATAGAACACATCACCGATCGCCTTCTTGTCGAAACCGACGAGGGCGATCACAACGCTTTGCTCCGTTGGGAACCAACAGATAATACGGACGGCAAAGTCCGGATCGAACGGATGGGCTACTCGCCAGAGCTCGTGTCGGCGAGCTTGCCGGACCCTCTTGAAGGTGGCGGACTCCTCGATGGGCTTAGCTGGCAGATCGGTGAGCTTGCAGTAGCGCAACCGTCGTCGCCAGGAGTCGGCCGCCCTGCTTCTCGACGTTCGTAAACCACCGATCGAACTCCTCTGGCCAGTCAACGATCACAGCCTAATTATAAGTCGCAGGTTGTATAACTTCAACATTGTATCCAGGCTAAGGTTGGTCAACAGAGGAGCAGGCGTGGCATGGAGACGAGGCACAGCGCCTGGGCGATCACGACGTCCAGGCCGAGCAGGAACCCGGCGGCCGGGCGTGCATGCTCAGTCCCGAAGCGCTAATGGCCCGGAGGATCCACGGGCACCCGGAAACGATCAAGGCCCCAGGGCCGGGATCTGCGCCCCGCCCTGGCCTTCATGCGTGGAGCGGGTGACGAGAATCGAACTCGCACTATCAGCTTGGGAAGCGCAGCGGATAGGGCTGCCAGGGACGCTGACCAGGCGTCCCTGGCAGTCCCGAGTGACCCTGGTTGTCCCCTCATCACCCTGGCTAATGGCACGCTAATTGCACGGCGATCATGCGCCAACCTGCCGCGGACGGGGACGTACGGCTGTCCCGTGCCCTGCTCCTCCCCCGTCCTCCTCGTAGCTGCCCGCCCTTGGCCGCTGACCGCCGTGTCCAGGCTCGCGAAGCGACCGCGCAGCGGCTTGGCCTTGACTCGGGGGCCACGGCCGAGACCATCGAGCAGCGAGGAGGACCGCCACTCTTGCGAACCCCAAGCGTTGCCCAAGTCGGCGACTCTACATTCCGCCCGATCCTATCTCCGGCACCTTCGGGAAGCGATTCCAGATGAGGAACCTAAGGCCGCTCGGGGCTGTTCACCAAGATGACGTAGCATCACCTTTCGACCGGTTCTAGAGTGAGCTGTTCATCCGCAGCATGAAAACACACATGGAACCAGCGGAAGAAACCTTCGTGGCCGAGAAGACCAAAATCTTGGCCCCAGTCGCTTACAAAGCACACTGGGGCCTCCCACTCGTAGGGGCCAACTCTGAGCTGGACTCTTACTACAGGGCCGCTGTACTTCGTACCTCCAGCCCAGAATGTATCAGTGTAGTCCGGGTCGTCAAGACTTATACCTGCCGCATCGGCAAAGTCTCTTGGGAATCGGTTATAGACAGCACCAGAGTCCACAAGGCACGCTAAGGGCGCCTCGGACATGCTCGCTACCTGCACACTAACCAAGGGGCGCGGATATGACTCATTAGCCAGAGAAGGCAAACGCATGTAGTCTAGCTTCAACGTTCACCAGCAATATCTTGCTTGGCATCTCGGGGAACACGAAACACCGAATCGGCATGGAGATTACGATCCCGAAGGAGCTGGATCACGTTACTCGCTGAATCCCCGCTCACGAGTACCTCGGCACCCCGGATACCTACCCAGCGGCCAATATAGAGTCGCAACGAAGCTAGCAGTTTTTCTCTAAAATCTGGCTCCGAACGATGTTCCTTATAGTTGGCGACCAAGCCAGATTCACGCTCAGGGGACTGCGATGCCGCAAGCCAGAGGGCATACTGACCCTTGTATTTATCGCCAGAAGCGGCGCGAGGGTCCACGGCGACAAAAGATGAAAGGTCGTCCCGCTTGGGATGCGCTTCCCATCGATGCGCCGATCCGAGGCGCCGTACACGCAGCTGCCGCGAAACCATCTCCCGTTGAGGGTGCGCGCTGCTCGCCGCATATCTGCGGTGCACTCTCCTATGAATCTGCCTGGTCTCCATTAGTGTCCCCCTTCCCATTCTGCTTATGCTCATCAGATAGATGCGCATGCCACAGATGGCCGAACTCTCGTACAAGCACTCTTACATCAGAGGGCCAAAGTTGGACACGCACCCGTGAAATATCTGATTTGTCCGGTGCGCCATCCGATGAATCAATCCTCGCAGCCGCAATATATAGATTGACATATGGCTCATTTGCGCCATCAGCATCCACTACATCATAGGATAGCTCCACCAAAGGTGCAGCTACCGAATTGCTTTTCGCACGCCACAGCTTGGCTAGATTAGGCATTCCTTTACGTATAGCATCAACGCGCTCGACGGCTTCCTTTTCGAGATCCGGGTCGTACCCATTAATCCAGGAGGCGATTGCCTTGCTCGACATAAGCTCGAAAGCAAAATACAGTAGTTGATCCAGACTTTCTATTACATCTAGGGGATCATCCTCAAGCTCTATCTCCGAGAAATCAATACCAGTTGGAGTTATAGGGTCTAGATTTCGGAAAGGGTCATTTCTTCGTGCAACACGAGGGCAACGTCATGCTTGCCCACAGCATCATCGATGCGGGCAATTAGTTGGTCGAACGCGCGACCGCAGATAGCGTTCTGCCGGCGTTGAGAAGTCAGCCATAACCTCCACAATACTGCCTTGGATCAACCCTCGTACAGCCAGCTCTCGATGCCGGACGAGCGCTTGTGGACACGCACAACCGCCGGACGAGGCTCCGGAGCCTCCCCCGGTCTCTACCTGCAGCTACCCGTGTCGGACAGGGCTCTACCGGCTCGACGCCATCCCTTCCACAACCGTCCCAGGAAGCTCCGCGCGCATCCCGACCCGTCATTCCTTGGCCCCAACCCATGCGAAGCTCGGTGAGGCAGTTCAGCGCGCTATGCACAAGGAATGGGAAGCCGCGGTCAGCGAGGTAGGCGAGGGCTACGTCGATCTAAGCTCCGGGACCACCGACCTGGAGCGATCGGAAGCGGGAGAGAGCGGAGACAAGGCGCGTCTGATGAGCCAGCCAGCGACTCCTCCGCAATGGTTCTGTCCGCCTGCCGCGGCGGGTCGGCCCGGAGGGCCGCAGCCCGACGTGGGCGGGGCGGCCCTGTGGCACATGGCCGTCAGTCGCTGCGGCGTGGCCGTCTTGATCAGATACGGCCTGATTCAGGCAGTGGATCGTGGCACCGGGTCGTGGCGCCAGGCAAGCTGGACGGCACAGTGACATCTACCCCACAAAATGCGCTGTTCCCGTTTACCGGTTAGCGCACTCGCGTCTGCGGTTGTCCGGGATCGTTGAGATAGCGCCTAGCAAGATCGTTACGAGCAATGGGGCAACTTAGCTTGGGTACGCGGTGACACTAACAGCTCTCATAGGCCGTACTGTTTGCGTCCCCACGTAAGCAGTTCGCCCTCGCTGACATCTCGCGTCCCGGCGGGTAGTTTGGATGCCGCCTCGGCAAGAGCGCTGCGGCGGGCGAGCTGCTCGAATAGCTCGGCTTTGAAGCCGGACAGCTCGACGATGTGTTCGTCGATGCTGTTTGCGGCGATCAGCCGATAGACAACGACTGGGCGGGTCTGGCCCATCCGGTGCGCGCGAGCAACCGCCTGCTGCTCGGTACTCGGCTTGAGCTGTGGCTCCATGAGGATTACGACGGACGCGGCCTGCAGGTTCAGCCCTACGCCGCCGATATCGATCTGCATGACGAGTGCGGCGAAGCCGTCTGCTCCTGGAATTGCCTGTAGATCTCCGGTCGCTTGCCGGGTGGCACATCACCGTGAACGACTAGGGCTTGATCCCCGACAATTGTGCAGCAGAGTTCCAGGACTCGGAGGAACTGGCTGAAGACCAGTACCTTCTTCTTCCCGTCCTGGCATTCGGCGATGATCTCCTTCAGCCGGGTTATCTTCGCCGATCGCTCGTCGTCGCCTGAGCTGAGCGCTCGCCGCGCGCCGCTGAGGTTGCGGGCTACGAGCGCCTTCTTACAGGCCAGGTGCTCGTTCTCGCCTACGTCGATGCGCACGTCAGTCGGGATGATGCCAGGTAGCTCGGGCAGTACCTCGTCCTGGTTGCGCCGTAGGTAAAGATCACCTAGTGCATCCCGGAAGGCTGCCGCATCACGGTGTGCGTCGCGTCCGTCGCCGAATTGCTGGCGCAGTCGTGCGCCCTGGCTGGGATCGGCGAGGTCCGCGATCGCGATGAGTTCGGCTGCCCGGTTCTCCAACAGGGTTCCGCTCATGAGCAGCACACGACTGGCCTGCTTGGTGAGGAACCGCACGGTCTTTGTTCTTTGGGCCGCCGGGTTCTTTACCAGGTGCGCCTCATCCACGACGGCGAAGCCGATCGGAGGGTGTTCTCTGGCCAGCAGGTGCTCCGCCTGCTGGAAGCTGGTCACAAGGATGCCTCCAGCGGCCTGCCAATCGTTGAACGCGGTGTTCCTGTCCGGGCCATGAAACCGCCAGCCCCCTATGCCGGTTAGCGCTCTGCCGATTTCCTGGAGCCAGGTATCGATCAAGGATGCGGGACATACGACTAGATGGTGCGGCTGCATGTCGGCATCTGTCGCATGGGCGATCGCGGCAAGCGCCTGGATACCCTTTCCTAAGCCCATGTCATCGCCGAGCAGTCCTCGGCGGACAGCCACCGCGAACGCGTGCCGAACTCCTGGTACGGTCGGAGCTGCAGGACGAGACGTGAGGTGTTCAGCTCGATCCCTGGATTCGATCAAGCAGATCAGACGAGAACCTGGTTGCCAGTCCGCGGTCAAGGATGGCCCGTTCCTCGGCGGAACCCCTCCGTGAAAGGAGCCGCTCAAGCGAGGCCAGCAGAGACGGGGATACTCGTACGCCACTCGTCCGCGACGGCGGCGTCGGGTTCCGTTTCGAGCTGCTGTGCCCGGTCCAGTCCCGCCAGCAGCTCTTGAAGGCTTCCGACGGTCTGCGACGACAGCCACCTCTGGCGGATCCCGGATGCCTTGGACCGGATCCTGGCCTTGCGCGACGGCGTGCTGAACAGCCAGGCCAGCCAGTTGGTAGCGCGCGCGAGCCACCGCGTGGCCAGGAGGACCTGCTGGAGTACTGCCGCATGTGGGGCGAGTGCTGTGACCGCGCGAGCATCGCTAACGTGCGGACCAGGGCATAGTCCGCGGGTTTCCATGTACTCGGATTCGCAGGAGGGCGGATGTCCTCTGGGCGGGTCCGGGCTAATCATCGGCGAGCCTCTTGATCTTTTGCGCCGACTTCTCGCCTATGCCGCGGATGCGCTTCCAATTCTTTTACGGTGCGTGCGTACGTCGGCTGCGGTATTCACATTGCCGCGCGCAACGCTGCCGTGTTCACCCTGGAATTCCTCGCCAGTTCCTCGACTGGCGTCCCGTCCATACGTTGCTGGATACGCTCCTGCTGCTGAGGTCCGCGAGCCCTCAGAACCGCCCTGCGGTAGCGGCGTTCCGACCTACGGATTGCCGGACTGCTCGCCGAATCTGACGGACTTGTTCGCGTGCCAGCCGATGGAGCGCCGCCCGGTCGATAGGTTGTCCGCCGTCTGTAGCCGGGCCCGCTGCCGTAGAGGTCACGTCACCAGGTATCCAATCGAACGCCGGAGTCACTAAAGCAAGCATCCGCCTGTGACGCTCGGCTTGCAATGGGTGCATGCCCGAGTGTTAACGACTGAGCAATCACAGCATGGGTTAGTCATGTGGGACTGTCCGGGACCTCGCAGTGCCTGGATAAGAGCTACCAGCCTGTATCCAGTGTTGGTGTCGCGTCTCAGGCCGAACGGGTTAGCGTCAGTCGTGACTGATGCGCGTGATGGGTCGAGCCAGTGGCGGACGTTCGGTGAGCGGACGATCTATGACAACCCCTGGGTGTGGCTGGGGCAGATTGACGTTGAGTTGCCTGGTGGTGAGCGGTTCTGGCATCACGTGGTGCGGCTGCATCGGGCGGCGATGATGGTCCTGGTCGATGAGCAGGATCGGGTGCTGTTGTTGTGGCGGCACCGGTTTGTGCAGGACAAGTGGGGCTGGGAGCTGCCGGGTGGGCTGATCGATGAGGGTGAGGAGCCTTCGGAGACTGCCGTGCGGGAGCTGGAGGAGGAGACCGGGTACCGGGCTGGCCGGGTGGAGCATCTGGTCACGTTCCAGCCGATGGTCGGGATGGTGGACTCCGAGCACTTCGTGTTCGTCGGCCGCGAGCCGGAGAAGATCGGCGAGCCGATCGAGACGACCGAGGTGGAACGGATGGAGTGGGTGCCGCTCGCGGATGTTCCCGGCCTGATCGACTCGGGGGCGATCTGGAACTCCGGAAGCCTGGTCGGGCTGCTCAAGCTGCTGGCGCCGCGAACTGGTTAGGCGGCGTGACCGAGGCGTTTGGCCAGATCCGCGATGCGGCGGCGCTGGCGGGCTGAGCCGGTGAGCTGGGCCAGTTCCGCGGCACGGGCGAGGTGGCGGCGTGCTTCCTCGCGTTCTCCGGTGACGTGCAGGGCGGCGGCCAGGTCGCAGCGCAGGCCTGCCTCGGCGCGGGTGAAGGTGCCGTCCATCCCGGCCAAGGCGGTGGTCAGGTCGGTGATGGTGGACGGGTCACCGAAGTGCACCAGGCAGTTGCCGCGCCAACGGGCCAGGTGCGCATCATTCAGCGCGAGGTAGGGCAGGTCTTCGCCGCTGGGGCCGTGACCGAGTTCGGCGCTGGCCTCGTCCAGGGCACGATGGCAGTCCCCGCGGTTGCGGGTGGCGGCGGCCATTTCGCCTTCGGCGGCGCGTAGCCAGCCGCGCAGCTGGTGCGGGATGGCGGCGTGCGTCTGGTCGTAGACGGCGCGGACCTTGTCGAGGGCTTCGGCGGGCTGGCCGAGGTCGAGCAGGACGTATGCCTGCTCCCCAGCTGCGAAGGCGAGCAGGCAGTTGTCGTGGGCTTCGCGGGCGGCGGCGGTGGCGGTCTCGAAGTGGTTCCAGGCGGCGTCCATGCGGCCCATGTCGATGGCCTGCCATCCGGCGAGGGCGGCGGCGTCGGCGAGGACGGCGGCGAGCTGCTGGCGCCGGTCGGGACTGAGGGAGTGGTGCAGGCTGACGGTGAGGTGGGCGATGTGTGCTTCGAGCTTGGCCGCGACCGCGGGGGCGCCGAGCCTGCGGTCCAGGAGCCGGACGGCGTTGGTCTCCTCCTGGAGGACCTGGACGACAGCGGGGTCGATGTTGCGGGCGCTGGCGAGCTGGCGCATCAGTTCACGCGGCTGACCCTGATCTTCGGCAAAAGGTACTGGTTCGGGCGTTACCCCTTCGTACTGGTCGTCGCTGGCCACGCCGAGGAGTACGCGGGCGTGCTCGGGCATGTTCAGGCCGTCTGCGATCCGGCGGAATACGCCCAGGGAACGGACGTGCTGCTTGCTGCGGATGATGTAGCTGACGCGGCCCTGCGACAGCTCGGCGGCGGTGCCAATCCGGGTCTGGGTGATGCCAGCTTCGAAGTGCAGCACCCGGAACAGCTCGCCCATGTCCCTGCTGGTCAGGGCAGCGATCACGTCTGAGCGGTGCCAGAAGGAATCCGGTAACGCTATGGGGCCGAATGCGCTGTCCCGCATCGGGTCGCCTGCCTCGTCCAGATATACGGGGATTGTTCGTAGTTTGTGTATGCCAGGTTACCTTCCGTGTTTACCACAGTGGTAACCCGCCGTGGGATGGGTTACCAAGCTGCCAAGCCCGATCGTGAGGGCCATGGCACAACGCGAAGGCGAGGCTGATAGCTGCCCGGGGTGCCGGGGGCGCGGGTGGAAGCTCCGTCGCTCCCGCCGGGCGCTGGTACGCGGCACGCTGACCCGTGGCTCGGCCGAACCAGTGCGGGTCACCTGCCGCGATTGCGACGGCTCGGGCCATGCACCCTGACCCAGCGGCGGCCGTGCTCGTCCAGTCCTGGTTCCCAGGGCATCCCTCGGCTGTTTCGCAGGCCCGGCGGTTCGTGGCCGATGTGCTCGGTGATGGCTTCCCGGGCCGCGACGACGTGCTGCTCCTGGTGAGCGAGGTCGCGGCCAACGCGGTCAAGCACAGTGCCTCCGGGGACGGCGGCGAGTTCGAGGTGGCCGTCTCGGTGGCCGGTGGCCTTGCACACGTCGAGGTTGGCGACCAGGGCGGTACATCTGAGCCACGGCTGACCGGCGAGGATGACGCACCGGACGCACTGACCGGTGGCCGGGGCCTGCGGATCGTGGACGCGCTGGCCGCCAAGTGGGGTCATGCGGGTGACGAGCTGGGCAGAGTGGTCTGGTTCGAGGTGGAGGGCCGGTGAGCGCGGCCCAAGGTGCTCCCCCGCTGCGGTTCGCCGTGCACAGGTGGCAGCGGTTCCGCCAGTTGCAGGCGCTGGAGGATGCGGTCAACTACCGGATGGGCCGCCTCGCAGTGCCATGTGTGCACTGCAAGCCCGCGACTGCGGGCGGCCGGTGTGATGAGCACGCGTGCGACGTGGCGCTGATCGCCGGGTACCTGCAAGCGGCCCGGGACACGATGTCGGTTCTGGCCGAGATGACTCACGACATGCGCAAGGGCGGCGGCCGTACCTGCAGGTCGCCAGCAACTAGTGAGGATGGCTGATGGCCGGGCAGACGATGGCTGATTCGGGCGTGCTGCGCCGCGTGCTGGGCCGCCACCTGCGGGGCCTGCGCAACCAAACCAAGCTGACCACCAAGATCGCCGCGAGGTTGCTGGAGTGGTCCGAGCCGAAACTATGGCGGATCGAGACAGGGCAGACGGTCCTGCGGAGCCTCGACGTGGAGGCGATGTGCACGGTCTACGGTGCAGCGGCTGATGTGACTGCTGCCCTGGCCGGACTGGCCAGGCAGGCGCGGGCCGACGGGCAGTGGCATCCCAGCAGTGAGGCTGTGCCTGGGGGTTTCAACGTGTACGACGAATTGGAGAACGAGGCGGCCGAACTGCGGGGCTACGCGTGCTGCCAGATACCGGCGCTGCTGCGGACCGGCGCCTACGCCCGCACGCTGACGGCCGCCCGGCCGGGCACAAGTACCGGCGAGGTTGACCGGCTGGTGACCGAATGCCTGGCCCGCCGGGCACTGCTGACCCGGGCCAGCGCACTACTGTGCGCAACGGTAATCCTCAGCGAAGCCCTACTACGCCGCCCGGTCGGCGGGCCAGACGTGATGGCTGAACAGGTGCGGCACCTGGCCGGGCTAGCCGCGCTGCCCAACGTGCGGCTGCACGTGCTTCCGCTCAGCGCGGGGATGCACCCGGGAGTGATCACCGGGCCGTTCACGCTGTTCCGCTTCCCGCTCAATGGCCAGGGCGAGGAAACCGACCCGGACACGGTGTGCGTGAGCGGCCTGTCCGGTGAGCTGTACCTGGACAGTCCGCCCGAGGTACGGCCGTACCGCGATGCGCACGCGGCCATGCTCGGCTGTGCGCTGGACCAGGTGGCTTCGCAGGATCTGCTGCTGATGGCGGCTAAGGAGCTTGCAGGGAGTGACAGACCAGCTAGCTAAGCAGTAGGCTACTTGGGTAGCCAAGTGCCTGGCTGCTCGTTAATGCCTAGTGAGGCGCTGCCATGCCCTATGAATACACGCCACCCAAGTACGCGCAAGTGATCGCAGAGCTGCAGCGGCGGATCGAGAGCGGAGAGTACCCGCCCGGATCGCTCATCCCGAGCGAGCACCAGCTTTCCGCCGAGTTCGGGACGGCCCGACCGACCGTCGTCCGTGCGCTGCGCGTGCTGCGTCAGGAGGGCTGGATTGAGACCCAGCAGGGCAAGGGCAGTTTCGTCCGCGGCCGTCCCGCGCTCGCCGAGGTAACGGTGGCCCGCCGGGGTCAGGGCGAACTGGACCGGGACGAAGCCCGGGAGGGCGGCGAACTGGTGAGCGTCGGCCTAGCTTCTCCCCCACCAAGGATTGCCGCGCTGCTGCGCTGGCCGAAGGACCGGCAACTGGTGTCCCGCAGGCGGCTGGTACGCCAGGACGGGGAAGCCTCCGAGGTGGTCACCTGGTGGTTCCCGCCCGAGCTGGCCGAGGGGACCGATCTGGCCAGGAGTGACCCGCTGCGCGGCGGCATCCGCGCTTACCTGGCTAGGCGCAAGGGCGCGCGGGTCGATCACGTGGTCGAGCAGGTGACCGCCCGCCACCCCAGCACGAACGAGGTCAAGCTGCTCGGCATCACCAAGTCGGCGCCGGTTCTGGCGCTGTACGTGGCAGCGCGAGATGCATCCGGGTCACCGCTGTTCGCGCTCGATGTGGCCATGCCGGGGGATCTGCATGAGCTGGAGGACGCCTACCCGATTGGGTAGAGGTCTCTTCCCTCGGCTGCTGACTGCTTGACTAACCAAGTTGACGAGCCGTACCTTGGAATCCAGCTTGGATAACCAAGCAGCCAAGTAACTCTGCTGGAGGCTTCATGGCACTGCAAGGCCCGATCCCGATCAACAACTGGCTAGCAGAGGGGCCGGGCCGCGCCGCACAGACCGGCGCTGACCTGCAAGAACGTGGCTGGAGCGGGTGACGAGAATCGAACTCGCACTATCAGCTTGGGAAGCTGACGTTCTGCCATTGAACTACACCCGCGGGCGCCTGGCCGGGCCTGCTGGCCCGTACTGGCGTCGTCACGCTATCGTACCGGAATCCCGCACCCACCATGAGACGCACCTGCTTAGCCAACGTCAGGACGGCGAAACACCGGTAGGTTGCCTAGGTGCTGCTCTCTGATCGAGATATCCGGGCGCGGATCGAGTCCGGCCAGGTCCGGCTCGACCCCTACTCGCCCGAGCTGATCCAGCCGGCCAGCATCGATGTCCGCCTGGACCGCTACTTCCGCGTCTTCGAGAACCACCGCTACCCGCATATCGACCCCGCGGTGGAGCAACCTGACCTGACTCGCCTGGTGGAGACCGCCGCGGCGGAACCGTTCGTGCTGCATCCAGGGGAGTTCGTGCTCGCCTCCACCTACGAGGTGATCAGCCTGCCGGACGACGTAGCGGGGCGGCTGGAGGGCAAGAGCTCGCTCGGCCGGCTGGGGTTGCTGACTCATTCCACGGCGGGCTGGATCGACCCCGGGTTCAGCGGGCACGTGACGCTCGAACTGTCCAACGTGGCCACGCTGCCGATCAAGCTGTGGCCGGGCATGAAGATCGGCCAGCTGTGCCTGTTCCGCACCAGCTCGCCGGCGGAGCACCCGTACGGCTCCAGCGTCTACGGGTCGCGGTACCAGGACCAGCGTGGCCCGACGCCGTCCCGGTCCTACCTGAACTTCTACCGCGCCAACGTCTAGCCGCTGTCGGCGCTGAGCCAGTCGAGCAGCAGCTCGTTCAGCCGTTCTGGGGCGTCCAGCGGGACCCAGTGGCTCGCGTCCGGGATCTCCACGTAGCACCACGGCCCGGCCACGCACTCGCCGGACTGCCGCATCCGCTCGCCGTCCAGATAGTGGTCCCGGGTGGACCAGATGCCGAGCGTCGGCGCGGTGACCGGCGGCAGTTCCAGCCGCTGCCCGGGCATCCGCGGCGCGAGGTTGGCCCGGTACCAGTTCAGCGACGCGGTCAGCGCGCCCGGCCGGGACAGGTCGGCGATGTACCGCTCGATGTCCCCATCACCGCGGGTCAGCGTGCGCAGCAGCGCCCAGTCATCCGCTTGCAGCGACGCCTCGGCGATCCCCTCGAACTGGAAAAATAGCTGATACCAGGCCATTTCACGCTGCCGCAGAGTCTGCGGCGCGGTCGGGTGGGGCACCGACACCACCACCAGCCGGCGTACCCGGCCCGGCTGGAACATCGCGGTGAGCCAGCCGACCGCGGCCCCCCAGTCGTGTCCCACGACATGCGCCGCCTCGATACCGAGCTCGTCCATGAGCCCAGTTACGTCGGAAACGGCGTTAAGAAGCGAATATGCGTCGACGCCGCCGGGGCGGTCGGACTGGCCGAAGCCGCGCATGTCCGGTACCACCACCCGGAACCCGTTCGCGGCCAGGAACGGGACCTGGTGCCGCCAGAGCTGGCCGGAATCCGGCCAGCCGTGGATGAGCATCACCGGGCTGCCCCCGCCCTGCTCCGTCACATGCAGCGAGATGCCGTTGACCTGCACCGGCCGGCCGTCGGCGGTCATGACAGGGTGGCCAGCACGTCGGCCCGGCTCGGCCCGGGCATGACGAACGGCTCATGCTCGGCCGCCACCGCGGTGATCCGGTCGGCCAGCCCCGGCCGGGCCAGCACCTCCTGCGGCAGCGCGTGCATCGTATTGAACTCCAGGAATGCGCGGAACAGGTCGGGGTCGTACAGCATGGCCACGAGGAGGTCCCGGATGACGGCCGCCCCCGGCGGCGGGGCCGGCCGCGTGACCGGGCGGCCCGCCGCCGCGTCCAGCTGGGCCAGCCGCGCCCGGTCCAGCGCGACCGTGTTCTGGTACCACGGGGTGATCCGGGCCTGGGTCATCTCGTCGTGGGCCAAGGCCAGCGCCAGCGGATCCCCGAGATGCTCGCCGACCGCGTTGACGGTGCCCGCCGCGTGCATCAGGCCCAGCGTCATCCCCTGCCCGAGCGACGGATTGGTGCAGGCGATCGCATCCCCCACGGAGAGCACTCCCGTCGCCACCGGCGAACCATCGATTACATAACGCCGGTACCTATCAGACACACCGCCCATCGCCATGACGTCGGTGATCGGAACGCCGTCCAGCAGATGAGCGTGCAGCGGGCACGCGGCCACCACCGCCTGCCAGTTGTCTGGATGGCGGATTTCCTTCAGGTCCGGGTCGTGGGTGGACACGTACACCGTCACCGACCAGGTGTCGGCGTCACCGGGCAAGGTCAGCAGCGAGAAGCACTCGAAGGGAATGAGCAGCCCGGTCCGGAACGCCGGCGGCTCGGCTCCGTCCTTGGGCCGGAAGTTGCGCGTGTAGTAGATGAACCCGGAGTCTTCGGCTTCCTCGGCCGGGGCGCGGGCGCCAAGGTCAGCTAGCCACCCGGACAACGGCGAGCGCCGGCCCATGGCATCGATGACCAGGTCGGCCGCCAGGTCGCTGCCGTCGGCCAGCCGCACCCCGGTCACGTGCGGAACGCCCGCCACCGCCTGGGCGCCGTCAAGCAGCCCGGTGGCGTGCGTGCCGCGGCGGATGTCCAACTGTTCATCCGCCGCGCTGGCCACGGCGTACTCGACCACCGGGCGGCGGCCGGTCAGCGTGACGAACCTCTCGTCCCCGTCCCGCGGGCTACGGTCCGTAATGAACGGCGGCATCAACCCGAGCACGTCGAACCGCCTGGCCTGGGCCGCCGCCAGCGACTCGTGCACACCAGGCAGCCGCGACGCGAACAGTTGGCTGCCCGCGGGATGCAGGAAGTGGGGCTGCCGGAACTGGCTCACGCCAGGCCGGTCCCAGTCCTGCCAGGCGGCGTCGGGTGTGCCCGGGATCTGCGTCGAATCCCGCTCCACGACGGTAACGTCGCAGCCCCGTCCGGCCAGCAGCATCCCGGTGCTCAGCCCGACGATCCCCCCGCCGAGCACAACGACTCTAGGCATCACAACCCCCGGCGTGCCTGACTCCGAGCCAGCATAAGCGTGGGGCCCCACCCTGGCTACCTCACCAGGACAGGGCCCCAGCTATATAAAACTGGATACGCGACAGAACGATCTGGGCCGCCCCAGGCCGCGGCGGCCATCCCATCAGGCGAGCGTGTCGAACTCGCCCCTCTTTGCGCCGTCCAGAAAGGACTGCCACTGAGTGGCGGCATAGGTGAGAATGGCACCCTGCGGGTCCATGGAGTCACGTACGGCTACGATATGTCCAGCATTAGCGACTTCCACGCACGCGCCGTGCGCGGTGCTGCTCCGGGCCTTGCGCCAGACGAACTGCAGGGCACCCGGATCGGTCGAAGACATTTTGTGGTCACACGATCCTCTCGTTGAGTGGCCCGTGTGACCGGCCTGCAGCACGTCAGGCAGAACGCCGTCATCGTCCGGAGCAGTCGCTAGCACCCCGGAGTCATCGATCCCGGTACGTCCCCAACGTCTCTGATATCAGCTCTGTCGAGTCCTCTGTCCCCAAGGACAGAGCACGCAACTGATCAAAAACCCGCCGATACCTCTGGACGTCCTGTTCGCGCTCCAAGTAGATCTGGCCCACCAGGCCATCGACATAGATCACTCCCGGCACTGGTGCCGAGAATTCCAAGATTATAAAGGTGCTGTCAAGGGCTGCGTGCGCTCCCGCACCATAAGGGAGAACCCGAATACTGATATTCGGCAGCGACGCCGCCTCAACCAGGCGTTTCAACTGATCCCGCATAACCGTGGGACCACCTACCACACGGTGCAGCACCGCCTCATCCATGATCGCGGTGAACAGTGGCCGGTCAGTGCCGTCCAGCACCTGCTGACGGCGCTTCCGTACCTCAACTCGCTGCGCGATCTCGTCCGGCGACAACCGCGGAACACTCGCGTCGTAGAGGGCGCGGGTGTAGTCGGAGGTCTGCAGGAGCCCAGGAAAGACGCCAGCACCGTAGTCACTGATCGAGACGGCCTCCGACTCCAGCCCGACGAACGTCGCATATTGCGGATCGAGATCGTAGGGCCTCCACCACCCCGGCGCCTTGCCCTCCTGGGCCAGGGCGACGAGGTGTTCGCGCTCTCCCGGGTCATCCACTCCGTAGAACTCGATAGGTCGTGGATGTCCCGCGCGCTCACGCCCCGATGACCGGTCTCCATCCGGCTTACCTTGGACGGCGTACACATCAGCCGGCCCGGAACCTGCTCGACAGTTATCCCCTGACCGATGCGGAGGGCACGCAAGCGGGCACCGAGTTCCCTGCGACGTATGGTGGGGCTGCCGCCGGCATCAGTCACTCCAGTCGCACCCTGGCTCATAGACCACCACCTGTAGCGGCGTGGGGGTTCTCGGCAGGCAGTTGCCTGTGGCAAAGCAAAAATGGCACTTGCCAGCGGCGCTTGCCCAGGCGACCATTAGAGCAGAACGCAGGGTGCATCCTCAAGCGCTTAGCCGACAGCGCAGTCGAACAGGTGGCCAGGGGCTACCACATAGTGAACGTCGCCAGGCCACGGGGGCCCGGACGACGGAGAGGAGCGCTGCTGGAGTTCCTTCCCCAGACCTCAGCCCTGGTGTCACGTCCCAGGATCCGCGCCAACGAAGGCGCACCTCACCCGCACTGAGACCTGGCCCGCAGAATCCACGCTGACCAGGACGAACTCAAACAGAAGCGGGACCGATGCCGTCAACATCGGTCCCGCTGCAACACCAAGTCTCCCGGCTCGTGGCGAGCGAAAGGATCAGTGCCTTGTCTAAAGCTAGCACTCGCCTTCCCAGAAACAAGGTCTGGGCCATCCCAATTATCCGGCTAGGCCTGACCACGCTAGAACAGCGCCTTTTCGGCGACCTGGATGCCCAGGCCAAGCATGACGGCTGGCAGGTCACCCGGCTCCGGCACGGCTTAACACGCCGCTACCGTGACCCCAGATTCGACCTGCTCAACGCCTGCCCGGACTGCGCGGGCAGCGGCAGCACGGACGGTCAGCCGTGTGAGCCGTGCCGGGGTACCGGCCGGGTCACACCGGCCAGGCCACCCGCCCCCACTCCAGGGGGCGTCGGCCATGCCTAGGGCCAGGGCGCACCGGCGCAACCAAGCGCACCTCCGGGCCGACCTGGAACGGGTGCTCCGGCCAGGGCGGCGCGCCACCGTGCTCGGATACGCCTGGTGGTGGCGTTACGAAATCTGCCTTGTGCTTGGCCTGGGCATGGGAATGTACGCGCTGGCCAGCCTAGTCGGCGTCGGGCAGGCCGTGCTCGGGCTGGCCCTTACGGCGCTGGTGTTCGGAACGTGGCCAGCGTCGCAGCGGGGGTTCGCCGCCGTGGCCTGGCGGATCATCACCCCGCACCGACTGCGGGCCGGCTGCGTGCAGGCTCGCATCCACTCCCGGAATGGCCGCCTACCTATCATCCTGCGCACTACCCAGCAGCCGTTTGGCGAGCGAGTTCTGGTGTGGTGCCCGGCAGGTACGACGGTGGCGGACTTCCGATCCGCACGCCGCCTCCTCGCCACCGCCTGCTGGGCCGCCGACATCCGGGTGACCAGCGACGACCGGCATACCCATTTGGTCACCATCGATGTGATCAGGAACCATTGCCTTGCCTAACGCCACTTCCCGGCCGGTCCCACAGCCGGCCAGCAGGCACGAGGGCCGCCGACGGCTGAATTAGTGCCGCCGACGGCCCCTCGGACTGTGCCGCAGGTTACCCGTCCACCTGGTCCTGGTGCGCCCGGAACTCGAGCAGGGCGGCCCGGAGTGCGTCGCGTTCGGCTTCCAGCTCCTGCACCCGCAACTCCAGGTCGAGGATCCGGCGGATGGCGGGCAGGGTCATCCCCTCGTCCGCGAGCCGCACTACGTACTGGACGACCGTTATCTCGTTGCGGGTATACCGGCGCTGCCCGCCGCTGGACCGGGTCGGCTGCACCACGCCGAGCGAGTCCAGCCGGCGCAGGAACGCCTGCTGGATCTCGAGCATGGCGGACACCTGCCCGACCGTGAACAGTGGCAGGTTCTCGTCATCAAGCGGCAGCGATGGCATAGCTAGCTCCCTATACAACCGCATCATGATGCCGCCGGGCCTGGACAGGCTGGCTGTCCGGGCCCGGCGGGCGGAACTATCCGGTCAGTGCTGGCCCGCGAGGGCCGTCACTGACCTGTACTGTTCGTCGATCAGGCAGCGATGCCCTTGGGCTCGCCCGCCTGGATCTCCACCTTGCGCGGCTTGGCCGTCTCGGCCAGCGGCACCCGGACGGTCAGCACGCCGTCCTGGTAGCCCGCCTCGACCTTGGCGGAGTCGGCCGCGTCACCCAGCCGGACCCGGCGGGTGAAGGAGCCAGTGATCCGCTCGCGGACAACCGGCTTCTCGCCCTCGGTGTGCTCCTCGGTCCGCTTGGCGCCGACGGTCAGCACGCCACGGTCCACCGTGACGTTGATGCTGGCGGGGTCGATGCCCGGCAGGTCGAAGCGCAGTACCAGGCCGTCCTCGGTGCGGGTGGCGTCCATCGGCATGGCCGGAGCGGTGCGCCAGGTCTGGCCGAACGCGCGGTAGGGGTCAAAAGTGGTCAGCAACATGAAGTTCTCCTCTAGGTGATAACGAGGATTCATCCATCTGTGAATCCAAGTTACTGCTCGTCTCACCTACAGAAAACTTACCACTTCAGTTGTATATTCCTTGCCGAAGAAGATTTAGCTAATCCGCTCGATGATGGTGCCGTTGGCCTGGCCGCCGCCCTCGCACATCGTCTGCAGCCCGTACCGGCCGCCGGTCCGCTCCAGCTCGTGCAGCAGCTTGGTGGCCAGGATCGCGCCGGTGGCGCCCAGCGGGTGACCCAGCGCGATGGCGCCACCGTTCGGGTTGGTCCGGGCCAGGTCGGCGCCGGTCTCCGCGGACCAGGCCAGCAGCACCGGGGCGAAGGCTTCGTTGACCTCGAACACGTCGATGTCCGCCACGCCCAGCCCGGCCCGGGCCAGCACCTGCTCGGTAGCGGGCATCACACCGGTCAGCATGTAGACCGGGTCGCTGCCGGTCACCGCCAGCGCGGTGATCCGGGCCCGCGGGGTCAGACCGTGCCGCTGCACGGCCGCCTCGGACGCGATGAGCAGCGCGGCCGCGCCATCCGAGATCTGCGAGGCAGCCGCGGCGGTCACCTCCCAGCCGTCCCGGAGCGGCTTCAGCCCGGCCATCTTCTCCAGCGAGGTATCACGGCGTGGGCCCTCATCCGTCGTCACCCCGGCCACCGGGGCAATCTCACGGGCGAAGCGCCCCTCGTCGATGGCCCGGATCGCGCGCTGGTGGCTCTCCAGCGCGAACTCCTCGAGCTGGCGCCGGCTCAGCCCCCACTTCTCGCAGACCAGCTGGGCCCCGCGGAACTGGGAGATCTCCTGAGTGCCGTACCGGTCCTGCCAGCCCTGCCCGAACGGCAGCGCCATGCCCTTCTCCATCGGCAGGCCCACCGATGTGCCCATCGGCACCTGGCTCATGCTCTCCACGCCAGCCGCCACGACCAGGTCCTGTGTGCCCGACAGCACACCCTGCGCGGCGAAGTGCACGGCCTGCTGCGAGGATCCGCACTGCCGGTCGATGGTGACCCCGGGCACGCTTTCCGGCAGCCCGGCGGACAGCCACGCGGTCCGGGAGATGTCGAGGGCCTGCGGGCCGATCTGGGAGACGCAGCCCATGATCACGTCCTCGACGGCCGACGGGTCTACCCCGGTTCGCGTGACCAGCTCCCGCAGCACGCGCGCGGCCAGGTCAGCCGGATGCACCGCGGACAAGCCGCCGTTGCGCCTGCCTACCGGGGTACGTACCGCGTCAACGATGTATGCCTCAGCCACGAGGTCCTCCAGCTGTCCGCGGGGCGGCCCATGCCGCACCCTGGCCTACTGACAAGTAGGTTACCCGGCCTGCCACGCGCCGTCTGGTGGGCATGTTGGCCCAGAAACGCCCTGCCCAGCTCAGCCAGTCGCTACTATCCGTGATGAGTGATTACTGTCCGCATCCAACGGGGGAAGCCGGGGGGCACCCAGCCATGGGCAGCACCAATGACGTGGTCGGCCTGGTCAGCATCGGCCAGCTAGCCAAGGCCGCCGGGGTGAGCAGCCGCACCATCCGCTACTACGAGGAACTGGGCATCCTGCCGGAACCGCAGCGCACTACCGGCGGCACCCGCAAGTACCCACGCGAATACTGTGGCTACATCGAGACCGCGCTGGCCCTCAAGGACCTGGGCTTCCGGCTCGAAGAGGTCAAGCCGCTGGCCGGGCTGGCCCTGGGCCGCACCATCGCACCCGGTCAGCGGGCTAAGGCCGCCCAGCTGGTGGAAGACCGGATCCAGGCGCTGGACCGGCAAGTGGCCGTACTGCGCAAGCTCCGCGACTGTGTGCACGACCCGGACGGCGCGACTGGGGCGATCACGCTCGACCTGCGCACCCAGGGTGACGCCCAGCCGGCCTTATGCTCGTAGTGAGTGGCCGGCCCGCATTCCCCGAGCGGGCCGCCCGGAGCGAGCGCGGAGGCCAGGATGGCGCCTGGGATCATTCTGCTGGTGCTGATCGCCACCCTGCTGGCCTTCAGCGTGTTCCGGGTGCGCCGCAAGATGGGCATGGGCGGCGCCACCGGCCGGATGTGGACGGTCGCCATCATCGGCATCGCCATCGGCCTGCTGGTCTTGTGGGTCTTCCAGACGCAGAACTAGTCCGGGGGGACGACCCCCCTGGACCCCCCGCTCGCCGCTTCGCGCCGAACGCCCGGGTCGGCGAGCACACGCCTTCGGCGCGCCTCGCCTCCCCAGCGCCGGGGAGTGGCTTGGGCTCAGACGAAAATCAATCGCGCCGGATGGGCATCTCGAACCAGACGGCCTTGCCGTCCGGGGTAGGCCGGGAGCCCCACCGGGTGGCGAGCTGATCGACCAGGTATAGCCCGCGGCCGCCCTCGTCGGTCTCCCCCGCGCTGCGGATCCGCGGCAGCCGCATGTCGTCGTCGAAGACCTCCACCCAGACCGCGTCGCGGCCACGGCGCAGCCGCAGGCTGAACGTCCTGCTGGCCGCGTCCGGGCCATCCTCGGCCAGCCCGGCCGGCGCCCAGCCCGCCATCAGCCCGGGCGTGGCCGGTGCCGCGGCCCCGGCCACCTCGAGGGCGAGCGAGTGCCGGGGCGCGCGTGCGCTGGCCGTGTGCAGCACCACGTTGGTCACGACCTCGGACACCAGCAGGCAGGCCAGGGCGACCTGCTCGGGCTCCATGCCCCAGGACTGGAACGTCGCCTCGGCCAGCCGCCGGGCCTCTGACACCTTGATCGGCTCGGCCGGGAAGGTGCCCTCCCACGAGGCCAGGTCCACCGGCGAGGTGCGGATCGCGACAATGGCCATGTCATCGTCGATGTCCCCGGGCACGGCATCCTCGGCGGCCTGGGCGATCTCCTCCACGTCGCCGTGCGCCACCCGGTGCACCGCCTGGTGCAGCATCAGCCGGGCGTCATCTTCGGAGTAGGTGCCGAGGCCGTCCGGCCGGTGCCGCCGGTCGGTGAGCCCGTCGGTGTACAGCACCAGGGCCGAGCCGGCCGGCAGGTAGCGGGTCTCCTCCCGGTAGGTGGGCAGCCCGGGCAGGCCCTTGCCGCGCACGCCGAGCAGCACCCCCTTGTGTTCCATCTCCAGCTCGCCGACCTCGCCGCCCACGATGAGCAGCGGCGCGTCATGGCCCGCGTTGGAGAAGGACAGGGTGCGCGCCCACGCGTCGTAGACCAGGTAGGTGCAGCTCACGGTGGGCGGGTCCGGGCTGAGCGAGCCGTCCGGGCGGGCCTTGGCCGGGCCCAGCGTGCGGCACCAGTCATCGAGCTTGCGCAGGATCTCCGCGGGCGGCTTGTCGTCCTGGGCGAACGCACGCAGCGCGGCCCGCAGCTGGCCCATCACGGCCGCGGCCCGGGCCCCGCGGCCTTCCACGTCCCCGATGACGATGCCGACCCGGCCCGCGGACAGCGGGATGATGTCGTACCAGTCGCCGCCCACCTGCGTCTGGATACCCTGCCCATGCGTCTCCAGCGGCTTGGCCGGCACATAGCGGCAGGCCACGTCCAGGCCGTCCAGGGCGGGCAGGTCCTGCGGCAGCAGGCTGGTCTGGAACGCGAGCGCGGTGCGCCGCTCCTCCTCGAACAGCAGCGCGTTGTCGATGGCCACCGCGACCCGGCTGGCCACGGCGCTGAGGAAGTCGCGGTCGTCGGCGTCGTAGTACTGCTCGTGCCGCTTGGTCAGCCGGGACAGGGCCAGGCTCATGCAGCCGAGCAGCTCACCGCGGGCGACCAGCGGGGCAGCGACCATAGAGCACAACCCAACCTGCTCAGCTGCGGCCAGGCTGCCTGGGCTGGGTGCCCGCTCGGGGATGTCGTCGAGGTTCTCGACCAGTACCGTGTCCGCCTGGGCCATGGCCTGCTGGCAGGGGTGACCCTCCGGATAGCGGACCGGATCCCCCACCTTGGCCCAGCTGCCCGGCGGCGGCGTCCACCCGCCCGTGTTGGTCTGCACCCGGCGGACCAGCTTGTCCCCCTGGACCAGGTCGATGATGCAGTGATCGGCGAACTGCGGTACTAGTGTCTCGGCCACCTGCCGCAACGTCATGGTCAGTTCGAGCGATCCGGACAGCTGCTCGCCGATGCGGTCCAGCAGTGCGATCCGGTCCCGGCCCCGGCGGCTGCTCCGCCGGCTGGCCTCCCGCGCGATGATCACGATGCCGTCGATCGCGCCGGACGGGTGCCGCAGCGGCATCGCCTCGGCGCGGACGAACACCCGGGAGCCGTCCGCCCGGATGACCGCGAACGTGCCGTCGCCGTCGTGGCCGCGCAGCACCTGCTGGGCCAGCTCGGCGGCTTTCCTGGCGTCAGCGCCGGTGAACGCGAGGGTCAGCACCGGCTGGCCGAGCAGCTTCCCGTCGGCCGGGAAGCCGAACAGCCGGGTGGCGAACGGGTTCGCGTACAGCAGGTTGCCCAGCGGGTCGGTCACCACCAGCGCCGCCGACATGTGGCTCAGGATGGTGCCCGCCGGCAGGTAGGACTCGTACGCAGGATCGGCCCAGTCAGTCACCGGGGCCGCCTTCAGCGCCGGGTGACGAAGACGTGTGACGCCACCAGACGAGGCAACTCCGCTGTGACACTGCCGACCCTATCCTCACTGGTCACTCGCACACCGTCGTCACTGACTGCGAGCGTGACCTCGCGTCCGGGTTGTATCCCGATCCGCTTGAGTTTAAGCATGAGCGACGGGTCGCTCTGGACTTGTTCGCTGATCCTGCGCACCGTGACCGGCGCGGCCAGGCTCGCCGCGACCGCGGTCATCGCCTCGGCCCGCTCCTGGCCCGCGGCCTCGGCCCGCCGCTGGGTGCCGGCCGGCACACCGAGCTCGTCCAGGCCCGGGATGATGTTGCCGTGCGGGCAGCACACCGGGTAGTCCAGCAACTGCACCAGCCGCCGCTCCACGTTCTCTGAGATCACATGCTCCCAGCGGCAGGCTTCGACGTGCACCTCTTCCCAGGGCAGCCCGATGACGCCGACCAGCAGGCACTCGGCCAGCCGGTGCTTGCGCATCACCCGCATGGCCAGCGTGCGGCCGGCGTCGGTCAGCGCCAGCTGCCGGTCAGCCTCGACCTTCAGTAGCCCGGCCTGCTCCATCCGGGCCACGGTCTGGCTGACGGTCGGCCCGCTCTGCGACAGCCGCTCGGCGATCCGCGCGCGCAGCGGGACGATGCCCTCCTCTTCCAGTTCGAAGACTGTGCGGAGGTACATCTCGGTGGTGTCGATGAGCCCGTGCACCGTGTTGGCGACCTCCCTCCTCACCTGATGCTACGGCGACAAACGCGCTACTTCCCACGTCTGGCCGCTGCGCCGGTAGCGGATCCGGTCGTGCATCCGGTTGGGCTGGCCCTGCCAGAACTCCATCATCTCCGGGCGGACCTGATAACCGCCCCAGAAGTCGGGCATCGGCACCGGGGTTCCCTCCGGCCAGCGCTGCTCCAGCTTCCCGGTAGCGCGCGTCCAGCTCGGCCCGGGAGGACAGCACCGAGGACTGCCTGCTGGCCCAGGCGGCCAGTTGGGAGCCATGCGGCCGGGAGTGGAAGTACGGCTCGCTCTCGCTGACCGACAGCGCGGTCACCGTGCCCTCGACGATCACCTGCCGCTGGATCGGGTACCACGGGAACAGCAGGCTGGCCCGGGGGTTCGCGGCCAGCTGGCGGCCCTTGGTCGAAGTGCGGTTGGTGTAGAAGACGAAGCCGGCCGGCCCGTGTTCCTTGAGCAGCACGGTGCGGGCCCGGGGCTGGCCCGCCGCGGAGACCGTGGCCAGCACCATCGCGGTGGGCTCGGGCAGCCCGGCGTCGAGCACGGCCGCCAGCCACGTGCCGAACAGGTCGAGCGGGCTGGCCGGGACGGTGGTTTCATCGAGGTCGTGCTGCGCCAGCGGCGGGTGAGTGAACGGTTCCACGGGAATGATCCTCACACAGGGTGAGCACTGCCCGTGGCCATCCCAGGGCCGAGGCAGTCAGGTGGCCGTGGCGGCAGTGCGCGAGCGTGGCATGTGTCACGATGCGAACTCGTAGCGGAATATGGTTCGGTCAGGGTTGACTTAACCGGAATGACCCCCCCGGTTGCCGCTCGGCGGCGTCAGCACGGGGCCGTGCCCACACCCAGGCACGAACTCCACATGGCTCACGAGGACACGGAGGTCCGCCTAATGTCCGATTTCGTACCTGGGCTGGAAGGCGTGGTGGCCTTCGAAACGTCCATCGCGGAACCCGACCGCGAGGGTGGCGCGCTGCGCTACCGGGGAGTGGATATCGAGGAGCTTGTCGGCCACGTGTCCTTCGGGCACGTGTGGGGCCTGCTGGTGGACAACGAGTTCGCCCCCGGGCTGCCGCCGGCCGAGCCGTACCCGATCCCGGTGCACTCCGGTGACATCCGGGTGGACGTGCAGAGCGCGCTGGCCATGCTGGCCCCGGCCTGGGGCATGCACCAGCTGCTCGACATCGATGACAAGCAGGCCCGCGACGACCTGGCCCGCGCTTCGGTGATGGCGCTGTCCTTCGTGGCCCAGTCCGCCCGCGGCCAGGGGCTGCCCCCGGTTCCGCAGCACCGGATTGACGAGGCGCGCACGATCGTCGAGCGGTTCATGATCCGCTGGCGTGGCGAGCCCGACCCACGGCACGTCAAGGCGGTGGACGCGTACTGGACGTCGGCGGCCGAGCACGGCATGAACGCGTCCACGTTCACCGCGCGGGTCATCGCGTCCACCGGCGCCGACGTGGCCGCCGCCCTGTCCGGCGCGGTCGGCGCGATGTCCGGCCCGCTGCACGGCGGCGCCCCGGCCCGGGTGCTGTCCATGATCGAGGAAGTGGAGAAGACCGGGGACGCGGTCAAGTACGTCAAGTCGGCGCTGGACCATGGCGACCGGCTGATGGGCTTCGGGCACCGGGTGTACCGGGCCGAGGACCCGCGGGCCCGGGTGCTGCGCCGGACCGCGCGCGATCTCGGCGCGCCCCGGTACGAGGTGGCGGTGGCCCTGGAGGACGCGGCCCTGGCCGAACTGCACGCCCGGCGTCCGGACCGCGTGCTGGCCACCAACGTGGAGTTCTGGGCGGCCATCGTGCTGGACTTCGCCGAGGTCCCGGCGCACATGTTCACCTCTATGTTCACCTGCGCCCGGACCGCGGGCTGGGCCGCGCACATCCTGGAGCAGAAGCAGACCGGCCGGCTGGTCCGGCCCAGCGCCCGTTACATCGGGCCGCCCTCCCGTCCGGTGAGCAGCGTGCCCGGCGCGGACCAGGTGTTCGACGAGGTCTAGCAGGGAAAGCACGGCAGGCGCGGGCGAGGCGAGGCACGCCGCAGGCGTGTGCTCGCCGAGCCCACGTTCGGCGCGAAGCGGCGATCGGGGGGTCCAGGGGGGTCGTCCCCCCGGAATAGGCTAACTGCGTGACTGACATCGTCATCCCCGCTGACCTCAAGCCTGCCGACGGGCGCTTCGGCTGCGGCCCGTCCAAGGTGCGCCCCGAGCAGCTGGCCGCGCTGGCCGCCTCGGGCGCCACCTGTCTGGGGACCTCGCACCGGCAGGCCCCGGTCCGGTCCCTGGTCCAGCGGGCTCGCGAGAGCCTGGCCGAGCTGTTCCGGGTGCCGGACGGCTACCAGGTCGTGCTGGGCAACGGCGGCACCACCGCGTTCTGGGAGATCGCCGCGTTCGGCCTGGTCCGGGAGAGGTCGCAGCACCTGGCGTTCGGCGAGTTCTCGGCCAAGTTCGCCGCGGTCACCCAGGCGGCCCCGTGGCTGGAGGAGCCGGCCGTGATCGCGTCGCCGCCCGGGACCCACCCGGCGGCGCGCGGCGAGACCGGGGTGGACACCTACGCGCTGACCCACAACGAGACGTCGACCGGCGTGGCCATGCCGGTCCGCCGCGTCCCGGGCGCCGACCCGGGCGCGCTGGTCATCGTGGACGCGACCAGCGGGGCAGGCGGCCTGCCGGTCGATGTCAGCGAGTGCGACGTGTACTACTTCGCCCCGCAGAAGTGCTTCGGCTCAGATGGCGGGCTCTGGCTGGCCCTGATGTCGCCGGCCGCACTGGACCGGGCGGCGGAGATCGCGGCCAGCGGCCGGTACATCCCGGAGTTCTTCTCGCTGCCGGTCGCCATCGACAACTCGGCCAAGCAGCAGACCTACAACACCCCGTCGGTGGCCACGTTCCTGCTGCTGGCCGAGCAGCTGGACTGGCTGCTTGGCCAGGGTGGGCTGAGCTGGGCCGTGGAGCGGACCGCGGACTCCTCGTCCCGGCTGTACACCTGGGCGGAGAAGGCGCCGTACGCCACCCCGTTCGTGGCCGATCCGGCGCAGCGCTCCCAGGTGGTGGGCACGATCGACTTCGCCGACGGGGTGGACGCCGCGGCCGTGGCGGCCACGCTGCGGGCCAACGGCATCGTGGACACCGAGCCCTACCGCAAGCTGGGCCGCAACCAGTTGCGCATCGGCATGTTCCCCGCCGTCGACCCGGCCGACGTCGAGGCCCTGACCGCCTGCATCGACTTCGTTACCGAACGGCTAGCGCCGGGCCGGTGAGCGGCCTGGCCACCCGGCCGCCAGTACTCAATGCAGGAGCGCGCCGATGAGCGCCCCGGCCACCAGGACTATCAGCACCGTGGGCAGCAGCCACCGGTTTGTGCGGATCACAGCACGCAGCCTATGCCAGGGTCACGGCTCAGGGGCGGGCACGGCCGCGACCTGGAGCGGCCAGCTGGCCAGGGTCTCGTACCGGGGCTGGCGCAGCGGGGCCGGGCCGGCCGCCATGCCGTCCTGGTGGCCGGGCAGATGGCTGCGGATCAGGTAGATCTCCTGTGCGGTCCACGGGCTGCCCGCATACCCGGATAGGCCCGCCACCAGGTCCCGCGCGTCCACCGGGGCCCGGCACCGGGCCAGCGTGAGATGGGGCTGGAAGCGCCTGCCTTCCTCGGCCGGGGGCGCGCCGGCCCGCCGCGCGGCTGCGGCCACCGACGCGGCCAGCGCACCCAGTGCCCGCCGCTCCCCGTGCACCCCGGTCCACAGCACCCGGGCCCGTGCCGCCCCGGGGAACGCGCCGGCCCCGCCCAGGGCCAGGGATATCGATGGATGCCGGGCCGCGGCCCGTTCCAGCCGCGGCGTCAGCCGGGTCACTACCGTCTCACTGACCTCACCGAGAAACGCCAGTGTCAGATGCCACGCCTCAGGACGGGTCCAGCGCAGGTCGGGCCAGGCCTCGCGGAGCGGTGCCACGGCCGCTTCCAGTTCGCCGGCTACTTCATCCGGGATGGCTACCGCGACGAACAACCGCATAGGCCATTGGTAGCATGTCAAGCTCTCGTGATGGGATCAGGCGACTATTCGGGCTAGTTCTTGCGGGCGCACCGCATGCCGCACCGTGATCCCCCGGCGCCGGGCCAGCAGCAGGCCGATGACCGCCGCCGCCGCAGCCGAGATGACCCCGCCGGCCAGCAGGCTCATCCGCGGGCCGAACTGTTCGGCCACCCAGCCGACCAGCAGCGACCCGAACGGGGCGCCGCCCAGGAAGACCAGCATGTAGATGCCCATCACCCGGCCGCGCATGTCCTGCGCGGAGCTCAGCTGGACCACCGAGTTGGCCGCCGTGTTGAGCGTGAGCAAGGTGAGCCCGGTCGGCACGAGCAGGGCCAGGAACAGCCAGAACGACGGCATCAGCGCGGTGGCCACCTCAAGCGCCCCGAACGCGAACGCCGCGAGGACCAGCAGCCGCAGGCCAGGCTTGCCCCGGCGGGCGGCCAGCAGCGCACCGGCCAGCGCACCGGCCGCGAACACCGCGGAGGCGATGCCGAACGCGGTGGCCCCGGTGTGGAACACCTGCCGGGACATCAGCGCGTTAGTCACCTGGAAGTTCATCCCGAACGTGGCCACGAAGAAGATCAGCACCATCGGCATCAGCAGGGCCGGCGTGGACCACACATAACGCAGCCCTTGGCGGAGCTGGCCCTTGGCCCGGGGCACCGGCGGCGCCGGGTACAGCTCCTCGGGCCGCATCAGCTTGAGGCTGATCAGCACCGCGCCATACGACGCCGCGTTGACGAAGAACGCAACCGGGGTACCGACCGCGCCGATGATCAGTCCGGCGGCGGCCGGCCCGGCAATCCGGGCCAGGTTGAAGATGGCTGAGTTCAAGGCAATGGCGTTAGGCATATCGGTCCGGCCGACCATCTCGGTCACAAAGGCCTGCCTGGTGGGGTTGTCAACCAGGGTGGCCAGGCCGAGGCCGAAAGCGAGCGCGTAGACCTGCCAGATGCGGACCGCACCGGTGACAGCCAGCAGGCCCAGGATGAACGCCAGCAGGCCCATGGCCGTCTGGGTGAACATCAGGATGCGCCGCTTGGGATAGCGGTCGGCGATCGCCCCGCCCCAGGGGCTGACCAGCATGGGCAGGAACTGCAGCCCGGTCGCGATGCCCAGCGCGGTGCCGCTGCCGTGGGTGAGGTCGAGGACCAGCCAGTCCTGCGCCACCCGCTGCATCCAGGTGCCGCTGTTGGAGATGACCTGCCCGGTGGCGAACAGCCGGTAGTTGCGCGTGCTCAGCGACCGGAACGTGCGCGGCCGGTCCCGCCCGTGGTTGGCGGGCTGGCTCAGGACTGGCTGAGCTTCTCCAGGATCGGTGCGGCCGCCCGGAGCGTCGCCCGTTCCTGCGGCGTCAGCTCGTTCAGCCGCTTCGCCAGCCAGGCGTCCCGGCGGCGGCGTGCCCTGATCACCAGTTCCCGGCCCGCCGGGGTCACGGTCAGCACGACCTGGCGCCGGTCGGAAGCATGTGCGCTCCGCGTGACCAGCTGCCATTCCTCCAGCGCGGCGATGACGCGGGTCATCGATGGTGGCTGTACCCGCTCGTGACTGGCCAGCTCGCCCGGGCTCATCGGGCCCTGCTTCTCCAGCGTCGCCAGCGCGGCGAACTGCGTGTCCGACAGCACCGGCTCCACCTGCCCGGGCGCGATCCGCTCGACCCGCAGCCGCCGGGCCAGCCGGCTCACCGAGATCCGTAGTGCTGTGGCCAGGCCCGCGTCGGACCTGGTCGGTGTGGACGTCATTTTCATTAGCCTGAGTCATTACTTTTGCTAACGATATGCGGCGCCGGAGCATTCCGTCAAACCCTTAGCAAGGCGAACGGGTGGGCACCCCCAGGGGGGTGTGGGACAAGTACACCATGGCAGCGAGCGGCTAGCCTGGATCGGTGACCAGGAAACTCCGGCCCGCGCCGGCCCCGCTCGAGGCGAACGACCGGCTGGTCACCGCGGTCATCACCGCAGCCTGGGTAATCGCCCTGATCAGCGTGCTGGTGCTGCGTCAGCACCTGGCCCCGGGCCAGCGCTGGTGGGTGTGGACCTGCGCGGTCGGCGCGGGCATGGGCCTGTTCGGCCTGTGGTACGTGCCCCGGTTGCAGCGATCACGGGCCAGGGCGGCCGAGCGCCGCGCCCAGGCCCAGCCGCAGCCTCGCGACGAGCAGGAGAGCCAAGCCTGAGGCCCGGGACCACCGGGTCAGCGCCGGCCGGGTCGCGGCTGGTGAGGACCGTGGTGCTGGCTGTGACCAGTGGCAGACTGTCAACCAGCGGCCTGCTTGTTGATGTGGAGTAGCCGACACGCTAGGGGCCGCTGAGTCAACATCAACAACAGGGTGGTCATGTCCGCGGCGCTAGTTGTGCTCCAGCGGCTCGAACACGGTCTCTTCGACCGACACGCCGGGCATGTCCACCAGGTCGTAGCCGAGTTCGTCGATGACCGGGCGGAGCGGCTGTTCCGCTGACGGCGCGAAGACCGCTTCGGAGTGCGCGCCGCAGCCATGATCGACGGACACGACCCGGCCGTCGTCCGGCGCGTAGGCGTTGGCGCAGACGCCGAACACCTGGCCCAGCGGGCCAGCCATCCGGACGTAGAAGCCGCAGCTCGCGCACAGCCCGGGCGCGGCGTGCGCCAGCGGGGTCTTGGGCCCGTGCTCGCTGGTGTACCAGCGCAGCGCGGTGTCATCCCGCCCGATGGAGGACAGCACCCGGGCCCGCAGCGGCACCGTGTCCGGGACCGCACTAGCCCTGGCCTCGACGGCCAGGCGGGTGGCGGTAGCGGCGGCCGACGCGTCCGTACTGTCGGCTGCGTCGCCCGTGTCCGCAGCGTCCGCCGTGTCGTCCTGATCCTCGGCGTCGTCCTCGGCGTCGGCGGCGGTCAGGCCAGCCAGTTCCGCCCCGGGAACCGCCCAGCTGGACTCGCCCCAGTCGGTCAGCCCGTCATCCCCGTCCAGCGTGGCCATCGGGACCAGCCGTGCGTCGTCCGGCGCCGCGGGCAGCAGATCACCCGGGCCGAGGTCACCGGGCCGCAGCCGCTCCCGCCACGGCAGCCAGTCCGGGGCCAGGATGGCCTCAGACCCGGGCAGCAGGAGACCCTCGCTCACCGTCACATACTTGGACCGGGAGGCCCGGGCCACGGTGATGGCCCAGCACCAGCCCCGGTAGGCCGGATCCAGGCTGCGGAACTGGTGCGTCACCACACGGTCACCATCTGACGTCACACCTAGGTGCTCGCCGACTCCGGCCGGACCCGCCATCTCCTCGGCGGCGGCTCGTGCCAGGTCGACGGCCTGCGCACAGGTCTCGTCGGGCTCCTTGGTCCTTCCGCGCACTGGGCTCACGGTGAGCAATTCTCCCCCATCCACGCACCGCCGTGCGGCGAATATCACCCGGCCGGTCAGCAGCCGGGCCTGCGCCCGGCGCCACCGTCCTGAACAGGCAGAATACGTGCGTCTACGACTTGTCTACCTCGACCGATGATAGCCGCGCGATGCCCCTGCTCTGGTCGAAGGCACGGTGACGCCGGCCCAGCGGCGTCCTGCCCCGGATAGCTCAGATCACGACGGATCAACGCTAAGCCGACATCCGAGCCTTGTCTTGACGCTTACGCATGCCGTCTCGAAGAGCCTCCGGTAGTCCGGGAGGTAGATCCAGGTAGGGGCATTCCCCAGCCGCGTTAGCAGCAATACCGCGTGTGCGATCGACCGCCGCCGTGATATGCGCGTCCTCCGACTGTCGTCCCCGGCCGTATAGAGATACGAAGCGCGAACCAATGCGCGTGGATGGCGGCCGCGTAGCCGGCGATCCCTTCCAAGTACATGCATTCCGGCAGGAGCACCAGCACGCCCGTCCAGCCGCCTCCCATGTGAGTCACCCCCGCGGCCGGGAATTGGGTACTTGATGTACTGGTCGTCGCATACGTTCCACCACGGGATGCTGACATGGTCGGTAGTACATCATCTCGGCATCATCAGGCCGCCCAGCAGGAACCGGACCCCGGGTTTCAGATATAGCTGGCAAGCCCGATGGCGCCATTTATAGACTGCGTGTAATCTGCGCCCCGGACGCCCGATCAATACGTGAGCGGTGGCCCGTAGTAGACTCCCCGCACCCCCGAGGACCGAACAGGCCCTTACGCCAGTCACCCACTTGGCGCATGATGACGGGTGAGCCGGGAACGTAGTTGAGAGCATACCCGCGCCCAATGCACGCGAACAAATACTGAAGTCATCATGCTTGCCCATCGACTGGTCGCTATGTAGCTTCAGGGCTTCCACGGTGACAAGGACACCGAGAATACCAGCACGGCCAGCAGCACCGTCCGCGACATGTCCCTCCGCGCAGAGGCAAAGCACGGCATGCGAAGGAGCACTGACAATGCGAGGCCGATCCATCCCCACGACCCATCGAGGATACGCGCGAGTTGGCTGTAGCTTCGCGCCTACGGATTATTGCTGCCCTGGAACTGTTCAGGGTGGTGAACAGGCATCCCTTTGAGGTAGGCCCCACCGGCAAGGGCCGCAGCCAGGCAAAGAAAGGCCACGGTGGCACCGTCAGCGTTAAGCGCGCCCGACGACGTCACGCCAGCCCATGCGACCTGCTACGCGGCGAGGGCTATGACCGCTGGGTCGAACGCAACGTCAGTACTTGGTCGCGTTTGCGGCGAGTAGCATGAGCGGTACCGCGATCAGCCACTTGCCACTGCCGGCGATCCCGGCTGGTACGCGCCGCACAGTACGCCGCTAGCCGCGATTAGCATCAAGGCCATCGCGTCGTAGTTTCCGTATACGCCGATGGTAATGCGTAAGCCCGATCATGGCGAACAGGGCGGCCGAAGCTACCCCCGCCCAGTAGCCAAATAGCCGCCGCGTCGTAGCGTACAGTAGGCAGTGGTAGCGAGCATGAACACGAGGACATGAGCCGGACGCCCGAAGGCCGCGAGAGTGATCCGCCATCGCCGCGAGGACGGGATACAAGACCGGGGCACCGGAGAAGTAGGTCTCGTAGTACGGGCTCCACCGCCATGCCAGAACTCGTAGATCAACTGGTGGCCGGCATAGATGTAGCGGCCTTCGTCCCCACGACGGGAATCGGGGCTCTGAGGAGGCGCACCGACAGGACGACTTGGAGCTGACCAGTGTTACCGCGAGCGGCGCCCACCGCAAGCTTCCCCAGAGGCCAGCGCGGGTGGGTGGCGGCCTGTCGACAGCCGAGAGTCCCAGTGGTCGCCGTCACCGGCGGTGCCTTCCCGCTCAGTCCACGAAGCACGCAGAGATCGCCTTAGCCGCCTGGACTGCCGCCAGCCCCAGTTGAGCGGATTGGATGGTCGGGCCCGGGAACGTGGTGCCCAAGGCCGATCGACCAGAAGTAGATCCCGCCGAGGTGCGCCTGCGCTGCGGCGTGGCAGGCTGCCGTGAACCAGGCAGCCTGCACCGTTCCGTCAATGGGCTTCCCTGGCCACTTGTGCTTGTAGGGAGCAGCGTACGCGCCCTGGACGGCGGCGATGCCGACCTCCATCTCGACTGTGCCACGAGGTAGCCGGCGGTCGTAGACCTTCCAGCCCTCATCGATGTGCGATGGGATCGCTGGGTAGGCGTCCACACCTTCGGCCAGTCCCCTGCCACCCGCACCCTGGAGACTGGATACGCCGTACCAGTTGGAGTCGAACGCGAGCGTCCCGTGGTAGACGCGCCGCACCGCGGCATCCAGGGGATACCACCGGGGCGACTTGTACAGGCTGCTCAACTCGGTGCCGACCACGAACTCCTGCGCCCTGGCACGCTGCGCCGCCTTCGCGTACGGCAGCAGGAAACTGCCGGTACGACGCGAACCAGTGCCGGGTTGCTGGCTGCATGTTGCCTCGGAACTCGTGATCGATGCTCGTCTCATCCAGCAGTGGCCGGAATGCCACGTACAGGCCATGTGCCTCCGCAATCCGAGTGATAACTGCCATCTCATGTGGCGTAGGCGTTGACTCGCTCGTGGTCACGCCCGGAGCATGCGGGCCATTCATGAAGAACGGGAACGTGATGGAGATCGCGTTCGCATGCAGACTAAGCGCATACTTCACGACCGCATTGGCCGCAGCGGGATGTTCTGGCCCCTGGTACGTGTATGCGTCCACGTCGACGCCGCAGCTGCATGCCGCGCGTCCTGTACTCGCGGCCAGAGATGGCGGGACAGCGGTGGACGGGTCGCTGGGCTGGAATGCCCTGAGGTGCGCCGCGGCCGTGCATCCCGCTATGAGCACGCCTAGCGCGCCCGCACCTGCGAGTGCTCTTCCCAACCAAGTTCATGACGTTCCCCTCGTCTTCCTGATCGTCTTGAATGCGCGCGGGTCCCCCTGCACCAGCGGGACTGCTATGGCGGCGAATGTCAGCAGCAGGCTAGCGGGCATCATCACCACGGCCAGCACCCCCGCCAGCAGCCGCGAGTCATCTGGTCGCCGTTGCCACTGCGGCCGAGGCGCCGATCCAGCCGCACGCGAAAAACACCAGCTACCCAGGCGATCACCGACAACTTCGCGTACTCGAAGACGGCGAGGTCGCCGGAATCGCGCCGGAGAACCGCAGGTACAGGCCGGTCGCGGAACACACCAGGGCCAGCACTCCGGCCAGGTACTTCCCGGCCACCATCAGGGAACCCAGCAGCGGCAGCGCCTCGCGGTGCCGCATAGCGTGGATGTCACCCCACAGCCACCGTTCCCGCTGCGTGATGAAATCCCGTAGCGACCAGGGCGACGTCACTTCGGCGTACTCGTGGAACCAGCCCCACGACAGGCCGCCCGGGCCGCCTTGTGCCCGAACACCAGGTCCTCGGAGGCGAGCACCGGCCAGTCCCAGGTGACTTCCGCTTCGGCCCGGCCGGTGACCACCATTCCCTCGCCGTGCACATGGAGCGGACGGCGGAAGATCCCCTGGAAGACCGAGCAGTAGACCAGGCAGGCATGGGTTCGGATGTCGTCAGCATGCGAGGTGAGGAAGTGACCCCAGGGGCGCAATCCGTATGCCGTCCGTGGCGTCACCACCCCCTCACAGATGTCGTAGTCGGCCGCGAACGCCCGCTGGATGTAGCTCTTCGTCAGGGTCACGTCATCGTCGTTGAAGATGATTTTCACGTCGGAACGGTCGTAACCCAGCGACGCTCGCACCTGCCGCGAGTACTCCAGCGCGCGAGCCTTGTGCGCCGACCTGGCGGTGAACCACTCGGGCACGACCAGGACGCGGTCAGCCTGCGGGTAGTCGGTGCGATGGCCCGGCTCAAGGACAACCCAGATCTGATAGTCCATGGACAGGCGATAGGAACGGATCTGGGCGATGATTTCGCTGACCCGCTCGTACTCCGCGCCCTTCGTAGTGACCTGGATGATCGCGTGCTGGAATTTCCCCTCCGGAGCTACCCGAAATCGCCACCGGAACCAAGCCTGCCCGGCCGTCAGCAACGCCAGCTCCATTATCGGCATCATCCAGGCGGCGTAGACCAGCCAGCGCGCTGGCCGCCACTCCGTCACAAGCACACCAGAAGCGATGATCCCGGCAACAACAAGAACGCCCGGAATGGATACCTTCGGCCGCTGCCTGCGCTGGCCCTTCCTGCGTGTAAGCGCCGGCGCAGTACTGATCTCCGGCAGCACCCCGGCCGGCGAGGACGGATCCGCTTCCCACCGATCCGCGAGCGTGGGTTCCGTTTCCGGATTCAAGTCAGATGACGTTTCCTCGGACACCTTTGACCCGTATCTCTCCCGTGCGGGTTTGAAGAGGAACCGTCCCAGCTTTTGCGAGCATGCTGTGACACTCCGTAGGCATACCTGGACATGGATGACTGCACCTGATGCGGTTGGGCAGATTTAGTTCCTCCTGGGAACCTGTCTGGTCAAACTCTCCACGCGTCCCTGGCAACTGATGAGGAGCCACATGCAGGACGCTCAAGCGCGGCAATATGATTACACAGAGTTTTAATACTTCAGCGCGTCGTTACGATTCCGAGTCAGAAGGAACCGCTGCAGGCGACGGGACTATCCGGGCCCTCGGGCCTGATCGCGGCACGTGCGGGAAAGATCGCGCAAGGTCAGGTCGCACCACGGGCTGTCATGGCAGAGACTTGGAGCATGGGACTGTCCGGTGCGGGGCCGCGAGCCAAGCGGGCAGCCCGTAGCTTCGCATCGGGTCTCGGCTCGGCCGGGCATGCGGGGGCCAGTACCGCCCGTGGGACGGAGCGGGTCATCCGCCGGATGACCCGGGCGTCCGGGGCCGACCGGACCGGGCTGGACCGGCTGCTCGAACTCACCGCCGCGGGCGCGGCCGCGGACGCGTTCGTCGCGGTGGCGCTGGCTGGGACGCTGTTCTTCAGCACGTCGGTGGACCAGGCCCGCGGCCGGATCGCGCTGACCCTGCTGATCACGATGGCCCCGTTCGCCTTGCTGGCCCCGGTCATCGGGCCGATGCTCGACCGGGTCCGTGATGGCCGCCGGTACATCATGCTGGGCACCCTGCTGGCCCGCGGCCTGCTCTGCTGGGGCATGGCCGGGGCGGCCCAGCACAACGACACCGTCACTCTGCTGCCGGCCGCGTTCGGCGTGCTCGTGCTGCAGAAGGCGTACGGGGTGACCCGCAGCGCGGTCACCCCGCGGCTGCTCCCGGCCAAGATCACGCTGGTGTCGGCCAACGCGCGGATCTCGCTGGCCGCGCTGATCTCGTCGGCGGTGGGTGTGGGAGCCGCCGCTGCCGTCTCGTTCCTGGCGGGCGGAGGCGCGGAAGGCGGCGCCTGGACGCTGCGAGTGGGCACGGTGGTCTACCTGGCCGCGATCGCGCTCGGCATCCGGCTGCCCACCAGCGTCGATGAGGCTCCGGCCGCAGCCGGCGATCCGGCTGGAACCACCTCGCACCAGGCCGGCCCGCATGGCGCCGATGGCGCGGGATCACCTGGGGCAGGCGCGCACGGCGCTCATCCCTACCGGCCCAGTGAGTACCCCACCGCCCCGCACCCGGCCCAGCCGCATCCGGGTTACGCCCAGCCGCACCAGGCACCCACCGCCGGGAACGGGCATCCCGGCCACCCTGGGCACCAGCCGAACGGGCAGGCCGGGGCGGGTCACCCCAGCGCCCAGCGGGCACCGAAGCGGGCCCGGTGGGCGACCACGCTGCGCAGCGTCGGCCCCATCGTCGGCGAGGCCATGCGCGGCAACGCGGCACTGCGCGCCTTCTCCGGCTACATGATCTTCTTCCTGGCGTTCCTGCTCCGCACCGTGCACTTCGCGGGCACTCCGGACAAGGTCGCGCTGGCCGAGATGATCGCGGCCGCGGGGGCGGGCGGGTTCATCGGCACCGGGATCGGCGCGTTGCTGCGGGCCCGGGCGCCGCATCTGATCATGTTCACCATGCTGGGCATCTCGACCGTGGTCACCGCGGCCTGCGCCGTGTTCTTCGGCTTGTGGGCGGCGCTGATCGTGGCCCTGGTGGCCGCCTCCGGCCAGGTGCTGGCCAAGCTGGCGCTGGACTCGATCGTGCAGCGGGAGATCCCGGAAGAGGTCCGCTCCTCCACGCTGGCCGCGTCGGAAACCATCCACCAGCTGGCCTGGGTGGTCGGGGGCCTGGCCGGCCTGGCCATGTCCATCACGAACAGCGGGGTGGCCGGGCTAGCCGTTGCCGCCGCCGGCCTGGCCACCACCAGCGTGCTGCTCATCCTGGGCCGGCGCCGCCGCATCCTGGCCGGCCGCTGGATGACCCCCCACCCCGCCACCCGCTGACCGCGCCCTCACCCATCCATGATCGTGGTCAAAAGGGGGCGCTATCTGGCACTAATCGACCACGATCATGGGACCGCCGGGCATCCGGGAGCGCAGCGACGTAGCTGACCGGGCCAGCCGCGCTGGGTGAGTACAGTGCCAATCTCGGCGGCCATCCAGCATCGGCGATCCGTCACGTCGGACCAGCTGTAGCGCAAGGTGGTCACGCGGAGGGCCGCCTCCAGTGAGTTGTCCCGGTGAATGTCCTGCCAGCGCTGCGTGGCTGGATGCGCGGCTGCCCCGTCCAACTCCACCGCAACGCCGTAGTCCCGGTACAGGTTGTCGAGATAGCGCCGACGGCGGCCGAGGGTCACCGGCACTTGTCGCTGCGCGGTGGGCAGCCCGTGCGACCGTTCCACCCCACGGACGTATCCGCGCTCCAGTAGAGAGTGCACACCACTCGCGATGTCACCAAGTGCAATCTCCAGTTCGGCCCGGAAGCGCAGTTTCTTTCGCAGCGCTAACGCCCGGCGGATCATGCTGACCGTGCAGAGGCGGCCGGCACACCCGTAGCAGAGCCACTGAAAGGCTTCATCAAAGGTCGCCGCCACCTGGGTCAGGTTGACCATGGTCTCTTCGATCCGGGTACGTGCCGGCAGCAAAACGGGATGACGCGCCTGGTACACCCGATCTGACCGATGAATGATTAGTCGTGGCACTTCCGGCTGCCACGGCGACGCTGGGCCACGGCACGCTGGCACCGCTGTCTGACGCACGCGGCGCTGGACTGGGACGGTCACGTGGAGAGCTGTATTCCCGCGGCGGCCGCACTGGTAAAGCTCAGCCGCTGTCTGATGGCTGATCACTGCGGCTGGCCCGGCGGTGATAACGGCCGCCCAGATGAGCGCCATCCTGGTGGGCTCACCGCTGAACGTGGCATAGACGCCTGGGTAAAGGCGCTGCCAACGGCCGTTGCGCAGCCGCACTCGTATCGCGGCTGCGGACAGGCCATGGTCCAGCGCCTGCCCGCGGGACAGCACGCCCTCCTGCGAGCCAAGTACTTCTGAAAGCCCGTCGCGAAGCTCACCTGACACACGATCAGCGTCGCCCAGGCCCGGGTGTCAGCCGACCGGAGATTCCAGCTCTGTGGATAACCCCGGCCATCCAGCCCGGCTGTGCGCAACTCCAGCCCATTTGTCGGCTCGCCCCCGTATCCTGCCCCGCCTTCCCATGATCGTGGTCAAAAGGGGGCGCTATCTGGCGCTAATCGACCACGATCATGGAGAGGGGACTCAGGTGGAGCGGAGGGCCTCGGCTGGGGGGAGGCGGGCGGCGCGGGCGGCGGGGTAGACACCGGCCACCATGCCGACCAGCACGGCCACCCCGATGCCACCCGCCGCCGCGGCCCAGGGCAGCACCATCGACTGCCCCGTCGCCACCGCGTAGCCGACAGTGGCCAGTGCCCCAAGCCCCACTCCCCCTGCCCCGCCCGCCACCGACAGCAGCACCGATTCGGTGAGGAACTGGGCGCCGACCTGGCGCCGGGTCGCGCCCAGCGCGCGGCGCAGGCCGATCTCGCTGCGGCGTTCCAGTACCGAGATCACCATGATGTTGGCGATGCCCACCCCGCCGATCAGCACCGCCACCGCGCCGAGCGCGAGGAACAGCCCGGTCAGCGCGGACCTGGCCTGGGCCCGGGCGGCCAGCAGCTGAGACGGCCGGCTGACCTGCACGGCCTCGGGCAGAGCCGGGTTGGCGGTGAACGGCAGCACCGACGCGACCGCCTGCACCTGGTCCGGCAGCGCCCGCAGGTAGATCTCGGTCGGGTGACCGCCCAGACCCAGCAGCGAATCGGCCACCGGAAACCCGACCAGCGCGGCCTCGTCGATCTCCGGGGCCAGCGGCACCGGGCGCAGGATGCCGACCACAGTGAAGTAGTGATTGCCCAGGTAGACCTGGGTCCCCATGGTCACCCGGCTGATCCCCAGTGTGCGCGCGGCGACCGCGCCGAGCACCACGGCCGGGTACCGGACCGTGGCCGCGTTGAGGAACGCCCCCCGCGCCACCCGGCCGCCGAGCGTGCGCAGCAGGCTGGTCTGGGTGGCCAGCACCGAGATGCCGCCACTGTCCACCGAAGGCATCGCGGCCGTGCGGAGCACGATCGCACCGGGCACGTAGCCCACCGCGGACACCGACTCGACCGGCGGGATCCGGGCGATCATGCCGGGCGCGGTGAGCGGCAGCGGCGCGGGGGCGCCGGTGAAGTCCTGCCCGGCCCCCACGGTCAGCAGGTTCCCTTCGGCGCCCAGCTCGCGGAGCAGGCCCGCCCGCGACGAAGCGGACACGCCGAGCACCGCGACGGCGGCGCCGATACCGATGGCCACGCCCAGCGCGGACAGCGCCGCCCGCCAGGCTCGCGACCGGAGCGACCCGGCACCGGCGCGGAGTGTGTCCTGCGGCCGCAGCCGGGACCGGGGCACCGGCCCGCCACCGCGCTCGCCGGCCCGCACCGCGGTCATGGAGTCACCTCCAGCCCGCATGTGTCGGATAGGACCCGGCCGTCGCGCATCTCGACCTCCCGGTCCATCGCCGCGGCCACGCCCGGGTCGTGCGTGACCACCACCACCGCGGTGCCGTCGGCGGCGATCTCGGTGAGCAGCGCGATGATGCCGTCCCCGGTCGCGCTGTCCAGGTTGCCGGTCGGCTCGTCGGCCAGCACCACCGCCGCCTGCCCGGCCACCGCCCGGGCGATGGCCACCCGCTGCCGCTCGCCCCCGGACAGCTGCGGCGGGCGGTGCCGTAGCCGGTGGCCCAGGCCGACCCGGCGCAGCGCCTCCCGCGCCGCCCGCCGCCGCTCGCGGACCGGGCCGCCCCGGTACAGCAGGCCGAGGGCCACGTTGTCCACCGCGTCCAGGTGATCGAGCAGGAAGAACTGCTGGAACACGAAGCCGATCCGGTGCCCGCGCACCCCGGACAGCTCCGCGTCGGACAGCGCGGACACGTCCCGGCCCGCCACCCGGACCACCCCGGTGGTCGGCCGTTCCAGCGTCCCGAGGATGTGCAGCAGAGTGGACTTACCCGACCCGGACGGCCCGCGGACCGCCAGCCTCTCCCCGGCCGCGATCCGCAGGTCCACCCGGCCCAGCGCGGTCACCGGCGGTGCACCCGGGTACACCTTGCCGACCCCAGAAAGCTCCAGCACGGTGCTGGCTCTGCGCCCCGGCCCGGTCACGGCGCGGGCACCTCCACCCGGACACCCTGATGCAGCCCGGACCCGCTGACCTGGACCAGCGTGCTGCCGAACAGCCCGGTATGCACCGCCACCAGGTGCGCGGTACGGCCCTGCACGACCTGGACCGCGTACCCGCCGCCGGCCAGCGCGACCAGTGCGTTCAGCGGCACCGCCAGCACGTTCCTGGCCCGGGCGCTGACGATGTTGACGACGACCGGGGCCTGGTCCAGATGCCCGGCCAGCCGCGGGTGGGCCAGCCGGACCGTGACCGGCACCGAGGCCGAGCTACCGGACCCGCCCCCGTCGGAGGATCCGCTGCCCGACGACGCGCCCGGGGGCTCGTTCGACGATCCCGGCGACGAGCCCCCGGCCGCGCCGCCGCCCGTGGCCACCGATGACACCGAGGTGACCACCCCCGGCGTGGTGGTGGTACCGTCCGGCAGCGTCACGGTGACCCGGTCACCCGGCCGGACCAGGTACTCCTGGCTCACCGGCAGCTGCGCGGTGACCACCGCCCGGTCGGAGGTCGCGGTCAGCACGGTGCCGCCCGCCGCGGCGGGCGTGCCGGGAGCGGCCGGCACCGTCAGGACCCGGAGTGCACCCGGCGCGTACACCACCTGGCCGAGCGGCACGGTCCCGGTCGCCGGCAGCCCGGCCGCGACCTGCCAGCGCGCCACCGCCCACGCCGTGGCCTCGGTGTAGATGTCGCTGACGGTCAGCGTGGCCGGGCTGGCGTAGCCGAGCGCGATCAGGTTCCGGTCCAGCTGGGCCACGTCCGGCCCGGCGGTCACGCCGACCGCGAGGGCCCGCCACTCCGGCCGGCCGCCGTAGAACAGCCGCACCGGGCTGCCGTCCACCTCGTACAGCCGGGCGCCGCGGCGGACCACCTGCCCGGGCTGCGGCAGCGCCGTGTACGCGGTGCCCACCGTCTGGTTGACCACGGTGACCGAACCGGCGTACCCCAGCGACCCGCCCACCTGCACCGTGTTGACCAGCCCAGTGCGTACCACTTGCGCGGTGGCCAGCCGGGTCTGGCCGCCCGCGGCGGCGGCGGGCCGCCCGGCCAGCGTCAGCGCCAGCCCGCCCGCCGCGCCCCCGAGCACCAGCACGCAGCCGCCGGCCAGCAGCCCGCGGCGCCAGCCCAGCGGCCGGTCAGCCGTCATTGCTCAGGCTCGACAGGGTCGAGGCGCGGATCTCCACGGCGAACAGCCGTCCGCAGGCGTGCGCCGCTTCCTGGAAGCCCTGGCTCAGCTTCCCGCCCGCCGGAACCTCGTCCGCGGTCATGCCGAACCCGTGCCCCGGTGTGTATGGCGTGTGGGAGGTCGGATCCTTCACATTGGGCAGCCCGTGCGCACGGGCACACTCCGCGGAACGCACCCCGGCCTGCACCAGTTGCGGCGGGGCCGGCGGCTCGTTCTCCGGGTTCAGCCCGGCCCGGGCCATCAGCGCCCCGCACGCCGCGCGCACGTCGCTCAGTGCGGCCTGGCTGGCGTCCTGGATGCTGCGCGAGTCGCTGTACACCCCGGTCGGGGTGAGCGCCGGATCGGCGTAGCCGGGCACGCCATGCTGCCGGATGCACTGCGCGGCCGCGCGCAGTTCCGCGGCCCGGTTGCCGCCCGTACCCGCCCCGCCGCTGGCCCCGCCCAGGCTGGGCACCGTAGCGGGCGCGGCGCTGCCCCCGCACCCGGCGCCGAGCACGGCCAGCAGCCCTACGGCCAGCATGCCCGCCCTCATTCTCATCGTGGACCTCCCTGATTGCGCTGATGTGGAACCCCGCCAGAGGTCTACGCCGCGCCCCATAACACCCCCGCTACAGAACGGCCAGTGCCCGCCCAGTGCCGCCCGCCCGGCTACCCGGCCTGGCCTGGCCAGAGGCGAGGCAGCTGGCGCTGCCACTGTTATGTCCTTGTCATGCCGGCTGCGGCAGCATGGAGCCGTGCGGGTGCTGGTGGTGGAAGATCAGAAGGCGCTGGCCAACCGGATCGCGGAAGGACTGCGTGATCAGGGCATGGCGGTGGACGTTGCCTACGACGGCGCCGCCGCCATCGAGGCCACCGTGCTGAACCGGTACGACGTGGTGGTGCTGGACCGCGACCTGCCGCGGGTGCATGGCGACGCGGTGTGTGCCGGCCTGGTGGCCGGGCCGACTACGGCCCGGATCCTCATGCTGACCGCGGCCGCGGCGGTGGAGGACCGGGTGGACGGGCTCAATCTGGGCGCCGACGACTACCTGCCCAAGCCGTTCGCGTTCACCGAGCTGGTGGCCCGGGTCCGGGCGCTGTCCCGGCGCAGCCCGTCCACCCCGCCGGTGCTCACCCGGGGCGACCTGACCGTGGACCGGGCCCGCCGCCGGGCCAGCCGGGACGGGCGGGCGCTGACGCTGACCAGGAAGGAGTTCGGCGTGCTGGAAGCGGTGCTGCGCGCGGACGGTGCCGTGGTCAGCGCGGAAGAGCTGCTGGAGAACGTATGGGACGAGCACGCCGACCCGTTCAGCAACACGGTGTCGGTGACGATGGCCCGGCTGCGCCGCAAGCTCGGCGACCCGCCGCTGATCGAGACCGTGATCGGCAGCGGCTACCGGCTGCGGGTGCCGTGAAGCGCCCCCGCCAGCGCACCATCCGGCTCCGGCTCACGCTCATCTACAGTGGGCTGTTCCTGCTGGCCGCGGCCATGCTGCTCGCCTTCACGTACACGTTCGTGGTGCGCAGCCTGACCACGTCGGCCGAGAAGGCCCCCAGCACCGCGTCGGGGTCCGCGGCCGACAAACAGCTCATGGGCGAGTGCGGCAAGGTGATGAGCGAGGCTAAGAAGCGCCTACTGCCCGCCGCGGATAAGGGCCTGTTCAGCAAGTGCCAGCAGGGCTTCACCCAGGGGGTCAAGGTCGGCGCGACCAGCCAGCGTGACGTGGCGGTGCACCAGTTGCTGCTGTACTCGCTGGTCGGCCTGGGGGTGATGGGCGTGGCATCCGGGGTGGTCGGCTGGGTGGTAGCCGGGCGGGCGCTGCGCCCGGTGCACGCCATCACCGGCGCGGCCCGGCGGGCCTCCGAGGAGAACCTGGGCGAGCGGCTGGCCCTGACCGGGCCGGACGACGAGCTGAAGGAGCTGGCTGACACGTATGACGCGATGCTGGCCCGGCTGGACGCGGCGTTCGCCAGCCAGCGCCGGTTCGTCGCGAACGCCTCTCACGAGCTGCGCACCCCACTGACCGTGATGCGCACGGCTATCGACGTCACGCTGGCCAAGCCGGACCGGACGCCGGCGCAGCTGGAAGGCATGGCCGTCGAGGTGGCGGCGGCGGTGGACCGGGCCGAGGCGCTGATCGAGGCCCTGCTCACGCTGGCCCGCAGTGACCGCGGCCCGGTCTCACTGGAGCAGGCTGACCTGGCCGTGCTGGCCGAGGACGCGGTGGACGCGGCGGGCCCCGCCATCCGGGCCGGGTCGTTGCGGGTGGAGACCGCGCTGACCGCTGCCCCCACCCACGGTGATCTGGTCCTGCTCGACCGGATGGTGGCCAACCTGGTGGACAACGCGGTGCGGCACAACCAGCCGGGCGGGTGGATTCAGGTGGCCACCGGGATGCGCGGCGACGCCGTCTATCTCGCGGTGACCAACGGCGGCCCGACGATCGAGCCCGACCAGGCGCCGCTGCTGTTCGAGCCGTTCCGGCGGCTGTGTGACCCGGCGGCCGGCCCGGCCGGGGCCGGGCTCGGCCTGTCCATCGTGCGCTCGGTGGCCGTCGCGCACCAGGGTGACGTCATCGCCCGGGCCCGGCCTGCCGGCGGCCTGGACGTTCTCGGTGCTGCTGCCGGGCAACGGCGTGGACATGACAAAAAACTCACACGTTTGAGCCCGAACGACCGGCGGGTGGAGTGCGGTTTGGCGCGGGATGGGGTGGGCCGTCCGCGGCCGGGCGCGGTCAGCCTTCCAGGTCGTCGGCCACGGCCCGGAGCACTGTCGCGATCTTCTTGCCGTCCCGGCTGTCCGGGTGCCGGCCCCGCCGGTAGGCGGCGGAAACCCCGTCCAGCAGCTTGATCAGGTCCTCGACGATGATCACCATCTCGTCCGGGCTCTTCCGTGGGGTCTTGACCACGGTGGGCGGTGGGTCTAGCAGCCTGACCTGCAGGGCCTGCACCCCGCGGCGGCCCTCGGCGACACCGAACTCGACACGCTGGCCTGGGCGCAGCGCGGTGGTTCCCGACGGCAGGGCCGTGGAATGCACGAAGACCTCACCCCCGTCATCGCGGGTGAGAAAGCCGAACCCTTTGTCGGCGTCATACCACTTGACCTTGCCAGTTGGCACGGACAGACCTCACGCGAAGAGAGCGGGCGGGTGAGCGCACGGGAAATGCCACCCTAGGTTATCGGTCCCGCGAAGCCTGCGGCAGTAGTGCCTGCCCTGGACCGCGCGGGTGCCCGGCTGGTGGGCCAGGGCTGCACACCACGATCGCCTTCGGTCGTCTGGTGCCAAGTGCACGGCCGGGTATACCCGGCCAGAACCGCGCTAACCATGAGGAACCCGGCACCCGGAACGGCTCGTCCGGGTCACCGGCCGCGCAGCCACGGCGGGGTCTTCCGGCGGCGCGGGCCGCGCCGTAGCCGCCAGACCAGATACCCGGCGCTCAGCAGGCAGCCCACCCGTAGCAGCAGGCTGAACTGGTGCGAGGCCTGTGCCAGCGCGTGGAAGAACGCACCACCGCCGGACAGGCCGAGCAGCAGCATGCAGATCACCGCGAAGCCGGGCGGCCCGATCAGCGCCAGCCACTTGTCCCGCTTGCCCCAGCGCCGCGAGAAGACCGCTATCAGGCCACCGATCAGCCACAACGGGAACGGGAGCAGCAAGCCCGCCGATGCCGAGCACGATCACCGCCACCGCTTCCAGCGGGTTCTTCCTGGCCAGCAGCCAGGCCTCGGTCAGCGGTACCGGTGGGCCGAACCGCCGTCCGGCGGGCTCGTCCTCGGCCGGGTCAGCGGGTTCCATGCCGGGCACGATGGACAGCGGCTTGGTGCCGTCCGGCGGGGCTACTCCGGGTTGCGTGGCCGGGCCGGAGTCCGTGTCCCTGGCCGGGCGGCCCGGCGCGGCCGCACCCGGCGGACTGCCTGGCGGCGCACCGTTCCGCTTACGCTGCGCGGTGCCGTTCTGGGCCGCCCGCCCGGCGGTCCCGTTCTTCGCACCGGGCCCGGCCGTCGCATTGCGCGTGCCCGGCCCGACGGCCGGGCCGGCCGCGCCCGGGCCAACCGTGCGGCCCGATGGGCCCGGTCCCGCCGTCCCCTTCGCCGCCCCCGGTCCCGCCGTCCCGTTCGCCGCCCCCGGTCCCACGGTCCCGTTCGCGGGGCCCGGTCCCACGGTCCCATTCGCCGGGCCCGGCCCAGTGGTCTCCTTGGGCACGCCGGGGCCGACCGTGCCGGGCGACGCGAGCCAGCCGGCCCGGCCGGCCGGGCCCGGTCCCACGGTCCCTGGCTTGATCCCGGACGCTGCCGCGTCCGGGCCCGCGTCCCGCCTGGCCGGGGGCGGCCCGGCTGGCTCCTCCGGCCGCCGGGGCTGCGGGATGTGCACCTGGCGGCCCGGCACCGCCGCCCCGGCCCCGGGGTCCGCGGATCCGGTTCCACCGCCGGCCCCGGTCTCACGGCCCGGTCTCTACGGGCCGGTCTCACGGGCCCGGTCTCAACGGGCCCGGTCTCAACGGGCCCGGTCTCAAGGCCCGGTCTCAGGCCCGGTCTCAACGGGCCCGCGGTCTCAACGGCCCCGGTCTCAACGGCCCCGGTCTCAGGCGTTCCAGGCTCAGGCGTTCCAGGCTCAGCCGAGCCGGGCAGCGCAGGATGATCGTCCGGCTCGGTCCGGCGGTAGGGCCACGTCCGGGCCCGGCGCGGCCGCCCGTCAGCCTGCTCGCCGCGCGCTGGCTTGGCTGGCGGGACCGGCCGCCGGCTGGTCTTCCCCGGTGGCTTCCACAGCGTCGGCGGCTCGGCCGCGGCCCCGCGGCGCCGGGCGCTGTACAGCCGTTCCCGTTCCTTGGCCGCCAGGTCATCCGGATCGCCGAGCGCGGTCAGCGCCGCCGCCACCGCGTCCGCGTCCTCGACCGACGCGAGCGGGCCCACCTGCGCCTCAATGGCGGCCCGGGTGCGCCCGACGAACAACAGCCGGTCGTTTTTCGGCAGCTTGCGAGTGGCCGCGGTGGCCACCGCGCCGAGATACTCGCGGATCATCTGCTCCGCGCTCGGCTGCCTGGGGGGACGGCGCCTCATGCCTAGATAATCCCCCGGAATCATCTCTTTGTGGAGCCTGGCACGCGATCAGAGTCGCAACGCTGATGATACCGGCACAGCACGCAGCGTGCTGACATGCGGAAGGGGCGGCCCCGGTGTCCCGGGACCGCCCCTCCTGGCTAGTGGACTCAGAAGTCCATGTCACCGCCGCCGGGCGCGGCAGGCGCCTTCTCCTTCTCCGGCTTCTCGGCCACCACTGCCTCGGTGGTCAGGAACAGGCCGGCGATGGAGGCTGCGTTCTGCAGCGCGGACCGGGTCACCTTCGCAGGGTCGATGATCCCGGCCTTGAACATGTTGACGTACTCGCCGGTCGCGGCGTCGAGGCCGTGTCCCGCGGAGAGCGACTTCACCTTCTCGACCACGACGCCGCCCTCGAGGCCGGCGTTCACCGCGATCTGCTTGAGCGGCTCCTCGACGGCACGGCGCACGATGGTCGCGCCGGTCGCCTCGTCGCCGGTGAGCTCGAGCTTCTTGAAGGCGTTGGAACCCGCCTGCAGGATGGCCACGCCGCCTCCGGCGACGACGCCCTCCTCCACGGCTGCCTTCGCGTTGCGCACCGCGTCCTCGATGCGGTGCTTGCGCTCCTTCAGCTCGACCTCGGTGGCCGCGCCCGCCTTGATGACGGCAACGCCGCCCGCCAGCTTGGCCAGCCGCTCCTGCAGCTTCTCCCGGTCGTAGTCCGAGTCGGTGTTCTCGATCTCGGCCCGGATCTGGTTCACCCGGCCGGAGATCTGCTCGGAGTCACCAGCGCCGTCCACGATGGTGGTCTCGTCCTTGGTCACGACGACCTTGCGGGCCCGGCCGAGCAGGTCCAGGTCGGCGTTCTCCAGCTTGAGGCCGACCTCCTCGCTGATCACCTGCGCACCCGTGAGGATGGCGATGTCACCGAGCATGGCCTTGCGCCGGTCGCCGAAGCCCGGGGCCTTCACCGCGACGGACTTGAACAGGCCGCGGATCTTGTTGACCACCAGGGTCGCGAGGGCTTCGCCCTCCACGTCCTCGGCGATGATGACCAGCGGCTTGCCCGACTGGACCACCTTGTCGAGCAGCGGCAGCAGGTCCTTGTTGGCCGACACCTTGGAGTTGGTGACCAAGAGGTACGGGTCGTCAAGGACTGCTTCCATCCGCTCCGGGTCGGAGACGAAGTACGGCGAGATGTACCCCTTGTCGAAGCGCATCCCCTCGGTGAGCTCGAGCTCGAGCCCGAAGGTGTTGCTCTCCTCGACGGTGATGACACCTTCCTTGCCGACCTTGTCCATCGCCTCGGCGATCATCTCGCCGATCGCGGGGTCGCCGGCCGAGATGGAGGCGGTCGAAGCGATCTGCTCCTTGGTCTCCACATCCTTGGCCAGCTTGGACAGCTCCTCGCTGACCCGCTCGACCGCGGCCTCGATGCCCCGCTTGAGGGACATCGGGTTGGCGCCCGCAGCGACGTTACGCAGGCCCTCGCGGACCAGCGCCTGCGCCAGCACCGTCGCCGTGGTGGTGCCGTCACCGGCCACGTCGTCGGTCTTCTTGGCGACTTCCTTGACCAGCTCGGCGCCGATCTTCTCCCACGGGTCGTCGAGCTCGATCTCCTTGGCGATGGACACGCCATCGTTGGTGATCGTGGGGGCGCCCCACTTCTTCTCGAGCACCACGTTCCGGCCCTTCGGGCCGAGGGTTACCTTCACGACGTTGGCGAGCTGGTTCATACCGCGCTCGAGGCCGCGCCTCGCGTCCTCGTCGAACGCGATCATCTTGGCTGCCATAGGCTCCAGTCCTCCCAGGACTTGATGGCGTTAAGTGTGTGAAACCGGGCCGACGCCCGCGACGGACGACCCTTTCAGCGGACAGTCCCTTCCTGCCGCTGGCAAGGCCTCATCGCCCCGATTCCCGCCCTGGAGTTGTCACTCTCATGCCGAGAGTGCCAGCGTCTTGTTTAGCACTCTCGGCATGAGAGTGCAAGCCGAGCGACCAGTCAGCATGGGCTCGCAGCCGTCATCTGCGGCGCTTTCCGCTGACGGCGTAGCGCGAGAGTTCAGCCGGCCGACACCCGGCGGCCACGTGCCGGCCGGGACCGGTACGCCGCCGGGCAAACCGGCGCGAAAACCCCGACGGCCCGGCTCCCGTTACCGGGGCCGGGCCATCAGCCAAACTGATCGAGCTAAGCGCCCACAGCCCGGACGGCCTCCGCCTGGGGGCCGCGATCGCTTTGCGTGATGTCGAACTCGACCCGCTGCCCTTCTTCAAGGGTGCGGTAGCCATCCATCTGGATGGCGGAGAAGTGCACGAACACGTCCCTGCCACCGTTGACCGCGATGAAGCCGTAGCCCTTGTCCGCGTTGAACCACTTGACGGTGCCCTGAGCCATTACCCAACAACTCCCTAACTCCGCTCGGGCCTCGGGTTCCACCCTTGCCTCCGCAGAACCCGTCGATCGCGGCGCGGGTTAGGCGTGGGCAAGAACAGGCTTACCGTGAGCGCCGACCGACAGCGACCGGAAACGACCTTACCCCGTGAGGTGAGCCTGCGGGACGTGTTACTAGCCGAACTCGGCCGGGCGAGTTCGGCTAGTCCAGACCACTGTCCCGGACACATAGCCGCATCTCAGCCGCAAAGGGATTGGCCGCGAACAGGGCAGGAGCGGTGGCAGCCAGCGGGCAGGGACCATCGGTACTGTCGTGTAACGAGCCGGCGCGGCGGCTGGCCGCCGCTCGGCGCGGAACGGCGATCAGGGGGTTCCGGGGGGTCGGCCCCCCGGGCTGGCAGAGCCGCCGGCCACCGCCGGGATGACCGAAACGTGCGCCCCAGCAGGCACTGGCGTGTCCAGACCCTGGGCGAACCGGACATCCTCCTCACCGACGTACACGTTGACGAACCGGCGCAGCTGGCCCGTGTCGTCCACGATGCGGCCGCCGATGCCGGGGTAGGCGGCGTCCAGGCCGGCGATCACCTCGCGCAGGGTGCCGGAGTCGGCCGGGACCTCGGCGGCGCCCCCGGTGAAGGTACGGAGGATGGTGGGGATACGGACGGACACGGTCATGCCGGGAGCCTGCCTCTCAAAACTGATGCTGACGGGTCTCATAGTGCCGGGTGGCCCGGCGCTGCTCAACCGGACTGAGTAGGCAGCTGACCAGCCTCAAAGGCCAGGAAGCTGTCCAGCGTGGGCCGGATCGGGGCGGTCGTGACGGCCATGTCGGCCACCGCGTCCAGCGTCTTGAGCCCGTCGCCCGAGTTGATGATCACCGTCTCGGCCGCCGGGTCGAGCTGCCCGGTCGCGAGCAGGCTGCGCAGCACACCCAGGGTCACCCCGCCCGCGGTCTCACCGAAGATCCCCTCGGTGGCGGCCAGCAGCCGCATCGCGGACACCACCGCGGCGTCGTCCACGTCCGCCACCACGCCGCCGGTGCGCCGCACCACGTCGAGCACGTAGGGGCCGTCCGCGGGATTCCCGATGGCCAGCGACTTGGCGATGGTGGACGGCCGGACCGGCTGCACCACGTCGTGCCCGTCGCGGAACGCGGCCGCCACCGGCGAGCAGCCGGTGGCCTGCGCGCCGAACACCCGGTACGGGGTGTCCTCGACCAGGCCCAGCGAGATCAGCTCGCGGAACGCCTTGTCGATCTTCACCAGCTGGGCGCCGGACGCCACCGGCACCACGATCTGGGCGGGCAGCCGCCAGCCGAGCTGCTCAGCGATCTCGAACCCGATGGTCTTGGACCCCTCGGCGTAGTACGGCCGCACGTTGACGTTGACGAACGCCCAGTCTTCGCGGTCGTCGGCCAGTTCCGAGGCGAGCCGGTTCACGTCGTCGTAGGTGCCGTCCACCGGCACCATGGTCCCGCCATACACCGCGCTGGCCACGATCTTCTGCGGCTCGAGGTCGGCCGGGATGATGACCACAGACCGGAGGCCGGCCCGGGCCGCCGCGGCGGCCACCGCGTTGGCCAGGTTCCCGGTTGACGGGCAGGCCAGCACCTTGTAACCGAGCTCCACCGCGGCGGCCAGGGCCACCGCGACCACCCGGTCCTTGAACGAGTGCGTCGGGTTGGCCCGCTCGTCCTTGACCCACAGCGCCCGCATGCCCAGCTCGCGGCCGAGTTGCTCGGCCCGCACCAGGCGCGTCCAGCCGGGCTCCGTATTGGGCGAGCTGGCCACGTCCGGCGGTACCGGCAGCAAGCTTGCATAACGCCAGATGCTGGCCGGCCCGGATGCGATGGCCGCGCGGTCGAGGGCCGGGTAGTCGTAGCGCACTTCGAGCGGGCCGAAACACATCGCGCAGGCGTGCGTAGAACCGAGTGGGTAGTTTTCGCCGCATTCCCGGCAGGACAGGCCGGTCGCGTAACCGAAGCGGGAGGGTATTGCGGGCTGGGGCGTACTCACGTGGCGAGGCCTTTCTCCTCATCTGTCCCAGCGGCCGGTTGGCCGGGGGCCGGAGTTGGCACCTGTCACGGGGGAATGACCTCGCGGCGGACCCATGTCGTGATGGTTGCCGGGGCTTCGCAGGGCCGTATCCCTCCACCCCTCTGGATGAGCGATATGAAGTTGTCCTCAACACTGTAACCGATGCCGCAGCGGTGCTCAGCGGCCAGTCAGGCTAGCCTCGCGTGCATGGCATCGGACCAGGACGGCGGCCGGGTGTTGATCGCCTCGAACCGGGGCCCAGTCTCGTTCACCAGGAACGACGACGGATCCGTGGTCTCACGGCGCGGGGCCGGCGGCCTGGTCTCCGGGCTGTCCTCGGTAATGAGCCAGGCGTCGGTGCTGTGGGTCTGCGCAGCCCTGAGCGACGCCGACCGGGAGGCTGCGCGCAGCGCACCAGACGGGCTGATCGAGGTCACCGATGGCGCGGACGGCGGCCCCGGATCGGCGGTGCGCATGCTGGACATCCCGCCCGCCACGTTCCAGCGGGCCTACAACTCGGTGGCCAACTCCACCCTCTGGTTCGTGCACCACATGCTCTACGACACGCCGACCGCGCCCAGCTTCGGCCCGGCGTTCCGCCGCGAGTGGGAATCGTTCCGCAGCTACAACACCGCGTTCGCGGCGGCGCTGGCCAAGGGGGCCAGCGACCAGGAACCCACCCCCGTCCGGGTGCGGGCCATGATCCAGGACTACCACCTGCCGCTGGTGCCCCGGATGCTGGCCGAGCAGTGCCCCGACGTGCGGATCGCGCACTTCTCGCACACCCCGTGGGCGCCGCCGGACTACTACCGGCTGCTGCCCGCCGAGGTGGGCCGGGAGGTGCTGGACGGCATGCTGGGCGCCGACCACGCCGGGTTCCTGTGCCAGCGCTGGGCCGACAGTTTCGTCGCCTGCTGCGCCGAATTCCTCGGCGCCGAGGTGGACCCGCAGGCCGGCACGGTCCGGCACCGCGGGCACGACACCACGGTGGGCGTGCACGCGCTGGGGGTGGACGCGGCGCAGTTGCGCGACCGGGCCGCGGCCGCCGATGTGCAGGCACAGGTGGCGGCGCTGAGCGAGAGCACCGCGGGCCGGCAGCTCATCGTCCGGATCGACCGCACCGAGCTGTCCAAGAACATCGTCCGCGGCCTGGCCGCCTACCGCGAGCTGCTGGCCAGCCATCCGGAGTGGCGGGGCCGGGTGATGCACCTGGCGTTCGCCTACCCGTCCCGGCACGACCTGCCGGAATACCGCGAGTACACCGGCCGGGTGCAGCGGATGGCCGCGGAGATCGTGGACGAGTTCGGCAGCGACGACTGGAATCCGCTGATCCTCCAGGTCAACGACGACTACCCGCGCTCGCTGGCCGCCTACCAGCTGGCCGACGTGCTGCTGGTCAACCCGATCCGGGACGGGATGAACCTGGTGGCCAAGGAGGGCCCGATCCTGGCCAGCCGGGGCTGCGCGCTGGTGCTGTCCACCGAGGCGGGCGCGGCCGCGGAACTCGGCCGCCACGCCATCCTGGTCAACCCGTTCGACGTGAGCCAGACGGCCGAGGCACTGCACCGCGCGCTGAGCATGCCCGGGGCCGAGCGCCAGCGCCGCAGCGCGGCCCTGGCCGAGGCCGGCGCCGCGCTGCCGCCCACCGCCTGGCTGCAGGAACAGCTGGACGCCCTGAACCCCCCTGGTGAGCCGGCTGAGCCGGTCAGCCCGCGGCGCAGCCGGTGGAAACCGCGGCGGCTGGCCCGGCCGCGTTCCGGCCGCCCCGGCCGCTAGCTGTACTTGGCTAGCGGGTGAACAGGCTGGCCAGTCGCTGCACCCAGCCACGCGGGGACCACCTGGGGCAGGCGCACAGCGCGCACTCGCTGCCCAGGCGGTAATGACTATGTGCGTCGCGGCCATGGCCGCATCCGCAGCGCACGGATTCATTCACCGGCCGCTCCACGCTTCCTCGCCGCCCCCCAAGCGCACCGGGCCATGACGGTATCACCCCGCCGTGACAAGCGCAGCTGGAGCAAGCCGCCTGCTAGCCTGGGCCGCGCTGTGCGGGCCGGCGCGCAGCCAGCAGTACTTGGGAATCGGGGTGGGGACCGCGGCAACCGGGCTGGTGGCCTTGATCCTGACCGCTGCTGCGCTACCTGCCCTGTTCGCCCGGGCGCGCGGCGGCATGCCGCCGGGCCCGGGCCCGAAACTGGCTGCGCTCGCCCCGGTGGGCGCGCTGCTGGCCCTGGCCGGGGCCGCGGTGGCGGCCGCGGCCGCCTGGTGGCTGCTGCTACCGCTGCTGATCCCGGCGCTGATCATGGCCTGGTGGCAGCGCCCGCCCGCCCGGCCCCCCGGCCCCGTCCCGGCGCCCGGCGGCACCGTTCCTCCCGGCACCACTGGTCCTCCCGGCACCACTGGTCTTCCCGGCACCACTGGTCTTCCCACCACGGGCCCGATGCGCGTGCTGACGCTGAACATCAAGGGCGGCCGCGCCGACCCGGGCGCGGTCCTGGACTGCCTGCGGCAGCACCGGGTGGACATCCTGGCCGTGCAGGAAATGACCGCGGAGTGGCTGCTGGCCGTGCAGCAGGCCGGGGTAACCGGGCTGCTGCCGTTCGGGCACGCCGACCCGCGGCCTGGGTCGGCGGGCGCCGGGCTGTGGGCCCGCTGGCCGCTCACCCCGCTGGCCCCGGTGCCGGGCACGAAGAACGCCACGCCGCGGGCCCGGGTCGAGCCGGCCGCGGGGCAGCCGGTGACGGTGACCATCGTGCACCCGGCCGCCCCGGTGAACCGGCAGGAGCGGCGCTGGCAGCAGGATCTGGAGACGGTCGCGGCGGCGCTGGCCGGGTCCACCGGGCCGCACCTGGTGGCGGGGGACTTCAACGCCAGCCGTGATCACCGGGTGTTCCGCGACATCCTCCGGGCCGGGTTCGTGGACTGCGCCGACGCGGCCCGGCAGCGGCACTGGCCGGGCTTCACCTGGCCGGCCGACCGGCGCTACCCGCCGCTGATGCGGCTGGATCACGTGCTGGGCTCGCGGCCCGGCTGCGTCGTGCACCAGGCCCGCACCATGCGGGTGACCGGCACCGACCATCGCGGCGTGCTGGCGGTGCTGGAGTTCAGCCCCACCCCTCCGCCGCGGTAGCGGCGATCGGGGGGCCGGGGGTCGCCCCCCGGGTCAGCCCAGCTGATCGGCTAGGGCATTCAGCAGGGCCACCACGCCGTCCGGGCCGTCCACCACCAGGTCGGCCTCGGCGGCCAGCGCGGACACTTCGGCCGAGCCGCTGCACACGGTGAGTCCCGGGATGCCGGTGGCGCGCAGCGCGCGCACGGCGCCGAAGGCGGCCAGGTCACCCAGATCGTCACCGACGTACATGACTGCCCGGCTATGGCGTTCGGAAATCAAGGTTTTGAGCGCCTGGCCCTTGTCCATGCCGCGCGGGCGCAGCTCGAGCACCATCCGGCCTGGCTCCACGCTCAGCCCGTGCCGGGCGGCCAGCTCGGTGAGCGGCGCGCGGAGCTGGTCCAGCGCGGCCTGCGGGTCGGCCGCCTGGCGGGTGTGCACGGCCACCGCGTGGCCCTTATCCTCGGCCCGGGTCCCGTCCGGGGCGTCCGCGCCGGCCAGCAGGCCGGGCAGCTCGGCCCGGGCCGCGGCCACCCCGGGGTCGGCCGCCGGCGAGTCCAGCCGGCCATCCGCCCACCGCTGCAGGCCGTAGTGCCCGAGCACGATCAGGCCCGGTACCGAGTCGAACCCGCCCAGCTTGGCGGCCTCGGCCGCGGGGCGGCCGGTGATCACGGCCAGCGTGCCGGCCACGGCGGCCACCCGGCCCAGCGCGCCGCCGGCCGCCGGGTGCGCACGGGCCGCCTCCGGCTGGGGCACGATCGGCGACAGGGTGCCGTCGAAGTCCAGCGCGATCAGCGCCCGGCCCGGGTCATCGAGGATTGCGGCCAGCCCAGCCTGGCCCTCCGGCGTGACCGGCTCCGGCAGCACGCTCACCAGGATGAACCGTCACTGCGGTCCGGGCCGGCCGAGCGCATCTTGTGCCGCCGGGCCCGCTGCCGCCGCAGCCGCTTGACCAGGGCCGGGTCGAGCATGAGAGCCTCCGGGCGGTCGATCAGCTCGTTCAGCAGCTGGTAGTAGCTCGTCGCGGTCATGCCCAGGACGTCCCGGATCTCCTGCTCTTTGGCGCCCGGTGAGCGCCACCAGCCGCGCTCGAAGGCGAGGACCCGCTCCTCGCGTTCGGACAGCGCCGCCATCACTTCTCCCCATGCCTCCAGAAGCCTCATCCTAGGTCGGCTCTTTGCGCCGTGCCCAGGCGTGCGTAGGCTCAGCCTTCGTGACTTCCTATGACTGCATAACGTTCCTCACCGACTACGGTCTCGAGGATGGCTTCGTGGCCGCCTGCCACGGCGTTGCTGCCCGGATCGTCCCCGCGATCAGGCTCATCGACATCACCCACCTGGTGCCGCCCGGCGATGTCCGCCGGGGCGCCGCCGTGCTGGCCCAGACCCTGCCGTACCTGCCGCCTGCCGTGCATGTGGCCGTGGTGGACCCGGGCGTGGGCACGGCGCGGCGCGGGGTCGCGGTGGCGGCCGGCGAGTGCATCCTGGTCGGCCCGGACAACGGCCTGCTGTCCTGGGCGGTGGCCGCGCTGGGCGGGGCGACGGCGGCGTGCCAGCTGACCAACGGTGAGCTGTGGCTGCATCCGGTGTCCCCGACGTTCCACGGCCGGGACATCTTCACGCCGGTGGCCGCCCACCTGGCCGCGGGCACCGGCCTGGAGGCCGCGGGCACCCGGATTGATGTGAGCGAATTGGTGACATTGCCCGCACCGACGAGCCGGGTGCATGACGGCGAGGCCGAGGGCGAAGTGATGTCGATCGACCGATTCGGCAACGTCCAGCTGTCCATTGCGGCGACCGACGCCGACCGGCTGGGCCTGGGCTTCGGCTCCCCCGTGGTCATCCGCTGCGGGCGGCGCCGGCTGACTGTGCCCTATCTGGAGACGTTCGCCGCGGTGGCGCCGGGCGAGATCGTCGCCTACACCGACAGCGCCGGGCTGATCTCACTCGCCGTAAACGGCGGCGACGCGGCCGAGCAGCTGGGCCTGCCGCCCGGTGCGCACGTCCGGCTGTCCGCGGCCCTGCCCGCCTGACCGCGATGCGCTGGCCCTGCTCCCGACCTGCGTAGCCTTCGCTCCCGCCTCGCCAGGTGCCCAGAACGTGGCAGAATGCCCGGGGGTTCAGATGGAAGGGTTGGAGTATGACGCAGCGGCGCCGTGCCCGGGCGGCGAAAGCTATCGCCGCGGGCCTGGCAGCATCCTGCGTCGCGATGGCGGCGGCAGGCCCAGCCCTCGCGGACACCGTCCGTAACAATGAGTGGTGGCTTGGTTCGCTTCACGTGACACAGGCCTGGCTGTCCACCAAGGGCACCGGGATCACCGTCGCAGTGCTCAGCACCGGCGTGGACACCAACCAGCCTGACCTGGCTGGTTCGGTGACCACCGGCCGCGACTTCACCGGGTCCGGCCGGGCCGCGGGCGGGCCGTTCTGGGGAGTCAACGGCACCGCGGTGGCCAGCCTCATCGCCGGGCACGGGCACGGCACCAAGAACGCCGACGGCATCGTCGGCGTCGCGCCCGAGGCGAAGATCCTCTCGGTCCGGGTGACCCTGGAGAACAACGACCCGCTGCTGACCAACGCCACCACGGTGGCCGCCCTGCCGATGGCCATCGCCCGGGGCATCAGGTACGCGGTGCGGCACGGCGCCCAGGTCATCGATCTGCCGCTGGACCCGGCCGCGGTAGCCGCCGACAACGCGGCGGCGAAGGGCGGCACGTCGGCCGTCACCGGCGGCAGCCCGGCCGAGCGCGCCGCGGTGGCGCTCGCGCTGCGCAAGGGGGTCGTGCTGGTCGCACCGGCGGGCGACGGCGGGGCCGGGCCTGACACCATCAACTACCCGGCCGCCTACCCCGGGGTGATCTCGGTCGGCGCGTTCAACCAGACGTTCGCCAAGGCGCCGTTCACCAGCACCCGGCCTTACGTCACGCTGACCGGCCCGGGGAACGGCGTCATCGCGGCCAACGGGCCGACCGGGTACGCCAAGCTGAAGAGCACCACCGCGGCCAGCGCGGTGGTGGCCGGCATCGCGGCGCTCATCCGGGCCCAGTTCCCCACGATGAAACCGGCGCAGGTGGAGACCGCGCTGACCAGCAGCACCGCGTTTCACCCCAAGGGCGGCCGGCGGACCGGGTCCGGGTTCGGCACGGTGGACGCGGCGGCCGCGCTGACGGCCGCGGCCAGGCTCAACGCCACGCCGTCGTCCGGTGCTTCCGCGGCCAACCCGACGCCCCCCGCCGCGCCCAAGGTCAAGGTGCATGCGACCAGCCTGTGGGACGCGCTGCGTTACCCGGTGCTCGGCCTGGCCGCCCTGCTGCTCATCGCGGTGATCGTGCTGATCACGGTGCGCACCCGGCAGCGGCGCAGGCTGGACGCCGAGCTGGCCCCGCTGCGGGCCGCCGCGCAGGCCGCCCGGGCGCACCCGCCCAACGGGGCTGACCTGGCCTCGGCGGGCGTCGGTGCGCCTGGCGGCGTCCAGTTCGGGCCGGGTGGCGCGGCCGTGGACCTGGCCACCTCCGGGCGGCGCACCGCGGGCCGGGCGCCGTTCGACGACCCTGACTTCGTGCCCCCCTCGTTCCAGAACGCCGCGTTCGGGCAGGCCGGGCTCGGTGCGGCTGGTGCGGGCGGGTTCGGCGGTGCCCCGGCCGGCCGGTCAGCCCGCGGGGCTGCCGCTCCCGCCACTGACACTGGCGGCCAGCCGGCCTTTGGCGTCACCTCGGCCGGCCTGCCGGTGCGTGGCAGCGCCGCGGCCGACCCGCCCATGCGGGGCAGCGCGTCCTCGGACATCCCCATGTTCGGCAGCGCCACGGGCGGCGCGTTCCCCGCCGCCGACCCGGCTGTGGACGGCGCGCTGTCCGATGGCGCCGCGTTCGGCCGGGCGGCGGCCGAACCGCCCGTGCCCCAGCTGCGCACGCTCGGCTCGGCCCACCGGCTCAACGCGGTGCGCACGCCCAGGACCAAGGGCCACCCGCCCTGGGAGCCGGCCGAAAAGCCCCAGAGCGAGCTGCCCTGGATGGACGCCCCGGCCCGGGGCGGCACGCCCGGGCGGGTGATCCCGCCGCGGCCCTACCCGGGCGCCGAGCCCGGCCAGCCGCCCGTCGAGCAGCCCGCCGGCGGTGCGCAGTACCCGGCCGACAACGGCCGCGGCGTGGGCCGCCATGGCCTCATCGACCGTGGGCCGTTCCCGGAACTGGACCCGCCGCCCGGCCTCGACCTGGACAGCCCAGCCGCGCAGCGGCCCCGGTATTCGTGGAACCCGGCGGACACCACGGAGTCGTTCCCGGCCGTCGGCCCAGACGACATCCCGCTCGCCTAGCTAGTCCGCGGCGGGGCCTGAGCCGTCGCCGTTGAGCTGGGCCTTGCGCACCGAGGCGTACATGGGCACGTACTCCTGGC
>CAVVGF010000013.1:0-22440 GCA_963747705.1 uncultured Actinomycetes bacterium | reverse complement strand
CCTTGCCGTTCTTGGCCGCCTTGACCTTGATCGCGCCGTTGTGCTGGGCCATCGTCGCCGCACCCCCCGGCAATCCAGAAGTCAACCACGGGCTAGCTACCCAGGAGTCAACCACGGGCCGGCCCGGCTGGCGAGAGCCCGGGACCCGCTCAGCCGGGCTCCGCGGGCGCGCCGAGCCGGGCCGCCACCGCGACCAGGTCCCGGGCCGGGCCAGCCGGCGGCGTGGCCGGCCGGCCCACACCGCGCGCAGCCGCCGGGTCAGGTCGAGGTCCGGCACGCTGACCATGGTCAGCAGGCCGGCCGTGACCGCCTCCCGCACCGCGAGCAGGCTGAGCACCGCGGGCCCGGCCCCGGCCCGCACCGCCTGCCGGATCGCCGTGGTGGTGGTCAGCCGCAGCGCGGGCGCGGCCAGTTCGCTGCCCGGGCCGAGGCAGCCGGTCAGCGCGGCGTGCAGCGCCTGCCGGGTGCCGGCCCTTCCTCCCGTTCCACCAGCGGGGTGGTGGCCAGCTCGGCCGGGCGGACCGGCGACCTGCGGCGCGCCCACGGGTGGTCCGGGCGGACCACCACGGCCAGCCGGTCGGTGGCGACCACCCGGGACCGCAGCCCGCGCGGCGGGGCCGGCCCCTCGACGAAACCGAGGTCCGCGTCCCGCTCGCTGACCAGGGCGGCCACCGTCTCGCTGTTCGCCGCCACCAGGGTCACCTCGGCCGGGGCCCGACCGGCCTGGTTGTACTCGCCGCGCAGCGCGACCAGCCAGCTGGGCAGCAGATGCTCGGCCACCGTCAGGCTGGACGCCACCCGGAGCTGGGCGTCCCGGGCCCGGCGCAGGCTGGCGATGCCGGTGTCCAGCTCGCTGGCCAGCGCGAGCAGCGGGGCGGCCCAGTCCACCAGCAGCCGGCCGGCCGCGGTGAGCCGGGACCCGCGCGGGTCCCGGTCCAGCAGCACGGCGCCGACCTGCGCCTCCATCGCGCGCAGCCGGGCCGACGCGGCCTGCTGGCTGATCCCGGCGTGCCGCGCCGCCGCCCCGATGCTGCCGTGCCGTGCTACCGCGGCGAACAGCTCCAGGGTGGCCAGATCGGGCACATGCGGGCTCAGCGGCACGCTGCCCACCATAGCCCGGTCACAAGCGCTGGTTGTGAGTTGGCAGGGCCAGGACGGCTACCGGGCCGGCCACCAGGCCGGAGGCTGGAGTCATGAGCATCGACACCCCGGCCCGGCCCGCGGCACCGCTGGCCGCCCTGGCACCGGCCCGGCGCGGCCCGCTGCGCGACCTGGACCGCCCCGCCGACGCGTTCGCCAGCCTGGGGCCGAACTGGTTCGCCTCGGTGATGGGCACCGGCATCGTGGCCACGGCCGCGGCCACGCTCCCGGTGCACTGGCCCGGCCTACGGGTGTTCGGCACCGCGATCTGGCTGCTCGCCGCGGCCTGGCTGGCTGTGCTGGCGGTGGCCGAGGTTATCCACTGGACCCGGTACCGGCAGGCCGCCCTCGGCCATGCCCGCAACCCGGTCATGGTGCAGTTCTACGGCGCGCCGCCGATGGCCATGCTGACCGTCGGCGCCGGGGCGCTGCTGCTCGGGCCCGGCCTGATCGGCGCGCACGCCGCGCTGGCCATCGACGCGGTGCTCTGGCCGCTGGGCACGCTCACCGGCCTGGCCAGCAGCCTGGCCGTGCCGTACCTGATGATCACCAGGCTGCGGGCCGCCCCGGACGGGGCGTTCGGCGGCTGGCTGATGCCGGTGGTGCCGCCCATGGTCAGCGCGGCCACCGGCGCGCTGCTGGTGCCGCACCTGCCCGCCGGGCAGGTCCGGCTGACCATGCTGCTGGCCTGTTACGCGATGTTCGGCCTGAGCCTGCTGGCCAGCCTGGTCATCATCCCGCAGATCTGGCAGCGGCTGGTCCAGCACTCGGTGGGCCCAGCCGTCCTGGTGCCCACGCTGTGGATCGTGCTCGGCCCGCTCGGCCAGTCCATCACCGCGGCCAACCTGCTCGGCGGCGTGGCCCCGCTGGCCCTGCCGCACCCGTACGCCACCGCTTTCGCGGTCTTCGGCGTGGTCTACGGCGTCCCGGTGTGGGGGTTCGCCGCGCTGTGGGCCGGGCTGGCCACCGCGCTGACCATCCGGGCCGCCCGGCAGCGCCTACCGTTCAGCCTTACCTGGTGGTCGTTCACGTTCCCGGTCGGCACGTGCGTGACCGGCACCATCGCGCTGGCCGGGCACACCGGGTCGGACGCGTTCCGCTGGGCCGCGGTGGCCCTGTACCTGGGCCTGGTCGCCGCCTGGCTGGTGGTGAGTGTGCGCACGGTGCGCGGCGGCTGGCGGGGCAGCCTGCTGCGGCCCGCCGGGGCGGCCGGAAACCATGCCGATGAGGTAGCCCCGCTCACCCCGGCGGCCGAGTGATACCCGGCTGGCCCGGCCTAGCCTGGTGACTCAGAAGACGGCCGGGAATGGGGAAGTCCCCGAGGGGGGCGGGCGCCAGGCTCGGACGGTCCCGCGGATGGTTCGGGCCTGGGGGGTGCACGGCCATCCGTTTGATGCCGGTACCGGTAGCGCGGGTGACGCTGGCCCCGGTGGTCGGGCATCGTGGGTCAGCACCGGCGGGACTGCCCGCCTGGCGCTCCGTCCCCGCCCAGGCTGCATCAGCCAGCCCGGCCGTCTTCTGGCTCGTTAACCCGGTACCACGGGTAACCCGGTCTCCTCCCGCGGCAGCAGCCCGGTGGTGTCCTCGAGCAGCCCGTAGCGGACCGCGTACGAGGCCGCCTCCAGCCGTGAGTGCACGCCCAGCTTGGTCAGCACCGACTGCACGTGGGTGCGCACGGTAGCGGCCGACACGCCCAGCTTGGTCGCGATGCCCGACGTGTCCAGGCCTTCGACCAGCAGGTTGAGGCATTCCCGTTCGCGGGCGGTCAGGAAGGCGGCCAGCCGGCGCGCATCGCTGGACCGGGCCCGCTCCCGGGCCGGCCGCCGGCTTAGGCACGTCCACCACGACCTCGCCGCGCTGCACCCGGTCGATGGCCCGGGTCAGCGCGGCCACCCCCCGGGTCTTGTGCAGGTAGCCGGACGCGCCCGCCTGCAGTGCCTGCCGGATGCCCTCGGTGTCCGGGTCGGCGCTGAGCACCAGGATCTTGGTCCGCCCGACTGGCCGCGAGCATCGGGCCGATCGCGGTGATCCCGCTGTCCCCGGCGAAGTGCCGGTCGATCAGGCACACGTCGGGCTGCTTCTGGCGCACCGACTCGATCGTGTCCCGGACGCTGCGCGCCACGGTGACCTGGTAGCCACGCTGGATCAGCACCGCCGACATGGCGTCAAGGAATACGCTGTGATCATCCCCGATGACTAGTCCGGTCATGTGCTCACCTGGCTAGTCGGCGGCGGCCCGGGGCGGCTGCCGGGGCTGGTTCAACCGGGATCAGCAGCCGGACCAGCGCGCCGCCGCCCGCCGGGGCCTCGACCTCCATGCTGCCGCCGCAAGATTCCAGCAGCGACGTCACCACGCCCAGGCCGAGCGAGGCGGCGCCAGGTGGGCCGTGACCGAAGCCGGGGCCGTTGTCCAGCACCTCGAGCCGGGCCCGTGGTGGCGCCCGGTCCATCATGGCCACGCCGATCTCCACCCGGCCGCTCGATCCCGCGGCGCGGGCCGCGTTGTCCACCACGTTGGTCAGCACCCGCCACAGCAGCACCGGGCTGGCCATGACCTGGACCTCCGGGCCGGGCCGCAGCGTCACCGTCGGCCTCGTGCGCGACCCGGGCCAGCTGGGTGACCTGGCCGGCCAGCGAGCGCAGGCTGACCTGGCCGACCGCCGACGCGTCCTCGCGGCCGGGAATCTCGTGCGCGATGACGTCCAGCAGCCGGGTCATCTCGAGGGACAGCAGCTCCAGCCGGAATCCCGCGTCCTCCGGCAGGTCCACATCCCCGCGAACCGCTTCGACCAGGTAGGACAGTGTCGTCATCTGATGTCCAAGGTCATGCAACAGGCCCCGCACGGCGAGCGCGTCCTGACTGTCAGTCCGCCTGCGCCCGCGGCCCCGTCGCCGGTCCAACGACGGTTCCACAGTGTTTCCCCCGATTCGGGAGGTCACGGGCCCGTCGCCCCGCGGCCCCCCACCCCCGATTTATCACCGTCCGGTACGAATTCGTTACGGCGTGCCGCATTACAACCAGTTAATCATGTCCGGCCTAGGCAACGGCATACCCACCGGAGTAGGCCGCTACCAGGGCACAGCGCAGAGCCTGCTCGCCGAACCGGGTACCGAGCCGGGCCCGGGCGGTGGCCGCCATCCGGGCCGCGGCGGCCGGCGAGTCGAGCAGGAAGCCGACCGCTTCGGCCAGCAGCTCCGGGCGGCCCGGCGGGACGAGCAGCCCGGTTTCGCCGGGTATGACCACATCGCCGACCGCGTTGACCGCGGTCGCCACCACCGGGATGCCGCAGATCATCGCCTCGACCACCGCGGTGGGCAGGCCCTCGTACCGGCTGGGCAGCGCGAACACGTCGAACGCGGGCAGCAGCTGCGGCACGTTGTGGCGCTGCCCGGCCAGCACCACCTGGTTCCCCGGCAGGCCGGCCGCCCGGGCCGCCACCTGCCCGGCCAGCTCCCCGTCGCCGACCCACACCCCGGTCACCCCGGGCCGGCCGAGCGCGCGCAGCGCGGCCAGGAAGTCCTCCGGCGCCTTCTGGTAGGTCAGCCGGCCGACCGCGCCGACCACGGTCGCGTCGGCGGGCAGGCCCAGCTCGGCGCGGGCCTGGCGGCGCACGGCCGGGGCGGGCGGCGGCCGGGCGGCGGCCTGGTCGGCGCCGTCGGCGACCACCCCGATGGTGCGCACCCGTTCCGGCGCGATCAGCCGGCGGCGGACCGCCTCGACCGCCACCCCGGTGCCGACGCACAAGGCCACGTCGGTGATCCGGCCCAGCTGGCGTTCAGTAGAAATGTAGGCGCGGCGCCGGACGGGTCCCTGGAACTCGTGGAACGGGAAGCCGTGGTACGTGTGCACCAGCCGGGGCACCCCGGCCCGGTGCGCGGCCAGCCGGCCCACCGCGCCCGCCTTGGCGCAGTGCGTGTGCACCACGTCGAAGTCGCGGCGGCGCAGCAGCGCGCTCAGCCGGGCCAGCGCGCGCAGGTCGCTGCGCGGCGCGATGGGCGCGCGCAGCGACGGCTCGACGATGACCTCCAGGCCGGCCGCCTCGGCCTCGGCCACCAGATCGCCGCGGCCGGTGATGATCGTCATGGTGTAGCTGGCCGGGTCCATGGCCCGCGCGCCGCGCAGCGCGTGCTGGCCCGCCCCGCCTTCCAGCCGGGTGATGACCGTGGCCACCCGGGTGGGCCGGCCGCCGCTCACTCGGCCTGCTCCTCGGGCCGGCGCAGGCCGCCGCCCGGGCCACCCGGACCGCCTCCAGCCGGCTGTGCACGTCCAGTTTGGCGAAGATGTTCCGCGTGTGCGTGCGCACCGTATCGGTGGATATGAGCAGGTCCTGGGCGATCTGGCGGCCCCGTTTGCCGTCCATCATGGACAGCAGCACATCCCGCTCCCGCGGGCTGAGCACGTCCAGCAGGTCGTCGTGCTCGCGGGCCCGGCTCACATCGGCGCGCAGCTCGCGCAGGATCGCGCCGAGCATGTCCGGCGGAAACCACGAGTAGCCCTGGCATACCCCGCGGACCACGGTCTCCAGCTCGGCGGCGCCCTGCTCCTTGGCCACCCAGGCGGCCACCCCGGCCCGGGCCGCCTCGACCGCGTGCCCGATGTTGTGGTCCGCGCTGAGCACCACCACCTTGGCCTCTGGGCGGGCCGCCACCAGCCCCTGCAGGACCTGGCCCGCGGCCGGGCCGAGCGGCTCCACCTCGATGGTGATGACGTCCGGGCGCAGCCCGCGCACGATGTCCAGCAGGTTCGGGTCGGCCGTGGTGCACCGCCCGGCCACCCACAGGTCCATGGCCGCGGACAGCCGCGAGGCCAGCGCTTCGGTGACCATCAGGTGATCATCTACGAGCAGTATCCGCACCGGGTCCATGAGCTCGCTGTGCACCGTGGCCACTGGCCCATCTTCACCCAGATACATGGCTAGCCTCCGCCACCTGAGCCGGCCCGGCTCGTCCCTGGTCCCAGCGTGGTAAGCACCGCCGGCCGGCACGCCAGCGACGGGGAGCGCTGCCGCGGCGGCACTGCTCACCGGGCGGCGGGCAGGGCTCTTCCAGCGGCCGTTGGACACCGACAACCAGGCCGCCGGGACCGAGTACAGCGAGATGGCGGCGTCCAGCATGCGCATGAACGGGAAGAAGACGGCGAGCAGCAGCAGCCGGGGCTGGCGTTCCAGCACGGCCACCAAACCGGTGATCAGGAAGTCGGGCAGGACCACGCCGAACAGCACCGCGGTCAGCGTGAGGTGGGTGGACACGGCCAGGTGCAGCTCACCGAACGCGGGCCAGGACAGCACCTGGCCGGCCAGTTCCGGGACCAGCAGCACCAGCAGCGCCAGCGGGAGCAGGAAGAACATCACGCTGGAGGTGACCAGTTCGAGCAGCAGCAGGACCAGCATGGCGGTGAACAGGTTGGCCCGCGGCGGGTGCCGCCGCACCGTCTGCCACAGCCCGACCGCCCACCGCTTGGTCTGCCGGATGTAGTCACGCAGGTTGTCCGGATCCTGGGTGATCGCCACCGCGCGCAGCGTGAAGCCGACCTTGCCCAGCCCCTTCTGGTACACCTCGAAGGTCATGTTGAAGTCCTCGATGACCAGCCCGGGCGGGTTCATCTCCATGTGCGGGAGCACCCGGGTCCGGTACATGCTGGCGAAGCCGGGCACGATCGGGGTGGCGTTGGACCGCAGCCAGGTCTGGCCGAACTTCAGCGCCCGCTGGCCGATCGCGTAGATCCGGGTGCGGTGCCCGACCAGCACCCGGCCGCCCAGCGACAGCCTGCGGTCGCGCGCCGTGCGTACGCAGCCGGCCACCGCCACGACCTGCGGGTTGTCGAACATGGGCAGGGCCGCGGCGAAGTACCCCGGCTGCACCCGGGTGTCCGCGTCCAGCAGCATGACCACCGGGAACCGCTCGATCAGCCGGAACCTGGCGATGGCCTCCTCGAGCGCGCCCGCCTTGCCGACGTTCTCCCGGGTGGAGATCACCCGGGCGCCGGACTGGCGGGCGATGGCCACCGTGTCGTCGGTCGACCCGTCCGAGACCACGTGCACGTTCCGGCCGGCACCAGGGCCATGATCGCGCGCAGGCTCTCCGCGATGACCAGCGCCTCGTTGTGCGCCGGGATCAGTACCGCGACGTCGCTGGTGGTCAGCGACGGGCCTGGTCTAGCCCGGGGGGCCGGGACCCGGTCGCCGGATCCGCCTGCCGCGGGCCCGCCTGCCGCGGGCCCGGCCGCCGCGCCGGGCCGGGCCGCGCCGATCGCGCCAGCGCCGGGGCGGTCCGGATCGCCCGGTGGGCGGACCACCGGGCCACCGCCGACTCGGCCAGCCGGATCAGGCCGACCGCCCCCCACAGCGCGAAGTTGGCCCCGAGCATCAGCACGGCCAGCGCCCACCACGGCATCACGGCACCGCCTTCGCCGTGCTCAGCGCGTGCGGCCCGGAGGTGGGCAGCACCTGGCTCAGCGCGGACCAGGTGCCGGAGTCCTCGTAGCCGTACATCCACAGGTAGACGCCGGCGATGCCAGCCCCCTGGGCCAGGTCGAACTTGGCCCGCGAGCTGGCCCCGTTCTCGAACCACACGGTGTGCTTGTGCCCAGCCCGGTCGGTGTAGCTGAACCAGGGCGCCTGGCTGGTCACGTTGTACCGGGGCGGCACGTGGTACTGCCGGGACAGCCGGAGCGCCTGCAGCCAGCTGATCGCGGTGCCGTGCCCACCAGACCAGTCGTACCCATACAGCGGGATGCCAAGAATGATCTTGCTGGCCGGGATCTGCGTCTTGGCGTAGCGCAGCACGTCCCGGATCCAGCCGACCGGGGCGATCGGGCCCGGCGCTGAGGTGGCCCAGTGGTAGTCGTAGCCCATCAGCCGCACCTGGTCGGCAGCCTGGCCGATGGCCGCGTAGTCCTGGGCCAGGTTGCGCGGGTCGGTGCCCGCGTTGCTGGTCTTGGCGAACACCGCGACCGACAGCAGCTTGCCGTGCGGGTGCAGCGCGGCCGCCAGATCGCGGACGAACGTGCTGAACGCCTGCCGGTCCCCGGCGTGCAGGTTCTCGTAGTCAATATCAACGCCGGCGTAGTCATGACGTTGCACCAGCGCCACGATGGCGGCTACCTGCCGGGCCATCAGGGCCGGGCGAGTGCAGCATCTGGTGCACCGGCTGGTAGGCCCACTTGCCCGCGGTGATGTTGGCGATGGTCGGCACCACCCGCAGGCCGGCCGCGCGCAGCCGCTCGATGTCCCGTGCCACCGCGGCCGCCTGGCCGGCGGGGTACTGCGTGTCGATCTGGCCGTCCGCGGCCAGGCCGTACATCCACGGCGACACCTCGGTCACCGTGTCCCGGTGCGCCAGCACGGTGGCCGTGCCGTGCTGGAAGTTCCAGTACGGCATGGACGCCACCACGGTGGTGTGCCGGGCCGGGCTGCTGCGCAGGCTGAACATGGTCAACACCACCGCGACGGCGCCCGGCCAGCACGACGGCCAGCCACGCGGCCCCGGCCATGGGGCGCCGCGACCTAGCGCGGCGGGACCGGCCGGGCACCGTGTTTGGCGCCCGGCGATTAGTGCTGTACGCCGTTTTCGCTGCCCCCGCCATCCCCGTGTCTGCCGTCCTGTCGTGATCGGCACGTTTTAAGCCCTCATGCCCGGTGTCATCCTGATTACGCCGCTGCCTGCCGGGAGGATGACTGCTCCGCCGCGACCGCCTGGATGATCTCGTCCAGGTTCCGGGTCGGGGTGAAACCGACCAGGTCCGTGGCCAGCGTGCAGTCCGGTACCCGGCGCTCCAGGTCCTCGTACCCGGCGCCGTACGCCTCCAGGTAGGAGGCCCGGGTTATGCCGCTGGCCGACCCGGTCAGCGTGATCACCCGGCGGGCCAGGTCCTCGATGCTGACCTGCTCGGTGCTGCCCAGGTTCACCGCCCGGCCGCAGGCCTGGCCGGCGGCGATCAGCCGGGGCAGCGCGGGCACCACGTCCCGCACGTCACAGAAGCAGCGCACCTGCTGGCCGGTGCCGAACACGGTGAGCGGCTGCCCGGCCAGCGCCTGCCGGACGAAGCGCGGGATGACCATCCCGTAGCGGCCGGTCTGCCGCGGGCCGACCGTGTTGAAGAACCGGACGATCACCGCCCGCAGGCCGCGCTCACGGACATAGCAGTCGACCAGGCTCTCGTCGATGGCCTTGGCCTCGGCGTAGCTCCACCGCGACTTCAGCGGCGAGCCGATCACCCGGTCGTCGTCCTCGCGCAGCCCGACCTTGGTGTTCTTCCCGTAGATTTCGCTGGTGGAGGCGACCAGCAGCCGGGCCCCGCTGGCCTGTGCGGCGGCCACCACGTTCTCGGTGCCGTGGATGTTGGTGCGCAGGCTGTCCAGCGTGCGGTCCCTGATGACGAACGCGCCCACCGCCGCGGCCAGATGGAACACCCAGTCCGCCCCGGTGGCCAGCTCGGTGACCGCGGCCGCGTCCAGGATCGACCCCTCGGCCAGCCGGAACCGGGGATGGCCAGCCACCGCATTCAGGTTGTCAAGGCTTCCGGTGCTCAGGTCGTCAAGACCGGTCACGTCGTGCCCGGCAGCCAGCAGCTCCTCGGCCAGATGCGAGCCGATGAAGCCGGCCACGCCGGTGATGAAGCACCTCATCGCGATCCCCCCAGTACCGTGCGCCACCGGCGGCGCGCGGCCAGCCGCTCGTACAGGTCATCGATCCGCGCGGTGACGGCCTGGATGCCGTACTCCTTCTCCACGGCCGGCTCGGCGATCCGCGGCCGCTGGCCCGCGGCCAGCTCGGCCGCGATCGCGGCGCGTATCCCGTCCGCGGCCTGCGGCACCTGGCTGGCCCGGGTCACCGCCAGGCCGTCAAGCGCCGGGCAGGCCGTGTACAGCACCGGCAGCCCGTTGGCCAGCCCTTCCAGCACGGACAGGCCGAACGTCTCCTGCTTGGAGGACGCCACGTACAGGTCCATCGCGGACAGCATGGCCGCGACGTCGTGCCGCTCCCCGGCGAAGATCACCTGATCGGCCACCCCGTGCTCGCGGGCGGCCTGCTCCAGGTGGGCCCGCTCGTCGCCCTTGCCCACGATGAGCAGCTTGACCGTGTCGCTGAGCAGCGGCGCCGCCGCCGCGATGACCATGTCGAACTGCTTGTTCGGGTCGAGGCGGCCGAGCACGCCGATCAGGTACACGTCCGCGCCGATGCCGAACTCGGCCCGGACCCGGTCCCGGGCATGCTCGTCGAACGCGACCCGCTCCATGTCCACGCCGTTGGGGATGACCGTTATCCGGCGGTCCCGCACGCCCCACTTGAGCAGCCGCTCGCGGACCGCTGGTGAGACCGCGATCGTGACGTCGGACAGGAACTCGGTGCCCAGGTACAGCGATCGGACCCCGGGTGTCATCCGCCTGCGCTCCAGGTGCGTTTCGCCGATCGAGTGCTCGGTGCTCAGCACGACCGGGGTGGCGGCCAGCCAGGCCGCGGGCCGCCCGTAGATCTGCGACCGGTACAGGTGCGCGTGCACCACGTCGTACCGGCCGTCCCGGATCAGCCGGCGCAGCCGGAACAGCGCGGAGATCTGGGTATTGCTGGTCATCCCGAGGTCCCGCACGGTCCCACCGTCGGCCCGGATCATGTCCGCGACCGGCCCGGGGTTGTACAGCGTGACCACGTCGGACTCGTGCCTGGTGTGCTGCAGGATCGAACGGAGCTGATGTTCCGCGCCGCCGACCCCCAGGCCGGTGATCACGTGCAGGACTCTCATGCTCGCCCCCCTCGCCGGGAATTCCGCTTCCGCAGCTCGCCGGCTGCTTCGGTGGCCACGCTGGTCACCGTGCGGGCCAGGATCATCAGGTCGAGCCAGAACGACCAGTACTCGATGTAGCCGTTGTCGAACCGGGCCCGGTCGGTGATCGAGGTGTCGCCGTTCAGCCGGTGCACCTGGGCCCAGCCGGTCATCCCGGCCGGCATCCGCAGCCGGGCGGCGTAGCCCGGGATGTCCTCGCTGAACTGACGGCTGAAGTACGGCCGCTCCGGGCGCGGGCCGACCAGGGACATGTCCCCACGCAGCACGCTGACCAGTTGCGGCAGCTCGTCGATGTGGGTGATGCGCAGGAACCGGCCCAGCGGGCCACACTTCGCGTCGGGCACCCGCCAGGCGGTGTCCGAGTCGCCGTGCTGGCTCAGCGTGCGCAGCTTGCTGATCTCGGCCAGCCGTCCACCGCCGACGACGCGGACCTGGCGGAACAGCACCGGATGGGGCAGCCGCAGCCAGGCCACCGCCGCCGCCGCGGCGAACACGGGCCAGGTCAGCAGCAGCGCCATGGCCGCGACCGCGATGTCCAGCGCCCGCTTGGCCAGCCGGGCCGGGCCCCGCCAGGCCGCACCGCGCAGTGGGATGAGCCGGACCCCCCATACCTCGTCCAGGCAGCCGGCCGGCACGGCCAGGCCGAGCCCGCCGGCCCGGGGCAGCAGGCACACGTCCGCGCCGAGCCGCCGGCAGGCGTGCAGCGCGCCGGCCCCGGCGTGCTCGTCGCCGTCCAGATCGGCCACGATGACCCGGCTGGCCCGCTGCTCCGCGGCCAGCCGGGGCAGGTCCGCCACCGAGGCGCACCTGGTGACACGCAGCCCCAGTTCAGGATGCTCGCGCAGCAGCCGGGCCAGCTGCTGGCTGGCCGGGCCCGAACCGGCCAGCACGGCCCGCTCGGTCAGCCGGCCACGGCGGTGCGCCGCGCGCAGCGCCGCGGCGCCAGCCGCCCGGACCGCGATCAGCACCGCCGCGGTGGCCACGATCAGCCGTAGCAGCTGGACCGGGTCAGCCGCCCAGGGCAGCAGCAGCAACCCGGGCAGGGCCGCCGCCACCGCGATACGGCCCGCCTGGTCGGTAACCCGCAGGCAGATGCGCAGCCGGTGCAGCCCGGCCCCGGCCAGCGCGGCGACCACGAGCGCGGCGTAGCCGGCCAGCAGCCAGCCAGGCAGCCCGCCGAGCAGCAGCGCGGTGCCCGCGACGGCGGCGACCGCCAGCAGGTCGGCCAGGGGCAGCCCGGCCGCGGCCACCAGCGCGCCAGCGGTGGCCGCCCGTGGCGCCCCGGCGGGCCGGGACCCGGCGTCCACCGTGCCCGCCTCAACCGTGCCCGTTTCCGTACTCCGCAGACCCGCGCGGGTGCCCGGGCTGGTCCTGGCGCCGGCCGGCGCCGGGCTGCGTAGTCCGTGATGCTCACCGCGCTGCCCCTACGGTCAGGGCCGCGCGCTGGCTGGCCGTGGCGGACAGCCTCCGCGCCACGGTCCGCGCCGCATGATCCGTGCCGTACACGAAGCGCATCACCGGCCCGAACGTCGGTGCGACACCCGGGCCGACCATGTACAGCCCGGGGACGCTGGTCTGGTAGTCGCGGTCCAGCGCCGGCGTACGGGCCACCGTGCGCAGCCCGGCCTGCAGCTGCGGGTCCAGGAAGGACAGCCGGCTCAGGTCGGGCCGGTAGCCGGTGGCCGCGATGACATGGTCAGCGGCCAGCTCGGTGCGCTGCCCGGCACCGTCGGTGACGGCCAGCTGGACCCCGTCCGGCCCGGCCGCGGCCCCGGCCAGGGAGTAGCCGGCCAGGATCGGGAACTCACCCTCCACCCGGCCGCGCAGCCAGCTGGCCCCGGCCGGGCCGAGCGCGGTCCGGGCCCGGTAGATCCGGGTGGACTCGGGCAGGTGCCGGAACATCGCCGGCTGCCGGGAGTAGAACCAGGTGCTCCACCCGGATCCGAGCCCGGCTTCCGGCTCGCGCAGCCGCTGCAGGAGCGGCCGGTCCAGGGCCAGCGGTGCACCGTTCCACACCACCTGCTGCTTGCGCATGACCAGCCGCACGTCGGCCCCGCTCTCGTGCAGCAGGGCCGCGGACTCCAGCGCCGACTGGCCGGCCCCGACGACCAGCACCCGCTGGCCACGGAACACGGTCAGGTCGGTGTGCGCCGAGCTGTGCGTGCACGCCGCCGCGGGCAGCCCGGCCAGCTCGCCGGGCAGGTAGGCGAAGTGCTGCACGCCGACGGCCAGCACCACCTGGCGGGCGGTCACCGTCTCCCCGTCGGCCAGGGTGAGCTCATAGCCGCCCGCCGCCCGGGCCAGGCCGGTGACCATGACCTCGGTCACCTCCAGCCCGGCTGCCTGCTGGAACCACGCGCCGTAGGCGACGAACGTGTCCAGCGGCACCGGCAGGCCATAGTCGGCGTACGGGCGGCCCGACGACCGGCAGAACGCGCCCAGCGTGAAGGCGGCATCCGGGTCGGACAGGTTGGACGCGAAGCCCTGCGACTTGAGGTACATGCCGCGCGGCATGTACGCCCGCCACAGGTGCATCGGCAGCCCGAACTGCCGGACGCTCAGCCCCGAACGGCGCAGGTGCGCCGCGACGGACAGGCCATAAGGCCCCGCGCCCACGATGGCCACATCAGTCACATCGGTCATGCCCGTTCCCCCGTTTTGATGTATTGGCCCGGCGGGAGGATCCCCGCGGACCGGCTGAGATCGCGGTGCCTTCTGTGGCCGGCGGCCCGTCCGGGCTGATAACGAGGCCCGCCCGCGGCGCGTGGCTGCGCGGACGAGCCCCGGGTCCATGGCCGGCTGACCGCGCGCCAGCCCATCCGCAGGCACATCAGGCCGAACGGCCGCAGGTCGTCCCGGGCGAACCAGGCCAGCTCGTCCACCTGGCGCAGCGAGACCGCCCACGAGCTCAGCCGCAGCTGGCCGGCCGCCAGTAGCCGACCGCGCCGAGCGGGTCGTAGTTCTCCACCAGGAACCGGCGGCCGGCCACCATCCCATGCCCGGCCATCGGCTGGCCGGTGAGGTCGAGGTAGGCGGCCCGGGCCACGTCCAGCCCGGCGGTGTCCTCGAACAGCCGGAACTGCGCGCCCAGCCGCGGGTTGAAGTCGAGCAGCTTGTACTGCCCGTCCCGCGGGTCGAACCGCAGGTCGAGGTTGACGATGCCCCGGAAGTCGAGCGTGCCGAGCAGCCCGGTGAGCTGGTCGCGCAGCTCGGTGTTCGGCACCGCGTGGCCCAGGCTGGTCAGCCCGGCGTAGGCCGGGTAGGACCGGTCCTTGACCCCGGTGAACGCGGGCTGGCAGCGGCCGGCCGTGTCGCAGTAGCCGTGGAAGAACCAGTCCTGGCCGGGCACACCGGGCAGGTACTCCTGGAGCATCAGGCCCAGCCCGGCTTCCGTGCAGCGCAGCCAGGCTTCGGCCAGCTCGGCCCGGTTGTGGATGATCGTGGTGCTGCGCAGCGGCCGCCCGTCGTGCTGCGCGGCCGCCCGCCATGGTGTGGTCAGCTTGCCGATGACCGGGAAACCGGCGGTGGCGGCGAAGTCCGCGGCCTCCCCGGCCGACCAGGCCATCATGGCCCGTGGGCTGGCCACCCCAAGGTCCCGGCACAGCTGGAACAGCGAGTACTTGCCGGCCACCTGCCGGGGCAGGTCGGTGGGCGGGTCGGCGAACAGGAAACGGTCCCGCAGCGGCCCGCCGTGCTCGGCCAGGAAGATCGCGCCCGCGTCATCGGTGGGCAGCAGCACGGCCGGGCGGCCGATCCGGCGGGCCAGTTCGAGCAGCCCAGCCGTGATCCGGTCCACATCATCCGGCGGCGGCTGCCAGAACACCCGGCCGGCCAGGTAACGGGAGCTGGCCGCAGGTGCCCACGGGCCCTCGTGCACCCCGTACACCGGCACGCCGAGCCGTCCCAGGCTGCGGATCACCCCGAGCCCGCCGTGGTGCAGCACGTTCGGGTCCAGCTTGAGCACCACCGCCGGGGTGCTCACGTCGGCCGCGCGCAGCTCAGTGATCATGGCCACGGTCACACCACCGCGCGGTGGGTCGCGCCGAAGAACTGGTACGTGCCGTCCAGCACCCGCGGGCACCGGTAGGCCCAGGAGTAGTCCGTCCGCGGGTGCAGTGTGTGCGCCACGGCCAGGTCCCACTCGGCCCCATCCGGCGCCGCCTCGCTGGCCAGCACCTGGCCACCGGGCAGCTCGATGACCGGCAGCAGCGGGTCGTAGTAGCCGACCGACGCGCCCTCACGCAGCAGCCCGGCCATGATGGCCAGGGCTGGTGATTCGCGCAGGTCCCGGACCCCGGCCTTGTAGCTGGCGCCGATCACGATGACGCGCGCGCCGGCCAGCCGCCGGCCGTCGGCCGCGAGCACCTCGGCGGCCCGCTGGACCACCCGTTCCGGGCGCAGCGCGATCGACTTCATCGCCTGCTCGATCAGCGGGGCGCGCTGGTCCGCCGCGCTCAGCTGCCAGAGCAGGTAGTGCGGGTCGCACGGGATGCAGTGCCCGCCTACGCCGGGACCGGGGAACGCGCCGAGGAAGCCATACGGCTTGGTGCTGGCGGCCAGGGTCACCTCGATCGGGTCCAGGCTGAGCGCGCCGCACGCGTCGGCGAACTCGTTGGCCAGCGCCAGCGACACGGCGCGGAAGATGTTTTCGTACAGCTTGGTGGCCTCCGCCGCCTCGGTCGAGCTGACCAGGTACACCGCGTCGGTCAGCCTGCCGATCAGCTCGGCGGCCCGGCTGGTGCACGCCGGGGTGGCGCCGCCGACCACGCGTGGCGTCTCGCGCTGTACGTGGTCCGGGTTGCCCGGGTCGATCCGCTCCGGGCTGAACGCCACGTGCACGTCGGCGCCGGCCACCAGCCCGCGCGCCGCCAGCGGCTCGGTCAGCAGGTCCCGGGTGGTGCCCACGTAGCTGGTCGAGGTCAGGATGATGACCTGGCCTGGCCTTGTGTGCTGCACCACGGTGGCGCAGGCCGCACGCAGCGCGGACAGGTCTGGGGACTGCTGGCTGTCCACCGGGGTCGGCACGCAGATGATGACGCTGTCGGCGGCCTTGGCCGCGGCCGGGTCGGTGGTCAGCTCCAGGCTGCCGTCGGCCAGCACGGCAGCCAGCCGCTCCCGGTCCGGGCCGCCCAGATCGGCGTCCTGGGCCAGGATGTCCGTCAGGCGCTGTGCATTGCGGTCAATGCCAATGATCCGCCGGGCCGCGCCGTGCAGTGCCACCGCGGTCGGCAGCCCGACGTACCCCAGCCCGACAATAGCGACCGAGCCCGCCGTCACCCGCCGGCCATTTTCCTGGCTGGTCGCGGGACGGTCCGCAGCCTGGTAAGTGATCAGCTGCTTATGGAGCAGGTTTTCCCGCCCATTGACCGCTAGCGAAAGCCGGTGCTCGGCCACTATGCCCCCTTGCGCCGCCAGCTAGGCGAAATCCCCCGATGCGCCTAGCGAGTTCGTTCTCGGATTCCGACTGTGCCAGCCGACTTACTCCTCCGGGTCACTCAACAGGGGTAGGCACCCTACGCAGAGTGCGGGATATCCAGGCCGCCCCGCGGCGCGCCCGGGCCGCGGTGCGCCCAGGTCAGCCAGTGCCGCATGGCCTTGCCCCAGAGCCGCGGCCCGGTGTCGCCATCACCGATGTAGGTCCGCGGCAGCGCGTGCCCGCCGGCGTATTCCGACGGCCAGATCGCACAGCCGTAGTCGTAACCCGCGGCCCGGACCGCGCGGACCACCTCGGCGTCCAGATGCCCGTACGGGTAGCAGAACCCGCGGCCGGCTGGCCGGTGATGTCCTGCAGGATGCGGCGGCTGCCGCCGGTCTCCGCGGCCAGTTCGCCGTGCGCCGCGGGCAGTGAGACGTGCAGCATGCCGTGGGAGCCGATCTCCACACCGGCCTTGGCCAGCCGCCTGACCTGGGCCGCGTCCAGCAGCGGCTTGCGCGGGCCAGCCGGGTCCCAGACGTTGTCCCCGCCCAGCCGCCGGCGATCACGAACACCGTCGCGGTGAAGCCATGGCGCTGCAGCACCGGCAGCGCGTACTCGGCGAAGTCGGCGTAGCCATCGTCGAAGGTCAGCCCGACGAGGCCCTTCCCCGCGCCCGCCGCCCGCGCGGCGAGCAGCTCGGCTATCGACACCCCGCGCAGCCCGCGCCGGCTCAGCCAGCGCATCTGCTGCTCGAAGCGCGACGGGCCGACCGTCACCAGATAAGGATCCTCGGTGTACGGCTGCACCGAGTGGTACATCAGCACCATCGGCATGCCCCGCGTGGCCAGGCCATTCCCCGTAGCCTGGCGATCATGGACCACCTGCTCCATAGTCGCACTCCCCCACCTGCGCTATAACTCGCAGGGTATGGTGCGGAGCAGGGACGATGCCTCCTTTCTTCGGCTGGTTTTCGCTACCCCATCGGCAGGGTGAAATGGGGTAACCCTGATTAGCACAACCGGGAATTAACCCCGGCGCGGCAGACCCGGCTTTGCTTTCTTATTGCTACACCATGGGGCGCAGCTGGGCCGCAGGCTATTCGTCGGCGACCAGGGAGCCGACCCGGCCGGCCAGCTCGGGGTCGCGGCGGTTGAGGAAGAAGGCGTAGACCGCCGCCACCACGACCACGATCAGCGCGGCGTAGGGGAACCAGTCGTACGGCGTAGGCTGCCCCGGCTTGGCCAGGTAGTACAGCGGCACGATGATGGCCAGCGCGCCCAGCCCGGGCAGCACCGCGTGCTTGACCGGGTTGAACTCCTGCGGCCGGTACTTGCGGTAGTAGAACGGCAGGGCCAGGTTGGCCAGCAAGTAGACGACCAGCACCAGGATCGTGCCCATGGTGGACGACTCGGCGAAGAACGCGATCGGGTCGAGCGAGCCCGTGCTGCCGCCGATGGCGTGCAGCAGCGCCCAGATGCCGATGATGAGGGCGGAGATGGTGACGAACGTGAAGATGGCGTTCATCGGAGTACGCCGGGACGGGTTGACGTGCCCGATGAAGCGCGGCAGCAGGCCCTCCCGGCCCGCGTTGAACACCAGCCGGGCCTGCGAGTTGGTGCCCGCGATGAGCGCGCCCAGGGTGGAGGTCATCCCGGCCAGGTAGGCGAAGAACGCCAGCACGCCAATGGTGCTGTCGGCCACCGAGATGAACGGGATCGGGGCCGCACCGAGCTTGGTCACGTTGTAGCCGAAGCCGCTGACCGTGGCGTACGCGAACACGATGTAGCTGATGGACATGATGGCCACCGAGGTGAACACGGCGCGCGGCACGTTGCGCCGCGGGTTGTCGGTCTCCTCGGCCAGCGCGGCCGAGTTCTCCCAGCCGATGAACAGGTAGATGGCCAGCGGGAAGCCGGCCGCCAGCCCGGAGAAGCCGTTGGTGATGTGGCTCGGCTCGAACGGGATGGCGGAGAGGTGGCCGCCGTTCTTGATCAGGGACGCCACCGACACCACGATCAGCACCAGCATCTCGAACGCGAAGAAGAACCCGGCGATCTTGGTCGAGATGGCCACACCGCGGATCATCATCAGTACGGCCAGCGCGGTCAGGATCACGGTGAAGATCCCCCACGGGATGTTCACGTTGCCGTAGCGCTGCAGGGTGATGGACAGGAAGCCGCCGGAGATCGCGATGACCGAGGACATCGCGATGATGTAACCCACTCCGCAGAGCAGCGCGGTGGTCACCGCGCTGGTGCCGCCGAACGTCTTGCCGACGAACGTGATGAAGCCGCCGGTGGACGGCTGCGCACGGGAGAACTGGGCCAGCGTGTTGCCGAGCAGCGCGATCGCGATGCCCGCCGCCACGATGGTCAGCGGGGAGGCGACGCCGGCCGTGATGGCCAGGAAACCGAACCCGAAGTAGAAGGACATCGCGGGCCCGATGTTGGCCATCGTGGCCGCGGAGATGTCGAAGATCCCCAGCGCGCCGCGGCGCAGCCGGAGCTCCTGGCCGGGCTCCTCGACTAGGGGGCTCTTGCTCTCCCCGAACGGAAGGGATTCGGTGCCGCTCATGGTGATCCTTCCCGCGCCGCGATTCAGGTGGCCAGAACGTAACGCAGCAGGGACGACTGCACAAGAATCGCCTGTTACGACATGATCTCCTTTACCGCTAGCGGGGGGGTGCGGCGGACGGAACGGCCCCCGGCAGCACGGATCCGCGCCGGCCGTATCACTCTGCGTGGATGTTTCGGCCGGTCGGTCTGGTGTGTATGGAGATAGCAATCGGCGAACTGGCCGCTGCGGCAGCAGGGCAGGGGGAGGCGGTACGTGAGTATCGATGCGCTCATCGGGCGGATGGAAGCGCTGCTCGGTCCGCTGCAGGCGGACGGCGACCCGCGGCGCTACTTCCACGCCACGTATCTGCGCACCACCCGGGCCGTACGGGACGCGCTCCGGGCCGGGCGGTTCGGTGACCCGGACTGGGTGGAGCGGTGGGACGTTGCGTTCGCCGAGTTCTACCTTGACGCGCTGCGCGCCGACTCGGCAGGGGCGGACGCGGCGGTGCCCGGCCCGTGGGCGATCGCGTTCCGCACCGCACGGGAGCAGCCGGCCGCACCCGCACTGCGGCACGTACTGCTCGGCATGAACGCGCACATCAACTACGACCTGCCGCAGGCGCTGCTCGCCGTGATCAGCGGCGCTGAGTTCGCCGACCCGCTGCTGCTGAGCCGCCGCCGGGCCGACCACCAGCGCATCGACGAGGTGCTCAGCCAGCGGGTCGGCGCCGAAGACGCCGAGTTCGCCGGCGCGGCCCCGCGGTCCGCGACGGACGCTCTGCTGGCCCCGCTCAACCAGGCCGCCAGCCGGCGCTTCCTGCGCGAGGCGCGGGCCAAGGTCTGGGACAACGCGATTGAGCTGAACGCGGCCCGGTCGCTCGGTGCCGCCGCCTATGCGGAGCGGCTGGGCGATCTCGAGGCGCTGAGCGCCGCCCGGGTCGCCGAGCTGGTGCGGCCGGGTCAGGTGCTGCTCCGGCTGGCCGTGCACGGCTTCGGCGTCCGGCTGGTATCACGCGGCAGCCGGATCCCGGGCGGCCGGATCCTGGGCAGCGGGATGCGCGGCAGCCTAGCCCTGGGCAGAACGGTCCTGGGCAGCACCGGCCTCGCCCGCACCGGCCTCGGCCGCACCGGCCTGGGCAGCACCGGCCTCGGCAGCACCGGTCTGGCGCAGCACTCGGCCTGGGCAGCGTCGGCCTGGGCGGCACGGTGCTGAGCAGTACCGGTCTGGGCAGCGCCGGTCCGGGCAGTACCGGCCTGGGCAGCACGACCGCAGGAAGCACGGTGCTCGGCAGTAGAGCCGCAGGCAGTAGAGCCGCAGGCAGTAGAGCCGCAGGCAGCAGGGTGCTCGGCAGTAGGGCCGCAGGCAGCGTGGGCCTGGGCCGCGTGGGCCCGCGCCGCATGAGGCGGGCCCACGCCGCCGGCAGCCGGGTGGGCCGCGGTCGTTCGACCCGGCCCGGGTGGCCGACCTGGAGTTCCGGGCCTGGGTGGGGTACTACCGCCGGGACTGGGCCGGGGTGCTGCGCGCCTCGGTGGGCCTGGTCCGGGCGGGCTTCGGGATGAGCTGGCCGCGCACCCTGCAGGGTGCCTGGCTGGTGCTGCGGGCTAACCAGCTGTGGGCGCCCGCGGACAACGATCCAGACGGCGCCCGGCGCTGCATGCAGCGGTTCTACGGCCTGGTCCGGTCGGCCTACGGCATGCCCGCGGACATCGCCGAGGCCGCCCGGCTGGAAGTGGAGTGGTGGCGGGTGCACCGCGAGCACCAGCACGGCACCGATTCCGCCGACACCCTGGTGGATGCCGTCACCCGGCTGTACGCGTTCCTGTACCAGGCCCCGCCCAATGCGGTCCGGCCAGCCGCCGCGCACCGGGCGCACGCCATGGACTTGTCTGACCAGTGGGTCGCCGAGGGCCGCCTGCCGGACAGCCCGCTGCTGGCCCAGGAGCACGCCGCCCTGGTCCGGTCCTACGCCGCCCTGCTGGCCGCCGTGCACAGTTAGCCGCAGGCACCGCCGGCCACCACCCCGGCGAGAAACCAGATCACGGCCAGCAGCACGGTCATCGGCTCACCTGGCCGGTCTCGTGCCTGGCTGCGGCGGCGCTGTCAGGTAGCTCATGCCATTAACTCCTGATGGTTGCGTTGCTGGAGGGGTCGCCGTTGGCTCCTGGGTCTGGGCTGGTTAAGAAGCCTCTGACCTGGTACGCCGCGTCAGCTGCGGCGGGCCGCGGGGCTGCTGGCCGGGGCAGGCACAAGGCGGGAGACCGTCCGGGTAAATCCGCCTGCCGATCATCGCGGCGCGCCCTCCTCCGCTCAGCGGAAGCAGGTCCCTGCACTTTTTAATTCAACGGCACCATTCCAGAGTGAACAAGGTGCAGTGCAGATTGCACTACTATTGGTCACGCAAACTTCACGTTTGTGCTCACTAGGCATTACTCTGGACCATGACGCACATGCCACCGGCACAGATCGTCATCGTTTTAACCGCCAGCCGGAGGGGGCGGATAGCGCATGCCTGACCACGGCAGTCAGACCGTCCGGCGCCGCCGGCTCGCCGCCGAGCTGCGCCGACTGCGGGAACGTGCTGGCCTGACCGGGGATGAAGCGGCCGCGACGCTGCGCTGGAGCGGATCCAAGATCAGCCGTATCGAGCTGAACCGGATCGGCGTGAAGCGTGATGACCTGGACAAACTCCTCGATCTGTACAAGGTCGAGAGCCCGCACCGGGAAGAGCTCCAGGCCCTGGCCAGCGAGTCAACCAAGATCGGGCGGCTACGGGCGGTGGTGGCCGGGCTGCCTACCGACTACGCCGAATACGTGTCCGCCGAGGACGAGGCCCGCTCGATCTGGAACTGGGAACCGCTGATCGTGCCGGGACTGCTGCAAGCCGAGGACTATACCCGAGCGGTCATGGCCGGCTACCAGTCAATGTTCCGGCTGCCCCCAGGCGACGCGGAAAGGCGGATCGCGCTCCGCCGCATGCGCCAGCAACTGCTCACCCGGGAGCCGCCGCTGCAGCTGGGGTTCGTCATGGACGAATCGGTGCTGCGCAGGCGATTTGGTGATAACGCATGCATGCATAAGCAATTGCTACGGGTAACCGAAGTTTCCGAAATGCCCAATGTGGACGTGCGGATCCTCCGGCTCGGCGGGGAGCACCCGCTGGCCACCGGGGCGTTTTCTTACATGCAGTTCCCACAAGTGCACGATGTGCCACTAAGAGACATCGTAAGTGTCGAGCACCTGACAGGTAGTTACTACCTGGAAGACGAAGAGCAAACGTTCAGATACCGAGTGACATTCGAGGGGTTGCTGGAGAAATCCCTCGATCCGTCCGAATCCCGGGATTTGATCATGCGGACCGCCGACGAGCTATGGACCTAGCCAGCCCGGCCCCTGGCGATGGTGACCGGGCTGGCCAGTCGAGCTGGCTAGCGCCGGCCGTCCTTGACGCTGACCAGGAAGGCAGCCCAGTCGGCCCGGGAGAACTGGAGCACGGGGCTGCCGGCACCTGCCTTGGAGTCCCGCACGCCAATCCGCTCCACAC
>CAVVGF010000012.1:0-199406 GCA_963747705.1 uncultured Actinomycetes bacterium | reverse complement strand
GTGGTCCGCACGGGGCCAGCAGCACCGTGTCCCCGGCGGCGGCGCGGCGGGCGGCCCAGGCTCGTAGGAGCGTGGTCTTCCCGATGCCCGCCTCCCCGTCCACCACGATGACCTCGGCGGCGCCAGGCCCGGCCGCGCAGCGCGGCCGCGTCGAGGTAGGCCAGCTCGTCATCCCGCCCGAATAGGACCGGGCCGGGCTGGCCAGCGCCAGGCGGGCCAGGCTGGCCCGCCGGGCCGGCCCAGACGGGGCCAGCTCACCGCGCAGGATCGCGGTGTACAGAGCCTGCGTCTCCGGCGACGGGTCGGCGCCCAGCTCCTCGGCCAGCCGCTCCCGGGTGCTGGCGTACGCGGCCAGCGCGGTCGCCACCCGGCCGCCCAGCGCGTAGGCGCGCAACTGGACCCGCAGTGCCGCCTCGTCGTAGGGCTCGCAGGCCAGCGCGGCGGCCGCGGCGTCGGCGGCGGCCATCCAGTCGCCCGCGTCCAGCAGGGCACCGGCCGCCACCCGGCGGCCGCGGCTGATCAGCCGGTCCAGCTCGGCCTGCCGTAGGAGCGCCCAGTCACCCGGTAGCGGCTGCGGCCCGTCGCCGCGGACCAGGGACAGCGCCACCCGGGCCGCCGCGGCCGCGCCCAGCACGTTCCCGGCCGCCGCGCGCCGCTGCACCTCGTCGCTGAGCACGGCTAGTTCGGCCGCGTCCAGCCAGTCGCAGCCCAGCCGGTAGCCGCCGTCGTGGTGTTCGATCCGGTCCCGGCCGACCACCGACCGCAGCCGGCTGACCAGCACGGCGAGCTGGTCTTCCGGTCTGGCGGGAGTGGCCTGGCCCCAGATCGCGTCGATCAGCACGCCGGACGGCACGGCCTGCCCGCCGCCCAGCGCGAGCAGATGCAGGGCCAGCCGGGCCTTACGGCTGCCCAGCGCGTGCGGCGGGACGCCGTCCACGCCGAAATCGCCGAGCACCCGCACGGCCAGCGACTTCATGCCGGTATCAAAACTCTTTCCGGCCGGGCGGTCCATCCCGGGCCGTCCTGTTCGTCGTACGGACGACCCGGCCAGCGAGGCCGGGCGGACTGGCCGAGGAGTGAATCCGATGAACTCGTACCCGATCTACCAGATGGTCCAGGCCGAGCAGGCCGCACAGCGCGCCCGCTGCGCCGCCCACCAGAGGCAGGCGGACGCGCAGCTCGGTGAGCTGGCCGCGGCCATGGCACAGTGTTTCCAGGGGCTGCGTTTCCGAGGGGCTGCGCAGGCGCGGGCTGGCCCGCCCGGCCGCGGCCGTTCGCACCGCGCTGCGGCGCGGGCGGCGAGGAGGAGCCGTGATGGATCAGTGACCGACGTCAACGCCGCGATCGCGGCGGCGTTCCACGAGGAGTGGGGACGGGTGGTGGCCACGCTGATCCGGACGGCGGGCGACTGGGACCTGGCCGAGGACTGTGCCCAGGACGCGTTCGCCCAGGCGGTGCGGAGCTGGCCGCGGGACGGGATCCCGCGGCGGCCCGGCGCCTGGCTGACCACGGTGGCCCGCAACCGTGCCCTGGACCGGCTGCGCCGCGGCAGCACCGAGACGGCCAAGCTGCACGAGGTGGCCACGCTGGCCGGCCGGGCGGCGATACCGCCGCCAGGCGACGGCGATGACGGCACGCGAGGCATTCCCGGACGACCGGCTCCGGCTGATCTTCACCTGCTGCCATCCGGCGCTGCCGCTGGACGCCCGGGTCGCGCTCACCCTGCGCACCCTGGCCGGGCTGACCACCGCCGAGATCGCCCGGGCGTTCCTGGTCCCAGAGCCGACCATGGCCAAGCGGCTGGTCCGGGCCAAACACAAGATCCGCAACGCGGGCATCCCGTACCAGGTGCCGCCGCCGCACCTGCTCCCGCAGCGCACCACCGGCGTGCTGGCCGTGCTGTACCTGCTGTTCAACGAGGGGTACGCGGCCAGCGCCGGGAAGAACCTGGTCCGCGAGGGCCTGTGCGCGGAGGCGATCCGGCTGGCCCGGGCGCTGGCCCAGCTGATGCCCGGGGAGCGCGAAGCCCGCGGCCTGCTGGCGCTGATGCTGCTGCACCACTCCCGGCGGCTGGCCCGGGTGGATGCCAGCGGCGACCTGGTCACGCTCGAGGACCAGGACCGGGCCCGGTGGGATCAGGCCGAGATCGGCGAGGCCTTCGGGGTGCTGCGGGCCATCCCGCCGGACGCGCCGCCGGGGCCGTACCAGGTGCAGGCGGCGATCGCCGGCTGCCACGCCACCGCGGCCGACCCGGCGGACACCGACTGGGCCACGATCGCCCGCCTGTACGAGCTGCTGGCCGGGCTGCCCCGTCCCCGGTGGTGAGCTGAACCGGGCGGTGGCGGTAGCCATGGCCGACGGCCCGGCCGCCGGGCTCGCCTGGTCGCGGCGCTGGACCCGGGTGGCCTGGCGGGTTACTACCTGCTGCCGGCGACCCGGGCCGACCTGCTGCGCCGGCTCGGCCGGCGGGCCGGCGCCGCGGCCAGCTACCGGGAGGCGCTGGCCCTGGCGCCGTCCGCGGCCGAGCGCCGCTACCTCGGCCGGCGGCTGGACGAGGTGACAGGCGCGGGCTAAGGCCGCACCAGCGGCCGCAGCTCGAACGTGCCGATCCGCGCGACCGGGTGCCGCGCCGCGACCTCGACCGCCTCGTCCCGGCCGGCGCACTCCAGGATGTCAAACCCCGCGATCTGCTCTTTGGTCTCGGCGAACGGCCCGTCGCTGACCAGCACCTCGCCTTCGCGCTTCCGCACCGTCACGGCCTCACCGGCGGGCCGCAAATGCCCACCATATTTCTTAACGCCAGTGCCTTCCATCTCGCTTACCCAGGCCTCCATGGCCTGCTCGGCAGCCGAGCCAGGAACGCCGGGATCGTCGGCTGGCTCGAACGTCGCGGTCTCGTCGATGCGGTGCAGCATCAGGTACCGCATCAGTTCTCCTCGTCATCGAGCCAGAACGGGCGCAGTTCGAGGGTGCCGATCCGGGCCACCGGGTGCTTGGCCGCGACCTCGATGGCTTCGTCCAGGTCGGTGCACTCCAGGATGTCGAACCCGCCGATCTGCTCCTTGGTCTCGGCGAACGGGCCGTCGCTGATCAGCACTTCGCCGCCGCGCCGGCGCACCGTGGTGGCGTCGCTGACCGACCGCAGCGCTTCGCCGGTGACCCGCACCCCGCGGCCGTCCATCTCGGTCACCCAGGCCTGGGTGGCCTGGTCCATCTCCGCGCTTTCCGCCGCGCTGAGCTGCAGATCCTCGGCCACGCAGACCAGCATCAGGTACCTCATCGGTCCTCCTTCGTGATGGCCAGCGCCGGGCGGCTGGCTCGTCCTCACGACGAACCGGACCGGTCCGGATGGACACTCCAGGCAGCTATCCTGGCCGGCCTGCTGGCCGCCAGCAGGCCCTGGTAGTCCTGCTGGCAGGCCGCGCAGCTGTCCAGGTGCACCCGGACCGCGGCCAGGTCCCGGCGGGGATCCCCGCCGCTCAGCTCACTGCTGACGTAGCTGTCCACCTCCTGGAAGGTGACCTCACAGCCAGCGTCCCCGGGAGTCACCGCCAGCAGCTCGGCCAGGCTGCTGGGCCAGGCCGGGGGCAGCGGGCCCAGCGGATCAGGATTATGCCCGTCCGCGGCCAGCCGGTCACCCAGCCGCCGCCGCGCCTCGAACATCGACTTGTAGATGGCGCTGCGGGTCGAGCCGAACTCCAGGGCCAGCACGTCGACCGGCACGCCGCCGAGCAGGACGGTCTGGAACACGATCCGCTGCTGTTCGGTCAGGTCACGCTCAACCCCCTGGCGGAGCGACCCGAGGACGCCGTCCTGGGCCGGCGCCGCGGCGGCCAGCCGCGCCGCCCACTCCCCGCCGGCCGCGGGCCCCGCACCGGCCCGCCACTGCTGCTGCGCGATCTTCGCGGACACCTCGGCCATGACGAATTTGGCCGCCCAGATGGGGAACGGGACGCTGCTCCGCTCACCGAGATCGGCGACGATGGCGGCCAGCGCGGCGGCCGCGGCCTCCCGGGCCAGCCCGCCGGGCTCGGCCCCGGCCGGCAGCTGGTCCTGCCTGCGGTCCAGTTCCGCGCGGGCGGTGTCCAGCAGCACGTCCCGCAGCCGGGCCGCCGCCGCGCCGGCCGGCTGCCCCACCCCGCCGAGGTCGTCCGCCCATGTCTCCGCGTGCGTATCCACCGCGCCCTCCCCCTCCCAGGCCGCAGGGGACGAGTCAAATCATGTACCAATGATCCCGCAATAATCGATAAAGCGCTCGCCCAGCTCAGCAGATCTGCCTACCGCTCAGGTAGGGACCTTGGGCCCGGGCCGGGCGTCGGTCAGGCCCGGCCCTGTAGGAGGTCGGCCACGGTGGCGATGCCGGACTGGATGGCGCGCTCGCCCAGGTTGCCGAACCCCAGCACGAGCTGCGTGGGCGTCACCGCCCCGCTGGAGCGGTACGCGCTCATGCCGTACAGCCCGACCGAGCGGGCCCGGGCGGCCGCGATGACCGCCTGCTCGCCGGGCTGGTCCGGGAGGTGCGCGACGGCGTGGAAGCCGGCCGCCAGGCCGGTGAGCCGGACCGCCGGGGCGTGCTGGGCCAGCGCGTCCATCAGCACGCCGCGCCGCCGTGCGTAGACCGCCCGCATCCGGCGCAGGTGCCGGTCGTACCGGCCGGACTGGATCAGGGTGGCCAGCGCGAGCTGGTCCAGCCCGGGGGAACCGCCGTCCTGCACCACCTTGTCCGCGGCGATGGGCCCGGCCAGCGCGGGCGGGCAGCAGATCCAGCCCAGCCGCAGCGCCGGGGCCAGCGACTTGCTGACCGTGCCGAGGGCGGCCACCCGGTCCGGGGCCAGCCCCTGCAGCGCGCCGACTGGTTCCCGGTCGTAGCGGAACTCGGCGTCGTAGTCGTCTTCGATGATCACCGCGTCCCGCTGGGCGGCCCAGCGGGCCAGCTCCCGCCGCCGCTCCGCGGTCAGCACCACGCCGCTGGGCCACTGGTGCGCCGGGGTGAGCACGCAGCCACGGGCGCCGCTCGCGGCCAGCCGGGCCACGTCGATGCCGGACTCGTCCACCGGGACCGGGATGGCGCGTACCCCGGCGGTGGCGGCGGCCGCGGCGACCGTGCCGGAGTAGCCCGGGTCCTCGACCGCGACCAGGTGGATGCCGGACCGGGCCAGCGCCCGCAGGACCAGGATGAGGCCCTGGGCGAAGCCGGTGCAGATCACGATCCGGTCCGGGTCGGCCACGGCGGCCCGGACCCGGCGCAGGTAGGCGGCCAGCACCTCGCGCAGCGCCGCGCTGCCCCGCGGGTCGCCGTAGGTCAGCTGCGCGGTGGGCACGGTCCTGATGGCTTCGCGGAGCGCCCAGGCCCAGTCGGCGCGCGGGAAGCTGGCCAGGTCCGGGACGCCGAACGCGAAATCCACCGTCAGCCCGGACGGGGCCGGGCCGACCAGGGCGGCCGGCAGCGGGCCAGCTGGGATGGGGGCCGCGGAGGCTGGGCTGGCCGGGGCGGTGGGCGGGCCAGCACCGGCCGCGACCCGGGTGGCCGACCCGGTCCTGGTGGCCAGGTACCCCTCGGCTTGCAGCTGGGCGTAGCAGTCCTGCACCAGGCCGCGGGACAGGCGAAGCTCATGGGCCAGCTCGCGGGAGGACGGCAGCCGTTCTCCCACCGCCAGCCGGCCGTCCCTGATCGCGTCCCGCAGCTGGCGTTCGAGTTGCGCGCGCAGCGGCTCGGCCGTGTCCCGGTGCACGGCCAGCGGCAGCTCCGGGCCCAAACCGGACCACTCAACCGGCATGAAATTGGAGCTTACTAGTGCACCGGTTGCCGCCTAGCGTCAGCAGCATGACCACGACGACGCAGGCCGAAGTGCTCCCACCGGCGCTCCCCGAGGCGGCCGCCGGGCTGGCCCGGTACCGGGACGCGCTGCGCGCCCCCGGGGCCCTGATGTTCGCGCTGCCCGGTGTGGTCGGCAGGCTGCCGATGGGCATGCTCAGCCTGGCCCAGGTGCTGGTGGTGGTCGCGGTGACCGGCCGGTACGTCATCGCCGGGGCGGTGTCCGCCGCCGGGGCGGTGCTGTTCGCGGTGGTCACCCCGCGCGCGGCCCGGCTGGCCGACCGGTACGGGCAGGCCCGGGTGCTGCGCCCGCAGGCGCTGGTCTTCGCGGTGGCCACGGTGGGCTTCGCGCTCTGCGCCCTGGGCCATGGCCCGGACTGGGCCCTGCTGCTCACCGGGTGCCTGAGCCGGGGCACGATGCCCTCGCTGGGCTCGATGGTGCGGAACCGGTGGAGCACGCTGCTGGGCGGCTCGGCCCTGCTCGGCGCGGCCTACTCGCTGGAAGGCATCGCCGACGAGCTCATCTTCGTCACCGGGCCGGCCCTGGTGGTCACGCTGGCCACCGGGCTCCACCCGGTCACGGCGGTGCTGATCACCGCGGCGCTGGGCGTGGCCGGGGTGGCCGGGCTGACCCGGCAGCGGCGTACCGAGCCGCCCGCGATGCCCGCCCAGCGGGGCACCGGTTCCGCGCTGCGCAGCCGCGGCCTGCGGGTGCTCATCGCCATGCACGTCTGCCTGGGCGCGCTGTTCACCGCGGTGGATCTGGCCACGATCGAGTTCGCCCAGCGGCATGGCGCGCGGCCGCTGGCGGGCCTGCTGCTCGGGCTGTACGGCCTGGGCAGCGCGGTGGCCGGCGTGTGGTACGGGTCCCGGCAGTGGCGGGCCGCGGAGCCGGCCCGGCTGCGGATCGCGCTGGCCGCCATGGTGGCGGGCACCGTGCCGCTCGCGTTCGTGCCGGGCACCGGCTGGATGGCGGTGGCCCTGCTGGTCGCCGGGCTGGGCATCTCGGCCACGCTGACCTGCTCCTACCACCTGGCCGGCACGGTGGTGCCCGCCGGGCAGCGCACCGAGGGGATGTCCTGGCTGACCACGGCGGCTTCGGCCGGCGCCGCGTTGGGCGCGCCGCTGGCCGGCTGCCGATCGACCTGGGCGGCGCCACCCCCGGCTACCTGTTGGCCTCGGCGGCGGGCCTGGTGGCCGTGCTCATCCTGCTGCTGCGCCGCCGCGATCTGGGCTGACTCGGTCATCGGCGAGCCTGCCGGGCGGCGTCTTCCCCGCCGCCATTACGCCGGTTCCGGCCGGTCACCGGCGTCGGCCGCGGCGGTGACCGCCGCAGCGGCCGCGGCCTCGGCCGCCGCGGCCAGCCGCTCGCCCTGGTGTTTGTGGTAGGTGCCGTAGCCGATATTCCAGGCGATCAGCACCGCGGCCACCGCGTACGGCAGCACCTTGGAGATGGCCAGCGCGGTCCCGGTCGAGGTGTTCTGCACGATGACCACCCGGGCCACCGCCTCGGCCAGGTAGCCGACCCCCCAGACCACGGTGACGACCCGGAACACCCGCCGGAACTCGGCGTACTGCCACAGCCCGGTGAACTCCTGGCCCTTCGCGGTGTCCGGGCCGATGAACTCCACGGCCAGCCGGTACATCAGCGGTTTGGGGGTGGCCAGCGAGCCCAGGCAAATGAGGCCGAACACCGCGGTCGGCACGGAGCCTTCGTCCAGCACCAGCCGTGCGTTGTGGCTGACCAGCCCGATCACCGCGCCCACCGCGATGCCGGCCAGCACCAGCACACCGAGCGCGTCCACCCGGCGGTGCTGGACGATGCTGATGATCACCCCGGCGGCCGGGAACACACCGCTCAGGATGAGCGCGCTGACCGAGCTGAACCCGGCCGAGCGGAGCAGGCTGTAGGCCAGCAGTGGCCCGGCGATGTCGAACACCGCGATCATCGCGACCGACCGCAGCCGCCTGGACTTCACGGTGCTTACACTATAGGTCGATTCGACCTAACGAAAGGCCGGCGCCGCCGCGCCGGCCCAGCCCAGATGGAGGGCGCCACGTCCATGCCGAAAGCACCGCTCACCAGCTTCGAGCACGTGCTGCTCGGCATGATCTCCGCCCAGCCCGCCAGCGGCTATGACCTCAAGCGCCGCTTCGCGACCAGCCCGATGGGCGTGTACCAGCCGAGTTCCGGCGCCCTGTACCCGGCGCTGGAGCGGCTGCAGCGGCGCGGGCTGCTCCGCTCGGAAATGCTCCGGCCGGCCGCTGGCGGGCGGCCGCGGCGCGTCTACCAACTCACCCCGGACGGCCGGCAGGCCCACCTCGGCTGGGTCCGTGAGCCGGTACGGCCGGAGACCGTCGCCCAGGATCTCGGCATGCACCTGATGCGGTTCGTGATGATGGCGGACGTGCTGCCCCCAGACGAGGTGCTCGGGTTCCTGGCCAGCCTGCGCTCCGCGCTGGCCAGCTTCGTGACCGGACTGGAGCAGACCAGCGCCGGCCCCGGCCTCGGCGCGAACATCGCGGCCCGGCTGGCCGTCGAGCACGGCCTCGCGGTATACCGGGCCAGCCTGGCCTGGACCGAACAGGCCACCGTCGCACTGGCCGCCCGCTCCGCAGCCGGCTGAATAACCCTGATATCGCCCGCGCTCCGGCCGCTATTACCGGTTTGACCTGCGCCGGCGCGCCGTGCGGGCAATTACGGGCGAATGTGTGATTCTGGATTCCCGTGAGCTGGAATGCTGACATCGGCACCAGATCTGGCCATGTGGATTCGCGCCGGTTCATCCTGATACTGGCGGCGGCGGTGCTGATTTTTATCGGCCTGGCCGTGGCCTGGGTGGGCCAGGGCGCGGCCGCCGCGGCGGCCGGGACGCCCGGTGTCGCCTGGGCCCTGGCCCCCGCCACGAACACCGTGACGCTGCGGCTGACCCCGGGCGCCGGGCCGTCCGGCCGCCAGATCCTGGCCCGCAGTCATCTGGTCGTGTCCGGATCTGGGCGGGCCCGGCAGTCCCCGGCCGGTGGCGAGGTCCGGGTCCCGGTTCCGCCGGGCCGGCGGACCCAGTTGCAGGTCCAGGTGGCCGGGCCGCGGCCATCCCAGCAGACGGTGTCCGTGGCCGTGCCCCGGGCGCTGCGGGTCACCGCGGCCAAGCGCAGCGCGGCGGGCCTGCTCGTCTCGGTGTCCGGCCCGGTGCGCCGCCGCCCGCCGCGGCCACTGTGCGGCCGGGACACGGTCAGCGCGGTGACGGCCACCGAGGTGGTCGTGGCCAGCGGCCCGGCGCCCTGCTGGGCGGTCCTGCGGGTGACCGCCCGGAACGGCGAGCAGGCCGCGGTCCGGGTGGCCATCCCGGCTATGCGCGAGATCCCGGTCTACTCGTTCGCCAACCCGGCCCACCGGGCCATCTACATCACCGTGGATGACGGCTGGACGCCGAGCGCCAAGGTGCTGGACCTGATGCGGCAGACCCACCTGCCGGTGACCGCGTTCCTCATCCTGCAGGCCGCCGAGCGCAACCTGCCGTACTGGCGGGCGTTCGTCGCGGCGGGCGGGACGGTCGGCGACCACACCGTGTCCCATCCCAACCTGACCAAGGTGAGCCTGCGCACGGGCACCACCCAATGGGGCCAGGCCCGGACCGGCCTCGGGCGGCTGCTCGGCCACACCCCGGTCATGGGGCGGCCGCCGTACGGGGCGTTCGACCGGACCGTGCAGGCGGCGGCCTTCCGCGGCGGGCTCAAGGCCCTGGTCGGCTGGAGCGCCACGGTGGGCAGCACCGGCGCCGTGCATACCTGGGACGGCCGGAAGCTGGAGCCCGGCGAGATCGTGCTGCTGCACTGGGTGCCCGGACTGGGCCACCAGCTGGTCCGGCTGCTCCGGGTCATCCACGCTCAGCACCTGAACCCCACGCCGCTCACCCCGGCCGATTTCGCCGGTGAACCGGTGCAGCGCCGCTCGCTCGACGGCGACTAGCACCCGGCCGGCTCCATTAGTACGCACCTCTGGCCGGCTGATGCTGCCCGTCGATCGCCTTGGTCATGCAGTAGCTCACGTGTTCTCCGCTGGCCAGGTCCTGGACCTGGGCCCGCACGACTGGGCTCGGCTCGTCGAGATCCACGAACAACTGGGGCACGCCGCCGAAGGAATCCCGGCGCCAGGTCATCTCCTGCACCGGCCCGGCGGCCAGGGACTGCACCTCGGCCTCGAATCGACCCGGGTCATAGACCCACTGCAGGAGCAGCATCGTCTGATAGCCGTGCCGGATATAGAAGCCGGCTTCGGCGTCGGCGCCCAGGGAGATGCGTGCTGCGCCCGGACGGCGGGCACTAGCCTCGAACGCCCGCAGCAGGGCGCGCCCGATGCCCTGCCGCCGCCGGGCGGCGGCAACGGCCAGGATCCGCAGGGTCACCTCCGACCCGGCGGACACGAAACCCATGGCGGCGCCCGCGACCGAGCCGCTCTCCTCGGCCACCAGCAGCAGTTCGCGCTCACCGGGATAGGCGGCTTCGAGCTCGGCGAAACGCGGTTGATCGGTGTGCTCGACAACCGGCTCGAACTGGGCGCCTGCGACATCGAAGGCGGTGACCAGCTCAGCTGTCGAACTCGACGGGACGGATGATGACGGCCATGGCGGGCTCCTGCGGTGGTGCGGTGCCGAACCCGAGCGCGGACGCCAGCGCGTCCAGGGCCCGACGACGGACAGCGGTTTCGGCCGCGAGATCGGCGAGCCACCGGCCGATCACGGCGGCGGCCGGTGCGGCCAGGAACCGTTCGATGTCGGCCAGGCCGATGCCGGCCCGGCGCAGCAGCGCAATACGGCCCGCGATGGCGATCTGGTCTCCCGAGTAACGGCGGTAGCCAGTGGCCGGCTCGACACGAGCAGGCACCAGCAGGCCGCGCTCGTCGTACAGGCGGAGCGCTTTGACCGAGAGCCCAGTAGCCGCGGCGAATTCGGCGGGTCCCAGTTCCTTCATGAGACGATCATCAAGCGTGCCCCTGGGGCGAGGTCAAGACACGGTCTAAGGTGCGTTAAGTGACCACCCTGAGCGATTTCCCGCGCTATCCGCTGATGTTCGGGCCTTCCCCGGTGCACCGGCTGGACCGGCTGACCGAATACCTCGGCGGGGCCGCGGTGTGGGCCAAGCGGGAGGACTGCAACTCTGGGCTGGCCTACGGCGGGAACAAGACCCGGAAGCTGGAGTACCTGGTCCCCGACGCGCTGGCCCAGGGCGCCACCCACCTGGTGTCGATCGGCGGCGTGCAGTCCAACCACACCCGGCAGGTGGCCGCGGTCGCGGCCAGGCTCGGCCTCAAGGCCCGGCTGGTCCAGGAGAGCTGGGTGGACTGGCCGGATGTGGTGAACGACCGGGTCGGCAACATCCTGCTGTCCCGCATCATGGGCGCCGAGGTCGAGCTGGTCGAGGCCGGTTTCGGCATCGGCATCAAGTCGAGCTGGGAGCAGGCGCTGGACGATGTCCGGGCCGGCGGCGGCGTGCCCTACCCGATCCCGGCCGGCGCGTCCGACCACCCGCTGGGCGGGCTCGGCTTCGCCAACTGGGCCTGCGAGGTGCAGCAGCAGGAACGCGAGCTGGGCGTGTTCTTCGACACGATCATCGTGTGCACCGTCACCGGGTCCACCCACGCCGGGATGATCGCCGGCTTCGCCGGCCAGGACCGGCCGCGCCGGGTGCTCGGCATCGACGGCGTCGGCCAAGATCGAGGAGACCCGGGCCCAGGTCACCAAGATCGCGCAGGACACCGCGGAGCGGATCGGCCTCGGCCGCCCGCTGCGCGACGACGAGATCACCCTGCTGGACGGGTGGGCGGGCGACTACTACGGCATCCCGGTGCAGTCCACGCTGGACGCGATCCGGCTCACCGGCCGCCTCGAAGGCATGATCATCGACCCGGTGTACGAGGGCAAGTCCATGGCCGGCCTGATCGACCTGGTCCGCACCGGCGAGATCGGCCAGGACTCGACCGTGCTCTACGCCCACCTCGGCGGCCAGCCCGCGCTCAACGCCTACAGCGCCCTGTTTAAAAATGGATGAGCAAGAACGGATGACCGCCATGCCGCCCGAAGAAGACCCGGTGCAGGGCGAGGACGAAACCGACCTCGGCTGGGGCGAGCACCCCGGCCCGGACGACGACGACCACTACACCCGCGACCGCCCACCCCACTGGGACGATGCCTAGCCCGTTCGTTCCCCCGACGATCAACGGATAGCTGTCGTTAAAGCGCAACGACGCTGACTTTAAGCCAGCCCGTGGCTAGCGCGAGTTAGCGCCCCTACCGGTCAGCGCCGTCCGGATGCAGCTAGTGATGACCGTGGTGCTGGTGCGACCAGTGATAGCTGCTAACCATGGGGCCTGCTTGTTGATGTTGAAGGAGCCGACACAGTAGGGGCCGCTATTTCAACATCAACAACAGAGGCGGTACCAGTGGCAAGCTTCCTGTGAAAGACGGGTGATGTCCAGATCTCGCCATCAGTTGCACCGCAGCCGCTAGCCCCGTTTCGCTGGTAGCGCCCGGGTAGTGGGGCAGAACTCGGCGTAGGCCTCGTGCAGCTGCTTCGATGCCGCGACGCTGCGCTTGTCAACGGCGGAGATGACCTCGGCGGCGCGCCAGTAGTTCGAGGGGACGAGCAAGCCGGACAGCACGGCCTCGAGCGCCGTTCCGGCGGCCTCGTCGAATTCGCCGGACGCGGTCAGTGCGAGCGCTAGGTCCAGGCGCGCCAGCGCTGCGCGGCGCGGTCGGCGCGTTGGGCCGTCTTCGAAGTGGGCGACAACGTCGCGGGCGTATCCGGCGGCGGCTGGGTCACCGAGCCAGGCCAGCGTGGTCGCGGTGTACGCCTCGAACTTTGCGGGATCGTACTGGTAGTGATGCTCGGGCCGGTCGGGCTGGGTCAGCGGCGCAGCGAGCGTCTCCGTCCGGGCGAGCGCGGCGCGGGTCTCGCGGGGTGCGCCGAGCCGCGCGAACGCCCGGGCCTCCTGCCCGGACGCCTGGATGTAGGCGCTGCCGTCCCGGGGTGCGACCCGCTGCGCGGCCTGAGACAGGTCGGCGGCGCGCTGATAGTTCCCGGCGGTGATCTCCTGCCACGCCTTCGTTTCCAGGCACCAGGCGGCGATCTCGGGCTGGCCGGTCTCCCGCGCGAGTTGTGCCGCAGTGTGCAGGTGCGCCGACGCGGCCGGGAACCGGCGCAGGTCGATCAAGCACGTCGCCGCCACCAGCGACAGCCACCCCATGGTGACGAGCAGCCGCCGGTGCTCCCCGAGGGTCATCCGGCCGCCGAGGAGCCCAGCCGCGTAATCCATGTGCCCACGGGTGCGCCGTAGCAGCTCGCCGGGCGGCGTCCGCGGGTAGGCCAGCGCCATGTCATCGGCGGCCTGCTCCAGCCGATCCACGGTGGACTCCCCGATGTCGCTTGCGGTGGCGCGGCGGGCAACGTCGATCGCCTCGATCTCCTCGTCCACCGCGACGGGCGGGCCGGAGGCGATGCGTGCGGTGGCCAGCGCGGGCACGCCGAGCGCCTCACCGAGCAGCGCAGCGATCTTCGGGGACGGGTCTTGCTTTCCGCTGGCCAGCCGGGAGATCAGCCCTGGGTCGCAGTGCACCCGGCGGGCCAGCGCCCGGACACCGAACCCGCGCGCGGCCATCGCCGCGCGGAGCCCCTCGCCGAAGTCATCCATCCCGTCCACCATCCCGCAACGGCTGGGGCGTTGACGAGTGTTGACAGGACCACTGTCAACACTCCCACCGTAACCGGGCCGCAGCGCAGAGTTGGCACATGATCACTACACGTTCGCCCGGGGATCGCCGCGAGTGGCGCCGCTTCCGGTGCGCTCATACCGCTCAGCGGCGAGCAGGCCGGCCACGGAGCATCCGCGGGGAGCCCTGGTGACGAAACGCATTGACCCGGCGCGGGATGACGCGGGGGTGCGGTTGCGGACGTTACGGCTGCGGCGTGGCATGTCCCAGGTCGCATTAGCCGACCTGGCCTGTATCTCACCCACGTTCGTGTCCATGATCGAGACCGGCCAGCGCGAGCTGACCCGCGCGCGTGACATTCTCGCCCTGGCCGACGTGCTCAGAGTCTCCCCGCTCTACCTGGCCGATGGCCGCGAGGATGCCCCCGCACCGGGACGGCCCGGTCCCAGGACGGTGCCGTTCCCGGCCCGCTGTGACCCCTTGACGCTGGCCCGCCACCAGCAACTCGCCCGCCAGTTCATCCAGCTCGCCCCGACCGACACGCGGGCAGCCGGCGACTGGCTGCGCCGCCTGGCCCGCGAATCAGCGGTCAGCCCGTGGCTGCTCCTTGACCAGCTCGCCGCCCTGCACGCCGACCGGCCGGGCCCCGCTGTCGAGACACAATGACCAGCCACCCGCCCGCCTCATTTCCCAACGAGGTCACCGCCGGGATCCGGCTTGCGGCCATGGCCAGCGCCCCGTTCTGGGCACGCCGGCACGTACATGACGCGCTCGGGAAATGGCAGGCACCACGCGAGACCATCGAGACGGCAGAGCTTCTCGTGTCCGAACTGGTCACCAACGCGGCCAAGCTCACCGGCCCACCCCCAGCCGCCCTCCGCGACTGTGGCCTGGCCAGTCCCGGCATCATCGACGTGATGCTCCGCTACCTCCCACACCACCATCTGGTCATTGAAGTCTCTGACTGCGACCCTCACCCGCCCGCACCTGCTGACCCGGACGTGAACTCCGAGAGCGGCCGGGGCCTGATGCTCGTCCAGGCACTAAGCAAGGAATGGTCTTACCACTTCCCACCTTCAGGCGGGAAAACGGTGTACTGCGTCATAGCGACAGCTGTCCGTTGATCACGAAGCTGAGCTGGGCCGGGCGAAGGCGTATTCGTAGTGGTTGTCGGAGCCGACGTAGACGCGGCCGTCGGCCACCGCCGGTGAGCCCTCGATCGCGCCACCGGTGCTGAACGCGGCGAGCTTGCTGCCGCTGGCCGCGTCCAGGGCGTACAGGTTGCCGTCGTCCGCGCCGACGTAGACCACGCCGTCGGCGACCGCGGGATCGGACTGCATCTGCATCGGGCTCAGGTCGAACTCCCAGAGGTTGGTGCCCGTAGCCGCTTTAGTGGCGAACACGCTGCCGCTGGCGGCCCAGTAGACCACCCCGCCGGCCACGGCCCGCGCGGCGTCGACGGCGCCGTTGCTGTCCTGGATGTCCCAGATCCGCTTGCCGGTGGCCGCGTCGAACGCGAGCAGGTCACCCACGTCGGTGTGATCGGTGCCGATGTAGACCGCCCCACCGGCGACGGCTGGCGTGGACACGGCGTAGCCGGGCAGGCCGGCCTTCCACAGCCTGGCCCCGGTGGCCGCGTTCAGCGCGTACAGCTCGCCGGTTTCCGCGGGCACGTACACCACCCCGTTGCCCAGCGCGATGGAGGCGGCGACCTCGGTGCGCAGCTTCACCCGCCACCGCCACGCCCCGGTAGCCGCGTTGAACGCGTACACGGTGCCGTTCACCGCGGCCACGTACACCGTCCCGTTCCGCACCGCGGGCGCGCCGAACACGGCGGCGCCGGTGCGGTACGCCCACCGCTGGACCCCGTGGATGACGCCGATCGCGTACAGCCGGTCGCCCTCCGACCCGACGTACACCTTCCCGCCCACCACGGCCGGGGAGGAGTCGACCGCGCCGTCGGTGCGGAACGTCCACCGCCGGGCCCCGGTGGCCGCGTTCAGCGCGTACACCGCGTCGTTCTGCGAGCCGACGTAGGCCACCCCGTTCACCACCGCCGGGGACGAGAACACCTCGTTGCCGGTGTTGAAGCGCCAGGCCTGCGCGAGCCCGGGCACCGCCGACGTGGACAGCACGTTCTCGTACACGTTGTGGGCCATCCGCGCGGGCCCGTAGCCGTACTGGGCCCAGTCGGTGTGCACGGCGAACGCCGCGCTGGCCCGGCGGCCGGAGCGCCGGCCCACCGCCGTGATCCGGTACGTGCCGGGCCCGGTCCGCGGACGTCACCTTGACCAGGGCCCCGGCGAAGCTGCCGTGGCGGTTGGCGCGCGCGGCCGTGTGATCGATGGCCGCCAGCGAGATCCGCACCAGCTCGCCCGCGGCGAAGCCTGATCCCGATACCCGGATGGCGGTGCCCGGCGGCCCGCTGGCCACCGACAGCATGATGTGCGCCGGGACCGCAGGGCGGGGCGCCGCAGCGGCTGGGCTCGCGGCGGCCAGGCCGAGCCCGGCCACGACCGAAGCAACTAAGGCGATCCGGGCCATGAGTGCCACGGCTGCACCTTAACCCCTGCGGCACGGGGTGCTCAGCGCACACGCCGGCCACCAGTTCTGGGCCGCTTCTGTGGCCGCGCGGTTAGCTGGCGGGCGGCAGCGCGAACGCGTACTCGTAGCCGTTGCCGGAGCCGGAACGCCAGCGCCATATGGTGGCCAGATGTACACGACTCGGCTGTCCCGGCAGATGAGCGCTCCGCGCCCGGCCGTCTACCGCGCCCTGCTCGATGCGGGCGCGGTGGCCGCGTGGCGGGTGCCGGACGGCATGACCAGCCAGGTGCACGAGTGGGAGCCGCGCGAGGGCGGGGCGTTCCGGGTCTCGCTCGCTACGACGCGCCGGCCGGGACCGGCAAGACGGCGGAGCACACCGACACCTACCACGGCCGCTTCGTCACGCTGGTGCCGGATCAGCAGGTGGTCGAGGTGCTGGAGTTCGAGACCGCCGATCCTGAGCTGCGCAGCGAGATGACCATCACCACCACGCTGACCGACGCGGGCGGCGGCACCACCGTGCTGGTGGTGCACGAGGGCATCCCGGACAAGATCCCGCCGGCCGACAACGAGACCGGCACCCGGATGGCACTGGACAAGCTGACCAGGCTGGTCGAGGCGGGCTAGCTCACACCCCCGGTCAACGGTCATGACCAGGATCCTCCCCCGGCTAGGCCCAGGCCGGGGTCCAGGTAGTGGCGTTATGCAGGCTGGTCTTGAGGGTTTTCAGGTGGCCGCGCAGCGCGGCCAGCGCGGGGTGCGGGTTGTCCTGGCGCCAGAGCAGCGCGTGCGGGTAGACCGGTACCGGGTCGCGTAGCCGGACGCGGCGCAGGCCGTAATCGGCGGGCCAGGTGAGGTGGGTCTGCTCGCCCACGAACGTGGCCAGCCCGGGCGTGCCGGCGATCGTCTCCAGCAGCGGCTCCAGGCCGAAGTTGGGCCCGCGGGTGTCGATGCTCAGCCCGAACGCGGCGGCCAGGTCGGCGTAGAACGCGGCCCACTCGGTGCCGGGCACGATGCCGGGCATCCAGATCCGGTGCCCGGCCAGCCCGGCCGGGCTGACCGCGCCGGCCGCGGCCAGCGGGTGGGCCGGCCCGGTGAGCAGCTGCACCGGCTCGTCGAAGACCCGGCGGGCCTGGACGCCGCCGGGCAGCTGCCGGGCGGGCCGGTTGATGGCGCGGAAGGACGCGTCGATCGTGCCGGAGGCCACCGCGTCGATGGCCGCGGCCGCGTCGAACAGCGTCACCACGTCGAGCTCGGTGTCCGGATGCGCGCGGTGGAAGCCGCGCAGCAGGCCGGCCGGCGCCAGGCCCCGGCCGACCACGTCGACGCGCAGCCCGCGGCGGCCGGGCCGGACCGCGGCGTAGGCCCGTTCGGCCGCCTGGAGCAGGTCCCGGGCCCGGGGCAGGAACGCCTGCCCGTCCACGGTGAGCCGGGCGCCGCGTGCGGACCGCGCGAACAGCCGCACGCCGAGGTCCTTCTCCAGCCCGGCGATGCGCTTGGACACCGCCTGCTGGGTGATGGACAGGCCGTCCGCGGCCGCGGAGAACTGGCCGGTGTCCGCCACCGCGACGAACGTGCGCACGGCGTCGAGGTCCACGCCGCCTGACCCTAGCGATACAACCGGACGTTGTGACGCGCCGGCCGCGTGGTTGTTTGCCCCGCTGCCGCAGCGCCCGGTTGGATCCTGGGCATGGCGGCAGGGCGATCTCTGGGGCGGCAGTTCGGGTGGCTGTACGCGGCGTTCGCGGTCAGCTCGTACGGCTCCTGGCTCGGCTTCGGCGCGTTCCCGCTGATCGCGATCCGGGTGCTGCACGCCGGGCCGGCCGAGGTGGCGGCGCTGTCCGCGTCCGGGCTGGCGGTGGGCGCGGTGGTCGCGGTCCCGCTCGGGCCGTGGGTGGAGTTCCGCCGCAAGCGGCCGGTGATGATCGGGATGGACCTGGCCCGGTTCGCGGCGCTGCTGACCATTCCGGTGGCGTACGCGTTCGGCTGGCTCAGCTTCGCGCTGCTGCTGGTGGTGTCGGTGATCGTGGCCGCGGCCAAGATCGCGTTCAACGCGGCCAGCGGCGCGTTCCTCAAGACGATCGTCGCGGGCCCGGACTTGCTGGTCGCGAACACCCGGTTCGAGTCCACCACCTGGACCTCCAGCGTGCTCGGCCCGCCGCTCGGCGGGGCCATGATCGGGCTGCTCGGCCCGGTGGTGACCGTGCTGGCCGATGCGGTCAGCTACCTGCTCTCGGCGGCCGGGATCGGCGCCATCGGCGGGCACGAGACGCCCCCGGAGCGGGCCGGGGCGGCTGGGCTGCGCGGTGCGGAACTGCTGGACGGGTGGCGGTACATCCTGGCCCACCCGGCGCTGCGGCGGCTGCTGGCCAACTCGATCCTGGTCGGCGGCCTGATCCTGGCCACCGAGCCGCTGCTGGCCGTGCTCATGCTCGGCCAGCTGCACTTCGCCCCGTGGCAGTACGGCCTGGCGTTCGCCGCGCCGTGCGTCGGCGGCCTGATCGGCGCGCGGCTGGCCCGCCGGCTGGCCGCCCGGTTCGGGCTGCACCGGGTCATGATCACCGCCGCGACGCTCAGCGCCTGCTGGCCGGCCTGGCTGGCCCTGGTCCGCCCCGGCGCGGCCGGGGTCGTCATGGTCATCGGTATCCAGCTCGGGCTGGTCACCTGCATGGGCGTGTTCAACCCGCTGTACGCCACCTACCGGCTGGAGCAGGCCGGCCAGGACCAGGTGGCCCGGGTGCTGTCCGCCTGGCAGGTGACCAAGAGCCTCACGATCGCCGCGCTGACCGCGCTGTGGGGGGTGCTGGCCACGCTGACCAGCCCGCGGATCGCGATCGCGGTGGCCGGCCTGCTCCTGCTCGGCACCCCGCTGCTGCTCCCCCGGCCGGCTCAGGTGGCGGCGACCAGCTCCACCTCGAAGCCGTCGGCGTTGGCCAGGTAGCCCGCGTAGCTGTCCGGGCCGCCGGCGTGCGGGTGCCGTATGCAGCGCCCGGGCTGCCTTCGTCCGTTGACGGGTCACGGCTTCACATGTAGCTTCGGGACTACATGTGAAGCCAGCGCATGTCATAGGGAGGTCCGGCTGGTGGCGCGGGACGGGGTAGTGCCGGCGGATCGGCTGGCCAGGGTCATCGCGGCCCTGGATCATCCGACCCGGCGCCGCATCCTGGCCATCCTGCTGGCCTCGGACACGCACGTCAGCCAGCTAGCCCGGGATCTCCAGGTCAGCCCGGCCGGTTATTCACGTACATCTGGCCCGGCTGCAGGAAGCCGGCCTGGTCACTAGCAGCTTGCGTTTCTCGCCGGACGGCAAGTCGCTGCGCGTCTACCGGTTGCTGCCGTTTGACATCAGGCTGACCCCGGAAGTCATCGCGGCGGCCACCGAGCCGTTCGTCCCGCAGCCCACCACCTGAGAAAGGAACAGATTCGTGTTATTCGGGGACCTGAATTTCTGGAGTTTCATAATTCTTGGCGTGCCGGTCATCATCGTGGTCGCCCTTGGCTTCGGGCTGGTCTTCGTGATCAGGAAGGGCGTCAAGGGCAGTGGCATCAGCAACAAGGCCATGCACGCGGAACTGGTGCGGATAGACGAGCGGCTGACCGCCATCGAGAAGATGCTCAAGGACATCGACTAGCCAGGCCCCGGGCATAACCAGCCGGAAGATCCTGTCGGTGCCCCGGGTTACTGTTCACCTGATGCTGGACATGTTTCACCCCGCGGTCCGGGCCTGGTTCGAACGCCGGTTCCCGGCCGGCCCGACCGAGCCGCAAGCCGGGGCCTGGCAGGAGATCGACGCGGGCCGCCACACCCTGATCGCGGCGCCCACCGGGTCCGGCAAGACGCTGGCCGCGTTCCTGGTCTGCATCGACCGGATCTACCGGGCCCATCAGGCGGGCGAAGAGCCCGGCAACGGCCCGCAGGTGGTGTACGTGTCGCCGCTCAAGGCGCTCGCGGTGGACATCTGGCAGAACCTGGAGCGCCCCCTCACCGAGATCACCGAGGCCGCGGCCGAGCTGGGGCTGACCGCGCCGGACATCCGGGTGGCGGTGCGGACCGGTGACACGGCCCAGGCCGAGCGGGCGGCCATGCTCAAGCGGCCGCCGGACTTCCTGATCACCACCCCCGAGTCGCTGTACCTGCTGGTCACCGGGGACCGTGCCCGGGCCATGCTGCGCCCGGTCAATACCGTGATCGTGGACGAGATCCACGCGGTGGCGGGCAACAAGCGCGGCTCGCACCTGGCCCTCACGCTGGAGCGGCTCGATCACCTGGCCGAGCCGAAGGTGCAGCGGATCGGCCTGTCCGCCACCCAGCGGCCGATCGAGACGGTGGCCCGGCTGCTGGTCGGGGCCGGAACGGACCGGTCCAACCCGGACGGGTCACCGCGCTGCGCGATCGTGGACTCCGGGCACCAGCGCGACCTGGACCTGGCCATCGAGCTGCCCGACGACGAGCTGGGCGCGGTCGCGTCCAGCGAGCAGATGGGCCAGGTCCTGGACATGATCGCGGGGCACGTGGCCGGGCACCGCACCACGCTGGTGTTCGTGAACACCCGGCGGATGGCCGAGCGGGTCGCCCACCAGCTCGGCGAACGGCTCGGCGACGACCAGGTCGCGGCGCACCACGGCAGCCTGTCCAAGGACCGCCGGCAGCGGGTCGAGGCCCGGCTGCGGGCCGGCGACCTGCGCGCCCTGGTCGCCACCGCGTCCCTGGAGCTGGGCATCGACATCGGCCCGGTGGAGCTGGTCTGCCAGATCGGGTCGCCGCGCAGCTTCGCCACGTTCCTGCAGCGGGTGGGCCGGTCCAACCACACCAGGACCGGCACCCCGGCGGGCCGGCTGTACCCGACGTCCCGCGACGAGCTGGTCGAGTGCGCGGCGCTGCTGCGCGGGGTGCGGGCGGGCAGGCTGGACGCGCTGATCGTGCCGGACGGGCCGCTGGACATCCTGGCCCAGCACATGATCGCCGAGTGCGCGGCCGCGGACTGGGCCGAGGACGAGCTGCTCGCGCTGGCCCGCCGGGCGGCCCCGTTCGAGGGGCTGTCCGCCGAGGACTTCGACGACGTGGCCGAGCTGGTTTCCGAGGGCATCCGCACCGGCCGCGGCCGCCGCGCCGCGTGGCTGCACCGGGACCGGGTGGCGGGCCGGCTGCGCGGCCGGCGCGGCGCCAGGATCGCGGCGCTGACCTCGGGCGGCGCCATCCCGGAGCTGGGCGACTACCGGGTGCTGGCCGAGCCGGACAACACCATGGTGGGCACGGTCAACGAGGACTGGGCCATCGAGTCGATGGCGGGCGACGTGTTCCTGCTCGGCACGCACTCATGGCGGATCCGCCGGGTCGAGCCCGGCATCGTGCGGGTCGAGGACGCGCACGGCGCACCCCCCTCCGTCCCGTTCTGGCTGGGCGAGGCCCCGGGCCGCACCCGTGAGCTGTCCGAGGAGGTCTCCGCGCTCCGCGCGAAAATCACGACTTTCCTGAACGCCAGTGCCTCGCCAGCCGCCGCCGGCTGGCTCGCGGCCGAATGCGGGCTGGACAACGCGGCCGCGGACACCATCGTGGCGTATCTGTCCGCCGGGCAGGCGCAGCTCGGCGGGGTGCTGCCCACGATGGACACGATCGTGCTGGAGCGGTTCTTCGACGAAGCCGGCGGTATGCAGCTGGTCGGTCACGCGCCGTTCGGCGCCCGGGTCAACCGGGCGCTCGGCCTGGCGCTGCGCAAGCGGTTCTGCGTCACGTTCGACTTCGAGCTGCAGGCCGCGGCCAGCGACGACGCGATCCTGCTCTCGCTGGGACCGCAGCACAGCTTCCCGCTGGACCGGGTGCCGCACTTCCTGGCCTCGGCCACGGTGGAGGAGGTGGTCCGGCAGGCCGTGCTCACCTCGCCGCTGTTCCAGGCCCGCTGGCGGTGGAACCTGAACCGGTCGCTGGCCGTGCTGCGGATGCGCGGCGGCAAGAAGAACCCGCCCGCCATCCAGCGGATGGAATCCGACGACCTGATGGCGGCGGTGTTCCCCACCCTGGCCGCGTGCCAGGAGAACGTGGCCCCCGGCCCGCTGGAGATCCCTGACCACCCGCTGGTCCGGCAGACGCTGCACGACTGCCTGCACGAGGCGATGGACATCGACGGCCTCCGCGAGCTGCTGCGCGGCATCGAGACCGGCACGGTCACGGTGGAGGTGCGGGACACCACCGAGCCGTCGGTGCTGGCGCACGAGATCCTCAACGGGCAGCCGTTCACGTTCCTGGACGACGCGCCGCTGGAAGAGCGGCGCAGCCGGGCCGTGCCGCTGCCGCGCGGGCTGCCGGTCGAGGCGCGCGAGCTGGGCCGGCTCGACCCGGACGCCATCGCGCGGGTGATCGCCCAGGTCCGGCCGGAGCCGCGGGATCCCGATGAGCTGCACGATCTGCTGATGACGGTGCTGGCGCACCGGCCCGAGGCGGACTGGCTGGACATGTTCGCCGTCCTGGTGGCCGCCGCCCGCGCGGTGACGGTGCAGACACCGGCCGGGCCGCTGTGGTGTGCGGTGGAGCGCCGCCCGCTGGTCGAGGCGCTGTTCCCCGGCGCGCCGGTCGAGCCGGACCATCCCTGCCCGGTGCCCGTGGCCGGGGTGGAGGAGGACGTGGCCGCGGCCGACATGCTGCGCGGCCACCTGGAGTACGTCGGGCCGTCCACCGCCGCCATGCTGAGCGACGCCACCGGGCTGCCCGCCGACCTGGTGCTGATCGCGCTGGCCCGGCTGGAGGGCGAGGGCTTCGCGGTCCGCGGCAAGTTCACCGCGCCCGATGCGCCGGAAGAGTTCTGTGCCCGGCGGCTGCTGGCCCGGGTGCATGGCTACACCCGGCAGCGGCAGCGCCGGGAGATCGAGCCGGTCAGCGCGCGGGACTTCATGCGGTTCCTGCTCCGCTGGCAGCACGTGGCCCCCGGCACCCAGCGCGAGGGCCGGTTCGGCGTGACCAGCGTGGTCGAGCAGCTGCAGGGCTTCGAGCTGGCCGCCGGGGCCTGGGAGAGCCACGTGCTGGCCGTGCGCGTGGCCAGCTACCGCCGGGACTGGCTGGACGACCTGTGCATCTCCGGGCAGGTCAGCTGGGGACGGCTGTCGGTTCGCGATGCCGAGCCGGACCCGCGGCCGCCCGGCGAAGGCAGCCCGCGGGTCAAGCGGAGCGGGCTGGCCCCGTCCCGGGCCACCCCGATCACGCTGACCATCCGGGACGACCTGCCCTGGCTGCTGCGGGTGGCCCGCGGCGACCTGTGCCCGGCCGAGCCCGGCCCGGGCCGCACCGCGCGACGTGCTCGACGCGCTCCGCCAGCACGGTGCGCTGTTCCGGCCGGACCTGGCCACCCGGACCGGCCGCCTGCCCAGCGAGGTGGACGAGGCGCTGTGGGATGGCGTGGCCCGCGGCCTGATCACCGCGGATGGGTTCCGGGCCGTCCGGTCACTGCTGCGCAGCCGCAGCCGGAACAGCTACCCGCAGCGGCGTGGCCTGCGCGGCGGGCTGCGCCGCCCGGCCCCCGGCACCGGCCCGGCCTGCCGCTGGTCGCTGCTGCCCGAGCCGATGCCCCCGGGCGACCCGGACGAGCTGGCCGAAGCCGCCGCCGAGCAGCTGCTGGTGCGCTGGGGCGTGGTGTTCCGCGACCTGGTCCGGCGGGAGAACCTGGCCGTGCCGTGGCGGGAGATCCTCTGGGCCTTCCGCCGGATGGAGGCGCGCGGCACCATCCGCGGCGGCCGGTTCGTCACCGGGTTCAGCGGCGAGCAGTTCGCCCACCCGGATGCGGTGGATCTGCTGCGCGAGGTACGCAAGCAGCGGCTGACCGGGGAGACCGTGCAGCTGTCCGCGGCCGACCCGCTGAACCTGACCGGGATCATCCTGCCCGGGCCGCGGGTGCCCGCCATCCACGCGAACACCGTGACCTACACCGACGGCGCCGTGCCGGATGCGGCCGCGCCGGGCGTGGCCACGCCGAACGAGCACGTGAGCGAACCAGCGTAACCATCTTTCATCCGGTTCGATACTGTGTTTGAATAGCGGCATGCAGGCAGACGTGATCGCAGCCAGTTACCCCGTGGTCGCTGGGTTGCTGGGGTTCGGCGCCGCCGGGCTGGCCGCCGCGATCGTGGGCATGGCCTGGAGCGTGCACGCGCGGCAGATCCAGCTGGCCGGGCAGCTGGCCCGGCGGCAGTTCATCGTGACCGGCCCGGCGGCCCCCGCGCCCGAGGCCGATCCGGCCCCGGCACCAGCCGCCGAGCACATCAACGGCACCGGCGGCGCGGGCCCGGCGCCCCCGGTGGTCATCGACGGGCCGGACACCGTGCTGGCCGGCGAGCAGGCCCGGTACCGGGTCCGGCCGTCCGGCAGCCGGAAGGTGGCTTCCTGGTCGGTCGGCGGCGGCGCGGTCGCGCACTCCCCCGACCCGTCCTACCCCGATGACCTGCTCCTGGTCGCGGAGCAGCCGGGCACGCTGCTGCTCACCGTGCGGGTGCGCGACGGCATGATGGAGCGCCGCGGCACCAAGACCGTGACCGCGGTGCCGGACGTGGCCGCGCCCGCGCCGCCGTTCCCGCTCCGGCTGTTCCTGTCCGGCTGGGGGCTGATCGTGGTGGCCGTGCTGGTCATCGGGTTCGCCGGCGCGCTGGCCGCGCTGGGCAACCTCTCCGCGGCCGACTTCATCGCGCTGACCGCCCCGCTGGCCGCGCTGCTCGGCGTGGTCGCCCTGGCCCGTGGCCCGGACGGCCCAGCAGGCAGCCCGGGCCGCGGCCGGGATGCCGGCTGGCTCCGCCCGCACGAGCCGGCCCGGCCGTCGGTACCGGACGGCGTGCAGCAGACGCTCGATCAGATAATCCACCCGGGAACCGGCCGCGCGAACTGATGTGATGCACTGGGGGCCATGACTGACCTCCCGCTGGCCTGCACGCTGGGCCCCATCGATGGTGCGGACCGGTCCCGGCGCTGGCGCCAGCTGGCCGCCAACGCGGCCCCGGTGGCGCGCCGGACCGAGGGCCGGCTGGAGGTGCGCTACCAGCCCGGGCCCGGCGTCCTCGACGAGCTGCGCGCCCTGGCCGCGGCCGAGGCCGAGTGCTGCCCGTTCGTCGCGTGGGCGGTCACCGAGCAGGCCGGGGATCCGACGCTGGTGGTCACGGCCCCGGCGGGCGACCCGGACCGGATCGAGCCGATCGCCACGATGTTCCGGGCCTGAGCGTGCCGACCGCCGACGACGTGGCCGGGCTGGCCGCCGGGCTGCCCGAGGTGACCGAGGGCGAGCGGCATGGCAACCGGACCTGGTACGTGGCGGGTAAGGCGTTCGCCTGGGAGCGGCCGTTCAGCCAGGCAGATCTGAAGCGGTTCGGCGACGAGACCCCGCCGGACGGGCCCATCCTGGCCATACGGGTCGAGGACCTCAGCGAGAAGGAGGCGGTGCTGGCCGCGCAGCCGGCCGCGTTCTTCACCATCCCGCACTTCGACGGGTTCGCCGCGGTGCTCATCCAGCTCCGCACGGTCTCCCCCGCGGCGCTGCGGGAGGCGCTGCTCGACGGCTGGCTGGCCTGCGCGCCGCGGCGGCTGGCCGAGCAGTACCTGCGCTAGGCCGGCGGGCTGGGCAGCGGCACCCCGGCCAGCTATCAGGCTCGGGTGCCCGCCCGCCCACTTCCCCTGCATGGTAGCTGGCTGCGGCGACCACGGTCATTGACCAGCCCTGGCCATGATGCCATACTCGGTATGCATACTTGGTATGGAGGTAACTGAGTGTCAGTTCGCCACAGCCTGCTGGCCCTGCTGTCCGGCGGGGCCATGCACGGGTACGGGCTGAAGACGGAGTTCGAGGCGGCCACCGCGGACGTGTGGCCACTCAACGTCGGGCAGGTGTACACCACCCTGGGCCGGCTGGAGCGCGATGGCCTGGTCACCGCGGAGGCGGAGGCCGACGGCCAGAAGGTGTACGAGATCACCGGCGCCGGGCGGGACGAGCTGCGCCGCTGGTTCGAGACGCCGGTGCCGCGCGAAGTGGTACCACGCCAGGAACTGGCCATCAAGCTGGTGTTCGCGATGCGGTCGGGGACCGCCGACGTGGCCGCGGTGCTGCAGCGGCAGCGGGTGGCGACGGTCCGGGCGCTGCAGGACGTGACCCGGCTGAAGATGGCCGCCGAGGCCAGCGGGGACCTGGCCTGGCTGCTGATGCTCGACGGCCTGGTCTTCCAGGCCGAGGCCGAGGTGCGCTGGCTGGACCTGTGCCAGGCCCGCCTGGCCCAGCCGCAGCGGCCCGCGGGCCAGGCCACGCAGCGGGCTGAAACAGCCGAACGGGCGGCGGAACGGAGCAGATTATGACGGTCCTCGAGATAGACCGGGCGGCCCGGGTCTACGGGTCCGGGCACCTGCGGGTGACCGCGCTGGACGGCGTCTCGCTGCGGGTCGGCGCGGGCGAGTTCGTGGCCCTGATGGGCCCGAGCGGCTCCGGCAAGTTGACCCTGCTGCGGCTGGCCGGCGGGCTGGACCGGCCCACCTCCGGCCAGGTCCGGCTGGGTGAACGGGATCTGGCCAGCCTGGACGAAGCCGGCCTGGCGGCCGTGCTGCGGCGGCAGATCGGCTTCGTCTTCCAGGAGGCCAACCTGCTGGCCGGGCTGACCGCGGCCGAGAACGTGGCCCTCGCCCTGGAACTGGACGGCGTCAAGCCGAAGGCGGCACTCGCGGGCGCCCATGGCCTGCTCGACTCGCTGGGCCTGGGAGCCGTCCGGGGCCGGTTCCCGGCTCAGCTGTCCGGGGGCGAGCAGCAGCGGGTGGCCATCGCCCGGGCCGTCGCCGGGGGCCGCTCCCTGCTGCTGGCCGACGAGCCGACCGGCGCCCTCGACGCGCTCACCGGCGAATCGGTGATGAGCCTGCTGCACCAGCGCGCCGCCGCGGGCTGCGCGATCGTGCTGGCCACGCATAACGTCCGGCACGCGGCCTGGGCCGACCGGGTGGTGTTCCTGGCCGACGGCCGGCTGGCCGGCGAGACCGGACCGCAGGCCGGCCCGGAGTGCCTGCTGGGCACGGTCCGGTGACCGGCGACGCGGCCACCCCGGCCATCATCGAGCTGGCCGGGGTGGAGAAGACCTACCGCAGCCCAGCGGGCCGGGGCCGGGGCGTCGGGTTCCGCGCCCTGGGCGGGGTGGACCTGGTCATCAGCGCGGGTGAGATGGTGGCCATCACCGGGCCGTCGGGCAGCGGCAAGACCACCATCATCAACCTCATCGCCGGTATCGACCGGCCCACGGCCGGCACAGTCACGGTGGCCGGCCAGCGCGCTGGACCAGCTGACCGAGGATCAGCTGGCCCGCTGGCGCGGCCGCACCATCGGCATCGTGTTCCAGTTCTTCCAGCTCATGCCCACGCTCACCGCGACGGAGAACGCCACCCTCCCGCTGGACCTCGCGCACCGCGGCCCAGCTCGTGAGCGCAAGGTCCTGGCGGATCACCACCTGGCCGCGGTCGGGCTGGCCGACCGCGCCGACCGGCTGCCGCTGGAGCTGTCCGGCGGTGAGCAGCAGCGGGTGGCCATCGCCCGGGCGATGGCCTGTGACCCGCCGATCCTGCTCGGCGACGAGCCCACCGGGAACCTCGACACCACGATGGCCCAGGAGATGTTCGGGCTGATGAAGAAGCTGAACCAGGCGGGCACCACCGTGGTGTACGTGACCCACGACGAGGGGCTGGCCGCGCTGGCGTCGCGGATCGTGTCGGTCCGCGACGGGCTGATCGTGGCCGACACCGGGCGGCAGCCGTGAGCACGCTGAACCGGAAGGCGTGGGGCGATCTGACCCGGCACCGGGCCCGCACCCTGCTGGCCGCGCTCACCCTGTGCATCGCCATCGCCAGCCTGGGCTTCCTGGCCGTGCCCAGCCTGCTGAACGCGACCATGGAGAGGCAGGTCCAGCAGAGCCACCTGTACGACGTGGGGCTGTCCACCCGCGTCCTGAACCTGACCCCGGCGCAGCTCAGCGCGCTGGGCCGGCTGCCCGGCATCAGCGCGGTCAGCGCCGACCTGGGCTACGTCACCATAGCCACCTCCGCGGCCGGCCGGCAGAATGTGCAGCTCGTCGGGGGCGCGCTGGCGTCCGCCCCGGTGGACACCGTCCCGCTGCTCACCGGCCTGTCTGCCCGGGACTGGCCAAGTGCTGGCCGATGCGGCCAACGGCCGGGCCACCGATTACGCGGTGCCCACGGGCGCGACGATGAAGGTCCGCGCGGCCAACGGCACGGTGATACCGCTGCGGATCAGCGGGACCGGGATGAACCTGGCCGCGACGCCCGGCGCGAACGGCTCCAGCATGCCGGTCTTCTACACCACGCTGGCCACCGCGGAGTCGCTGCGCGGTGCGCACGGCATCAACTTCCTCGGCCTCCGGCTCAGCCGCGACACCGCGGCCGCGCAGTCGCGGGCCATCGCCGAGGTGCGGGCCTACCTCACCGGGCAGACCGGGCCGGACCCGATCACCGGGCTGCCGGCTACCCGGGCGGCCCGCCAGTGGCCCGGACAGACGACGTTCGGCCACACGATGGCGCTGCTGTACATCATCACGATCCTCGCGTTCGTCTCGGCCCTGTTCCTCATCTCGGCCACGATGAACACGCTGATCGCCGAGCAGGCCGGCGAGATCGCCATCCTGAAGACCCTCGGTGGCCGCCGCCGCCAGATCGGCGGCGTGACCGTGCGCACCGCGGCCCTGCTCGGCGCGGCCGGGGCCATCCTGGGCACCCTGCTCGGCATCATCATCGCCTATGTGGTGGCGCACTACTTCGCCGAGACGCTCATCGACCTGCCCATCGGGTTCAGCGTCGCCCCCGGCGTGGTGGTGGCCAGCCTGCTGGCAGGCCCGGTGCTGGCCGTGGCCGCGTCGCTGCCCGCGCTGCGCCGTGCGCTGCGCCGGCCGGTGGCCGAGACGCTTACCGGCGCGGACAGCGCCGGGGGGTTCGGCGCGGGCTGGCTGGACCGGCTGGTGGCCCGCAGCGGCCTGCTGGCCGAGGCCGGGGTGCCCAGCAGCCTGCGGATGGGCGTGCGGAACGCACTGCGCCAGAAGCGGCGCAGCCTGGCCACAATCGCCCAGATCGCGGTGGCGGGCGGGCTGGCCATCACGTTCCTGGCCCTGGGCCAGTCGGCGTCCACCCTGGTCAACCAGGCGGTCAGCACGCTGCGGTTCAGCGCCGCGGTGGGCCTGCCCGGCGGTTTGACGCCGTTCGGCCCGCGGGCGGTCGCCATCGCCGCCGCGACGCCGGGGATCACCCGAGCCGAACGGGTCGAGACTGGTGGCGTGCAGTACCGCGGGCAGACCTACGTGAGCTGGGGCCTGGGCCCGCATCCGCTGTACGCCTACCGGCTGAGCGCGGGCCACTGGTTCACCGCGGCCGAGGCTGATAACGCCCACCCGGACATCCCGCCGGTCGTGCTCGGCCCGGTACTGGCCCGCACCACGCACGCGGATATCGGCCAGATCCTGACCCTGGACACCCCGGTGGGCTACACCCGGGTCCGCGTGATCGGGCTGGATACCGGCTATACCAACGGCGGCGGCACCATCTACTTCCCGCTACCTGTCCTGGAACGGCTGGACGGCGGGCCGGGCACATCCGACTCGATCTGGCTCAAGACCGCCGGGACCAGCCACGCCGCCATCAACCGCGCGGCCACCGCGGTGCGCCGCCGGCTGACCGCGGCGGGCTACCGGGTGTCCACGTCGGCCATCTACGTCGTGGTGGCACAGATCACCGCCCCCGCGCGGGCGATCCTGGCCATCGTCCAGGTGCTGGGCCTGCTGGTCGTCGCGATCACGCTGCTGGGCCTGGTCAGCGCGCTCAGCATGGCGGTGATCGAGCGGACCAGGGAGATCGGCATCCTGCGCTGCGTGGGGGCCAGGGCCCGGCAGATCCGGCGGGTGTTCACCGCCGAGGCGGTCGTGCTGGTCCTCGTCGGCTGGGTGCTGGCCGTGCCGCTCGGCTGGCTGATGTACGAAGGGCTGCGCGCGCTCGTCCTGCACAACTCCGACCTCAACTTGCCTGACGGGTTCCCGGCGGTCATTCCGCTCGGCACGCTGGCCGGGCTGCTCGTGCTGACCCTGCTGGTCATCCGGCTGCCACTGCGCCGGGCCAGCCGGATCCAGCCCGGCCTGGCCCTGCGCTACCAGTAACTGGTCAGTCATGCGCCCAGCCGAACGTGTCCGGGTCACGGCTGAAGGTGCGGCGGGCAGGTCATGAGGAAGCAGCGGGGGTGCGGCATGACTCAGACGGCCACCTCCGCCGCTCCCGCCGGACCAGCCCCGCTGGGCCGCCGGCGGGTGCTGATCATCATCGGCGCGCTGCTGCTCGGCATGCTGCTGGCCGCGCTGGACCAGACGATCGTGGCCACCGCCCTGCCGACGATCGCCGGCGACCTGCACGGCCTGTCCCATCTGTCCTGGGTGGTGACCGCGTACCTGCTGGCCTCGACGGCGTTGACCCCGCTGTGGGGGAAGCTGGGCGATCTGTACGGCCGCAAGCAGTTCTTCCAGGCGGCGATCGTCATCTTCCTGATCGGGTCGATCTTCTCCGGGCTGGCCCACTCGATGTCCGAGCTGATCGCTTCGCGGGCGGTGCAGGGCATCGGCGGCGGTGGGCTGTTCGCCGGGGCGCAGAGCATCGTCGGGGATGTGGTGCCGCCCCGTGAGCGCGGGCGTTACCAGGGCATCTTCGGCGCGGTCTTCGGCGTGACCAGCGTCCTCGGGCCGCTGATCGGCGGCTTCTTCGTGGACAACCTGAGCTGGCGGTGGGTTTTCTACATCAACGTGCCGATCGGGGTGGTCGCGCTGGCCGTGGTGGCCGCGGTGCTGCCCGGGTCGCTGCGCCGCACTAAGCACACCATCGACTACCTGGGCACCGCGCTGCTGGCCGCCGCGGCCACCTGCCTGGTGCTGCTCACCTCGCTCGGCGGGACCACCTGGGCCTGGTCATCGGGGCCGATCATCGGCCTGGCCATCGGGGCGGTCGCCGCCATCGCGGCCTTCGTGCTGGTGGAGCGCCGGGCCGCGGAGCCGGTGCTGCCGCTGTACCTGTTCCGCAACCGGGTCTTCTCGGCGGCCAGCGGGGTCGGCCTGGTGGTCGGCTTCGCCATGTTCGGCGCGCTGTCCTACCTGCCGCAGTACTTCCAGATCGTGAAGGGGGTCAGCCCGACCTCGTCCGGGCTGCGGCTGCTGCCGCTGATGGCCGGCCTGCTGGCCACCTCGATCACCACCGGGCAGCTGGTCAGCCGCACTGGCCGGTACAAGATCTTCCCGGTCGTCGGCACCGCGGTCATGTCGCTCGGGCTGTACCTGCTGTCCCTGCTCACCGTGTCCACCGGCACCCTGCTCGCCTCGCTGTTCATGCTGGTCCTCGGGGCCGCATCGGCGCCTCGATGCAGGTGCTGGTCATCGCGGTGCAGAATTCGGTGCAGTATGCCGACCTCGGCACGGCCACCGCGGGCGCGACGTTCTTCCGCTCGATCGGCGGCTCGTTCGGCGTGGCCGTGTTCGGCGCGATCTTCGCCAACGTGCTGCCGCACAACCTGGCCGCGCAGCTGCACGGCCTGACCCTGCCGCACGGCCTGACCGCGGCCAGCGGGGCCAGCCCGGCGGTCCTGGACCGGCTGCCCGCGCCGGTGCACGACGCGTTCGTGCACGCCTACGCCACCTCACTGCACACCGTGTTCCTGGCCTCGGTCCCGGTCGGCGCGCTCGCGTTCCTGCTCAGCTGGACGCTCAAAGAGGTTCCGCTGCGCACCACCACCCGGGCCCCCGACCCGGCCGACACGCTGGCCCCCACCGCCCGGCCGGCCGTCCGCGACACCAGCCAGGAGATGGAACGGGCCATCACCTCGCTGCTCTCACGGGAGCGCCGCCGGGTCGTCTACTCCGAGCTCGTCTCCGCGGCCGGCCTTCAGCTCAAGCCCCGGGCGGGCTGGCTGCTGTACCGGGTCGGCGAGCACCAGGACCTGAGCCGCCAGGACCTGGCCGGCCTCCTGCAGCTACCCGATACCGAGCTGCAGCGCCGGCTGGCCGAGCTCACCACCACTGGGTATGTCAGCGACGGCGACGCCAGCCAGCCGGTGCGGCTCACCGCCACCGGCCGCACCGCCTACCAGGACCTGCTCCAGGCCCGCGAGGACCGGCTGCACCGGCTGTGCGCGGACTGGCATCCGGACCGGCACCCGCAGCTCGCGGCCCTGCTCACCACCATCACCCATCAGCTCGCCGCGAGCGGCGAGAAACCTGGCGCCGACCTCGACGCGGCGTGACCCCCGGCCCGGCCGCAGTGCATAACCTTGTGCTGGCCGCGACCAATTACCTTCGCAGCGGAACAGGTGAAACAGATGACTTCTGCGAGTATGTCCAACCGTTCTTCTGGCCGCAGCACGCTGGCCATCGTCCTATTCATCCTGGGCATCCTGGCTATCATCGCCGGGATCCTGTACATCGCCGGCGCGGCGAACTCCATCCACTTCATGGTGGGCAGCGTGCACCACGGGCACCATCTGGCCCGGGCGGCGGTTTCCTTCGTGATCGGCATCGCCCTGCTGATCATCGCCTGGTTCGCGGCCCGCACCCACCGCTAGCCAGGGCCGGCCTGATCGCTTCACCCTCCCTGACCGGCCTCTTGTGCCGGGCTGCCCGCTGATGTCACATTGTGACTAGCGAACGTCAAGGGAGATGACGCAGACATGACCGTTACCCTGGAACGATCCGTCGAAGACTTCATCGCCGCCCCGCGCCAGCTGTTCATCGATGGACAGTGGACCGCCGCGGCCTCCGGTAAGACCTTCGACACCCCCAACCCAGCGACCGGCGACACGCTGGCCCGGATCGCTGAGGGAGACGCCGAGGACATCAACCGGGCGGTACGCGCGGCCCGCCGGGCCTTCGAGGACGGCCCGTGGAGCCGGATGACCCCATCCGAGCGGGGCCGGATCATCTGGCGGATCGGCGACCTGATCCTCGAGCACGTGGACGAACTGGCCCAGCTGGAGTCGCTGGACAACGGGAAGCCCTACGCCGTGGCCAAGGGCGCGGACGTGCCGCTGGCCGCCGACCTGTTCCACTACATGGCCGGCTGGGCCACCAAGATCGAGGGCAACACGATCAACATCTCGGTGCCCTACATGCCGGGCGCCAACTTCCACTCCTACACGCTGCGTGAGCCGGTCGGCGTGGTCGGCCAGATCATCCCGTGGAACTTCCCGCTGCTGATGGCGGCGTGGAAGCTCGGCCCGGCCCTGGCCACCGGCAACTGCGTGGTGCTCAAGCCCGCCGAGCAGACCCCGCTGACCGCGCTGAGGCTGGCCGAGCTGATCGCCGAGGCGGGCGTGCCGGACGGCGTGGTCAACGTGGTGACCGGGTTCGGCGAGACGGCCGGCGCCGCGCTGGCCGCGCACAACGACGTGGACAAGGTGGCCTTCACCGGGTCCACCGAGGTAGGCAGGCTCATCGTGCAGGCCGCGGCCGGCAACCTGAAGAAGGTCACCCTGGAGCTCGGCGGCAAGAGCCCCAACATCGTGTTCGACGACGCCGACGAGGGCGCGGTCGAGGGCGCCGCCAACGCGATCTTCTTCAACCACGGCCAGTGCTGTGTGGCCTGGCTGACGGCTGTTCATCCAGGAGAGCCGGTTCGACGAGGTGGTGGACGGGGTATCCGAGATCGCCAAGTCGATCAAGCTCGGATCCGGGCTGGACGAGAGCACCCAGATGGGGCCGCTCGTCTCCGACGAGCAGTTCCGCCGGGTCACCGGCTACCTGGAGTCCGGCCAGGCCGACGGGGCCACCGCGGTGACCGGCGGCGGCCGCTTCGGCGACCGCGGCTACTTCGTCGAGCCGACCGTGATCACCAACACCCGCCCGGACATGAAGATCGTCCGCGAGGAGATCTTCGGGCCGGTCGTGGTGGCCGCGCCGTTCCAGAGCCTGGACGAGATCGCGGCGGTGGCCAACGACACCGAGTACGGCCTGGGCGCGGGCATCTGGACCCGGGACATCTCCAAGGCGCACGCGCTGGCCAAGAAGATCCGGGCCGGCACGGTCTGGATCAACTGCTACAACGTGTTCGACGCGTCGCTGCCGTTCGGCGGCTACAAGCAGTCTGGCTGGGGCCGGGAGATGGGCCACGAGGTACTGGAGGCCTACACCGAGGTCAAGGCGGTCACCACCCAGCTCTGACCCGAGCTGCGCCGGGGCGGGCTGCGGCCCGCCCCGGCCTCAGGGCGTGGCCACGATGACGTTGGACGCCTTGATCACGGCGAGCACTTCGCTGCCCTCAGCCAGGCCAAGCTGGCGGACCGCTTCGACGGTGATCGAGGCGACCAGCCGCACCCCGGCCGCGTCCAGTTCCACGTTGGCGATGGCCTCCCCCGGGTTGATGCCGGTCACCCGGGCCGGAATCTGGTTGCGCGCGCTCAGCTGCATAGCCTGGCCTCCTCATGATCGGGTATGCGTACCGGGCCCACGCTAGCGTCCTGGCCGCGCCGGGCTACGATGCCGCGCCCGCCTGCCGCCGCAGCCACGACTCGGGCTGCCCGGATTCCGCCGACATCGCCCGCCACGTCCAGCCGGCCGCCCGGCGCTGGCCCACATAGGCGGCGATGGTGCCGAAGCCGAGGCCCGCGGCCACCTGGGCGGCGCGCTCCCGGGCGCCGTGCCGTTTGGCCGTGTGCGCCTCCCAGTCCAGCCCGTGCCGCCGCAGCGCCGCCTGCACGGTGTGGTGCGATAGCCCGACTTCCGCCGCGATGGCGTTGGCCGTGCGGTGCTGCTGTACATGCCGGTCGCGCAGGTAGCTGGGCACGTCGGGGAAGCCGAGCCGGGCCAGCGCGGCCTGCCAGCGGGCGTCCGGCCGGGCTGGGCGCAGCTGCGGCAGGGCCGCCGCGGCCTGCGGGTCGATGTCGGCCAGATGCCGGGACAGCCAGTCCTTGTGCAGCCCGGCGGCCCGGCTGATGGCCGCCAGGCTGTCCCCTGCGGCCACCCGGGCCAGCACGAACGTGCCGATGTCCGGGTAGTCATGCTGTGCGGCCACCCGGGCCGCGGTCGCGGCCAGCTGGGCCGCGGCGCGGGCCGGGCTGCTGGCCGGCCGGCCGGCCCGCGTGCGCCTGGCTGGCCTTCCTGCGGCGCTGCTCGGGGTGGTGGCGGCCGGTGGCCGCGGCGGCCGCGTCCCGTGCTAGCGCCCCGGACCGGGCCCGCTCACGCCCGGCCGCGCTGCCGGCCCGCACCGCGGGGTCGAAGACCAGCCGGGAGGTGAACGCGGCCGCCCGCAGCTTGCGTGTCTCCGGCCCCTCCAGTGACTGCCCGCGCTCCAGGCCGAACGCCGCACAGTACGCCTGCTTGGTCCAGCCGTGCCCGCGCAGGTGCACGGTGACCGAGCGCAGCGCCCGGCCGCACAGGTGGCAGATCACCTGGCTGCCCTCGACCAGGACCTCACCGAGTGGGGCGAAATACGGCGTGCCGTCCGCCAGCACGCCAACGGGGATCCTGACCAGCACCGTGGACATGACCGCCCTTCCCGCGGGAGGTAGTCACAACGAGACTACCGAACCACGGACGTGCCGTCACGCCCCAGTGCTGATAACCCCGGTGCTCACGGGCAGGTCAGGGCGGCCTGGCCGCTACGCTCGGGTTCATGACCGAGGGGACATCCCTGTCGCTGGCCGAGCTGGCCGTGCTCGCGGTGCTGTGCGAGCGGCCCGCGCACGGGTTCGCGGTGGCCCGGCTCACCGCGCCCGACGGCGCGCTGGGCCGGATCTGGCAGATCCCCCGGCCGATCGTCTACCGCGCGATCGGCCGGCTGACCGAGGCCGGGCTGATCACCGCGGACACGGTCGAATCCGGCCGCGGCCCGCAGCGCACCCTGTACACCGTCACCCCGCCGGGCCGCCAGGCCGCCGAACGCTGGCTGGACACCCCCGTGGAGCACGTCCGGGACGTCCGCTCACATCTGCTGCTCAAGCTGGCCCTGCTCGACCGGGCCGGGCGGGACCCCACCGGGCTGCTCATCCGGCAGAAGCAGGTCCTGGCGCCGATCGCCGCGGCCGTGCACGCCGAGCGGCCAGATCACCCGGGCTTCGACAGCACCCTGCTGGCCTGGCGCCGGGCGACCACGTCAGCCACGATGAGCTTCCTGGACGACATCATCCCGGCCGGCCACGGCGTCTCAGCCGGCCGCCCAGCCCGGGTCACGGCCAGACAGCCCGAGCAGGCGGTCCAGCGGCGCGGCGGTGTCCGGCACCGGGACCCGCGGCCCGAACGCCTTGCCGTTCCCCTGGTAGTCAGCGGTCAGCATGCCGGGCGCGAAGGCCAGTGACTCCGCGGCCGCGGCCGCGGGCGGCGCCCACCGCTGGCCGGTGGCCCGGGCCAGGTCCCAGCCGTGCACCTGGTACTCCCAGAGGATCATGCTGAGGGCCATGTCTCCCGGCATGCCGCTGTCCCCCAGGCGCAGCGGCCGGCTGGCCGCGCCAGCCCGGATCGCCTGGCTGATGGTGCTGGCCGCGGCGCGCACTTCGGCGGCCGGGTCGGCGGGCACCTGGTAGCCGTCGGTGCTGGCCCGCGGCGCCTGGCCGGCCGGGTCGGCGAAGCCCGCCGCGAAGATGGCCAGCCAGCCCAGCACGTGCCCGCGGAGCTGTGCGACGTTGTACTCGGTGCACGGGGTCGGGTCGTGCAGCTGGTCGTCGGTGACGCCGCCGACCACCGGGGCCAGGTCGGTCAGCACCTCGGCCAGCAGGTCAGCGGTCTTCTCGTTCGCAGTAGTCATGCTGCCGACGCTAGGCGGCCCGGCCCGCGGGCGGCTTGAAGATTCGCGTCAGCGGGCCCGGCTAAGGTGACTGAGGTGAGCGGGGCGGGGGCCGGAGCCAGTAGAGCGGGACAGCCGCGGCATCCTCGACCCGTGGCTGCTGCGCCAGCGGGTCCAGCTCACCCGGTATCCGGCCGGGGCGGCGCTGGATGGGCTGGTGGACTGGTTCTGGGCGGTGCGCTGGGACCTGCCGCCGGGCAGTCGCACCGCCAGCAGGTGCTCACCCATCCCGGCGCGAACATCAGCGTCGGCCACGCCAACGCCCAGCCCGGGCAGCGCGAGCCGGGGCCGGTCGAGGCCCGGCTGAACGGCGTGGCCCGCACCGTGACCAGCCGCCTGCTCGTCGGGTCCGGCTGGGCCGTCGCCGCGCTGACCCGGCCCGGCGGGCTGGGCGCGTTCCTCACCGGGCCGGCCGCGGCGTTCACCGACCGGGTCGTCCCGCTGGGCGGGGCCATCGGCGTGCCCGAGGCGGCGCTGGTTGATCAGATCACCGCGGAGCCGGACGAGGCGGCCCGGGCCGGGCTGCTGGCCGCCGCGCTGGAGCGGGCCGTGGATCCGCGGCGGGCCGGCCCGGCCCGCCAGGTGGCCGTCGCCGCCCGGCTGGCTGAGGCCAACCGGGCCGTGCGGCGGCTGGGCGACCTGAGCGAACTGACCGGCCTCGGCCCGCGCACCCTGCAGCGGATGTTCCTGCAGTACGCCGGGGTGTCCCCGATGTGGGTGATCCGCCGCTACCGGCTGCTGGACGCGGCCGAGTCGGTCCAGGCGGGCACCCCGGTGTCCTGGGCCGAGGTGGCCGCCGAACTCGGCTACGCCGACCAGGCTCACCTGACCCGCGACTTCCGGGCCGCGATCGGCCAGACCCCGGCCGGGTATGCGAGCGCGCAACCACGCCACTAGCGGCGGCGCCTCTGCTATCAGCAGATTGCTTTGGCTGGTGGCGGCCTGCTGGCCCAGGGTGGGGGTAACCGAACCACCGCGGAAAGCAGGGAGACTCATGCAGGCCGCCATTGCCGATACACCCGCCGGGACAGTTGACGACCAGCTCGTCACCCGGCTGCTCTACCAGCGCATCATCGTCCTCGGCACCGAGGTTGACGACCAGGTGGCCAACCGGCTGTGTGCCCAGCTGCTGCTGCTGTCGGCCGAGGACCCACGCGCCGACATCAGCCTGTACATCAACTCCCCCGGCGGCTCGGTCACCGCCGGGCTGGCCATCTACGACACGATGCGGCTGATCCCCAACGACGTGAGCACGCTGGCCATGGGCCTGGCCGCGAGCATGGGCCAGTTCCTGCTGTGCGCCGGGACCCCAGGCAAGCGGTACAGCCTGCCGCACGCCCAGGTGCTGATGCACCAGGGCTCGGCCGGCTTCGGCGGCACCGCGGCCGACGTGGAGATCTACGCCGAGCAGCTGGCCCGCACCGGGGCCACGATGACCGCGCTGACCGCCGAGCACACCGGGCAGCCGGTGGAACGGATCGAGCAGGACAGCCTGCGCGACCGCTGGTTCAGCGCCGAGGAGGCGCTGGCCTACGGGCTCATCGACCACATCGTGGAACAGCTCGATGATGTGCGCCCGGCGGTGGCCGGCCGCCGGAAGGCAGGTCTGTGATGAGCCAGTACACCATCCCCACCGTGGTGGAGCGGACCGCGGCGGGCGAGCGGGCGTTCGACATCTACTCCCGGCTGCTGTCCGAGCGGATCATCTTCCTCGGCACCGAGATCGACGACGGCGTGGCCAACGTGGTGATGGCCCAGCTGCTGCACCTCGAATCGGTCAGCCCCGACCTGGAGATCAGCCTGTACATCAACTCGCCCGGCGGCTCGTTCAGCGCGCTGACCGCGATCTACGACACGATGCAGTTCATCCGGCCCGACGTGGCCACGTTCTGCATGGGTCAGGCCGCGTCGGCCGCGGCCGTGCTGCTCGCGGCGGGCACGCCCGGCCGGCGGGCGGTGCTGCGGCACGCCAGGGTGCTGCTGCACCAGCCATCCAGCCAGGCCCGCGGCACCCTGCCCGACCTGGCCATCGAGGCCAAGGAACTGGTCCGGGTGCGGACCGAGGTGGACGAGATCCTGAGCCAGCACACCGGCCACCCGGTAGCCAAGATCAGGAACGACACCGACCGGAACAAGACCTTCACCGCGGCCGAGGCCGTCGCCTACGGCCTGGCCGACGAGGTCATCGCCGCCCGCGAGACGCCGCCCTGCGCGCCATGGCCGGCAGCTGCCGAGCTGACCGGGGCCAGCTGACCGGTGACCGCCGGGTGCGGTCAGGCGGCCAGGCAGACCACGTCGCCGCCGCCCCGGGACGGCCGCGGCGGGCTGGCCACCTGGCCGTCGCGGACCGAGTCGAGCCGGATGACCGTGGCGGTGCGCTCACCGGCCATCTCCCGGCCCACCACGGCGAGCAGCTCGGACAGGTCGATGCGCAGTGCGTCGCAGATCGCGGCCAGCACCTCGGAGGAGGCTTCCTTCCGGCCGCGTTCCAGCTCGGACAGGTAGGGCACCGAGACCCGGGCGGCCCGGGACACATCGGCCAGCGTGCGGCCCTGCGCCCGCCGGGTGCGCCGCAGCACCTCGCCGATCGTCGTGCGCAGCAGTGGCCTGGGCCGCTGCTGCGGCATCCGGCCGAGTGGGCCAGCCATCGGCGTCGCCTCCCTGGGCCGTCCGTCCGGGCCTGCGTGGGGCCACCGTACCCAGACCCGGGCCGGCCGTAGTAGCACGTTCGCAGCCGGCGTAAGCGCCAGCTCACCCGGAATTCCTGCTGCGTCAGTGAAACTTCGCCCAGTCAGGTGTGGGCGGCAGAGTTTCACCCATGCACGACTGGACGGCAGCTGGCAGCGATGGGTGAAAGGCAGGTGTAGTTGTGCGCGCCGCTGCTGCGGCAGTGCCGGGCACTGGCGTTGAGCCAAGAGATGATTGTGCGGGCCGGCACCCGTCTCAATGGGGAGGCGCGGCGCCCGAGCCGCGCCACGATCCGGAGAGGGGCCGCGATGAACACCCCAGTGACCGCGCTCGACCAGCGGTACAGCGACCCGGCCGCGGACGCCACCGGCTGGGCCGAGACCCGCCAGGTGCTGGAAGAGGCCGAGCTGTTCTGGCTGACCACGGTCCGGGCCGACGGCCGGCCGCATGTCACCCCGCTGGTCGCCGTGTGGCTGGACGAGGCGCTGCACTTCTGCACCGGGCCCACCGAGCAGAAAGCCCGCAACCTGGCCGCCAACCCGCACGTGATCCTGACCACCGGGTGCAACGGCTGGCAGAGCGGCCTGGACGTTGTCGTCGAGGGGGACGCCGTCCAGGTCAGCGACGAGGCCCTGCTCCGGCGGCTGGCCAAGGCGTGGACCGCGAAGTGGGACGGGTCCTGGCAGTTCCAGGTTGGTGACGGGTCGTTCCAGCACATGGAGGGGCACCCGGCGCTGGTCTTCGCGGTCGCCCCGGTCAAGGTGCTCGCGTTCGCCAAGGGCCAGCCGTTCAGTCACACGACCCACCGGTTCGCCGCCACGCCAGGCACAGCACCGTAGCCGGGGCCAGCACCAGGCCGCTGAGCGTGACCGCCAGCCCGGCGTGCTCGGCGGCGAACCCGACGGCCAGCGGGCCGAGCCCGCCGGCCAGCGCGGCCGCGCTGCTCAGCGTGACCACGATGCCGCTCTGCCCGGGCAGGCTGGCGTACAGCTGAGCCTGGGCCACCGGGTACCAGGGCGCGGTGACGATGGTCAGCACGGCCAGCACGGCCAGCTTGGCCGTGATCCCCGGGACCAGCAGGAACGCCGGGTAGAGCAGCAGCGCCGCGGCCGCGCTGACCCGCAGCACCGGCAGGCCGGACACCCGGTCCAGCACCCGGATCACCACCAGGTCGCCGGCGATCCCCGCGCCGTACCGGACCGCCACGGCCAGCGCCGCCTGCTCCGGCGAGGCGTGCACGACGGCCACGAAGTACACCGCGAGGAACCCGGTGAACACGTCGAGCAGCAGGTCAGACACTTCCAGCAGGGCCAGCCAGCGGAGTACCCCACCGCGGCGCAGCGCGCCGGCCACCTGCCGCGGCACCTGCCGCAGCCGGGGCGGCCCGGGCTCTGTTGGCCGCCGCCGCGCGGAGCGGCCAGCGGGCCACGCCGAGCCAGGCCACCGCGGCGGCCCCGGCGGCCACCAGGTAACCGTCCCGCCAGCCGCCGCCAGCCGCGAGAATCCCGGTCAGCAGCAGCGGGCCGAGCACCGCGCCCACCGAGCCGGCCAGCGTCCAGCGCGCCATGTGCTGTTCCTGGCGGTCCGGGTCGGCGTCCATCAGGCTGGCCTCGGTCAGGCTGACGAACGCGCCGGAGGCCGGATAGAACGCGATGAACGAGATCAGCAGCCCGGCGAACGATCCGGCCAGCGCGGTGCCGAGCAGCGCGGCCAGGAACACGGCGCCCCCGGCCAGGATGATCCGGTGCCTGCGGCGGCCCGGCCCGGCCAGCGCGCCGACCGGCAGCTCCAGCAGGCTGCCGATGAGCACCGGCGCCGAGGCCAGCAGCCCGAGCTGGCCATAGCTGAGCCCAAGGTCATGGCGGATGAGCGGCAGCGCGGCGGCCCGGGTGCCGTCGGCCAGTTCGTCCACCAGCTCGACGGCCAGCGCCGCCGCCAGCACCGCGCCGCTGACCAGCGCGGTCCGCTTGCGCCTGTTAGTTCACAGTCAACCGAAACCCATACCGCCGATTTTAGCGCCTCCGGGGGCCCCACCCGCCTCCCCATCCCTCTTCACTGCCGAGCTTCCCTCGTCGCTCGATCGCTCGTTCCTCGCTCACTCCCCGCCCACCTCCCCATCCCCCTTCACTGTCCAGTCGGCGGCGCGCCCCCTTCGGCGCGCACGCTAACCTTGCCCGGCATGTGGCTTTCGCCCGGCGGCCGGGTCTACCTGACCACCGGCATCAGCCTGGCCGCGGTGGCCGTGGCCACCTGGACCGGCATGATGGCGGGCGCGGCGGTGACCGGGCGGGAATGGTGGACGCTGGGCGCGGTGGCGGCCAGCGTGACCGCGGCCGGGCTGCCCGCCTACGAGCAGATCCGCAAGGAGCGGCTGCGGGCCCAGGCCGAGCAGCTCGCGGTGGACGCGGCCGTGGCCATGCGGGTGACGATGAACGACGCGCTCGACCCGATCGTCCGCCAGCTCGGCCGGGTGGTGACGGCGCGCGGCAAGCACGAACGGGAAGCCCTGCAGGAGGCCACCGTCCCCATGGTGGTGGACTCGGCCGCGCACCTGGTCGGCACCGGGCGGGTCCGGGCCTGCCTGTTCCGGTTCGCGCCGGGCACGCCGGGCGTGCTGGTGCCCACCCAGTACAGCGGCCGGGTGGACGACCCGCTGGACCCGATCACCGAGGGCAGCGCCGAAGGCGACCTGGTGTTCGGCATGATCCGGCGGAACCGGCACCTGTTCTACCCGGACCTGGACACGGCCGCGCCGCCCGGCTGGCGGCTCACCGCGCCGCAGACCTACAAGTCGTTCGCGGCCGTTCCGGTGGCCGCCGGGCGCAGCGCGTTCGGCATGCTGATGGTGGACGCGTTAGACCGCGACGGCATCAGGCGCACGGACGTGCCGCTGGTGCGGTTGCTCGCCGGGCTGCTCGCGGACGCGCTAGCCTAGCTGTTGACCCCGCAAGGCGGCCCGCTGACACTGAGTTCGTGGCGAAGGGTGCGGAGATGGCGGCGCACATCACCATCGAGGACGACGACGATCGCCCGGAGCGGATGGTGCGCGACCCGGACGGCTACTTCGCCGCGGCCCGGCAGCGCGCCGAGCGGGAGCTCGCGCACCAGTCCCGCGGGCTGTTCCCCTCGCTGCGCCGCAAGCACAGCTAGCGCCCAAGCCCGGGGCCGAGCACGGCGCCGAGCGTGTGCCGGCCGACCGCGGCCAGCTGCGGGTTGTCCGCCGAGTGCGCGAGATATACCAGTCCCAACGCCAGTGCCCAGCCGGTGGCCCGGGCCCAGCTGGCGTCGCTGGCCCTGGCGGAATCCAGGAATGCCTGGTGGCAGCCGGCGGGCAGCAGCATCCAGCCGACGGACAGGTCGGCCGCGGGGTCGCCGGCCGTCAGGTCGCCGAAGTCGATCACGCCGCTGATCCGGCCGTCGTGCACCAGGATGTTGGCCGGGTGCAGATCGCCGTGCACCCACACCGGCGGCTGCCGCCACCGCGGCGCGGACAGCGCCGTCGCCCACATCCGGCGCACGGCCCGCACGTCCACCTGGTCCGCCACCAGGCTCAGGTTCTGCATGACGGTGTCGGTGCGGTCGGCCAGCGGCACGCCGCGGAACGGGTTGCCCGGCGCGTCCGGCGGCGCAGGCGTGTGCAGCGCGGCCAGGAACCCGCCCAGGCTGACCGCGGCCGCCGCCGGGTCGGCGGGCGGGGTCAGCGCCGCCACCTGGCCGGGCAGGTACGGCACGATGCTCCACGGCCAGGGATAGCCCAGCCCGGGCCGCCCGGTCCGCACCGGCGCCGGGATGGGCAGCGGCAGCTGGGCGGCCAGGGCCGGGAGCCAGTGCTGCTCGTGGCTGACCAGCCGCGCACCCAGTTCCCGCCGGGGCAGCCGGGCCAGCAGGTCATCGCCGACCCGGAACACGACGTTGTCCCACCCGTTGGCCAGCACCGTGATCGGCCAGTAAGCCAGGTCAGGATGCTGCGCGTGGAGGAGCCGGCGCAGCAGGGCCGGGCTGACGTCCATCTCAGCGGCTGGCATTGGCTGGGACCCCACCAAACCAGCTTAAGTCGCCGCCCAAATCAGCAACGCGGTGAGTTTATGGTCACCGGTGACCGCAAACTCACCGCACTGAGGGCAAATCTCAGCTGAGGGCTGGCGTGAGCAAAGCCAGCACTGCGTCGGGGGCCTCGATCTGGGGTAGGTGGCCGGCGTCCGGCACCAGCTGGAACGTGGCGCCGGGAATGGCGGCCGCATACTCCTGGCCGTAGGCCGGGGTCACCATCCGGTCCGCCTCGCCCCAGACCACGAGCGTGGGCACGGTGAGCTGGGCCAGCCGGGCGGCCAGGCCGGGATCGGCCATCGACCGGCCGCCGTAGACCTCCAGCGCGGCCCGGTTGCCTGCGGCGATGGCCCGCTGCTCGTCGGTCAGCGCGGCCGGGTCGATCCGGAACCGGTCCGGGTGCGCGAAGCTGACGTTGAAGACCTGGTCCAGCGTCATCGAGAAGTAGTCCGCCACGGGGTGGTGGTCGGACGCCAGGCCGGCCGCGTCCACCAGGACCAGCTGGCTGACGCGGTCCGGCGCGGCCAGCGCGAGTTCCGCGGCGATCCAGCCGCCGATCGAGCTGCCCAGCACGGTCACCGCGGTCAGGCCGAGCTGGCCGAGCAGGTTCCGGTACAGCTCACCCAGCTTGCGGGCCGAGTCGAGCCCGGCGGGGCGGGGCGTGCCGCCGAAGCCCGGGTGCACCGGGACGAGCACCTGGACCGGGAACCGGTCGGCCAGCAGGCCGGCCAAGCCGGCCACCGAGTCCGGGCCCGCGCCGCCGTGCAGCAGCAGCACCGGGCGGCCCTGGCCGCGCCGGGTGACGGTGACCGGGACGTCCCCGGCCGGCGTGGCCACCTGGTACGTCGTGGTACCGGGGTCGTCCGGGTAGCTGGTCGCGGGCTCGGTCGCATAGCGGCTCATCACCGCCGCGGTCGCCGCCGGGGTCAGCGCCGTCCCCTGCTCGAGCATGGCCCGCAGGTCGCGGAAGTACTGCACGTACAAGTCCGGGGTAAACGTGTTGAGCAGGACCAGCGGCTCGTCGCCCGGGTTGGCGAAGGTGTGCGGCGCACCCGGCGGGATCATGGCCAGGCCGCCGGCCTGGCACGTCGTAGCTGTCCGCGCCGACGGTGAACCGGGCCGTACCGGAAACCACGTAAAAGCCCTCGTCGTGCTGGGCATGCCGGTGCTGTGGCGGGCCGTCGGAATGCGGTGCCACGGTGATCTCGCCCAGGCCGAGGCGGTGGCCGGTGGTGCTGCCGTCCTCCAGGATGCGCATCGTGGCCGGTCCCAGGTGGATGACCTCGCCGCCGCCGGGGCCGGTGATGGAAGCCTTGGTCATGGTGGCTCTTCTCTGCTCGCGTCAGACTTCGTAAGAGTTAACTCTCATGAAGATAGCTTGCCCGCACAAAGCGTGCAAGAGTACTCTCACGAAGAGAGTCGGCACTCATGGTGGAGGAGCTATGACGGCCGCAGTCGAGGGCAGCACGGGGCGCGCGAACCAGAAGGCCCGGACGCGCAAGGCCATTGTGGACGCCTGCCGTGAGCTGACCCGGTCCGGCGCCGAACTGACCATGCCGGACGTCGCGCGGGCGGCCATGGTGTCCGAGGCGACCGCGTACCGCTACTTCCCCGACCTCATCACGCTGCTGCAGGAGGCGCTGGCCGGGCTGTGGCCGCCGCCCGCCGAGGCACTGGCGCCGGTGGCCGGGTCGGCCGACCCGGCCGAGCGGGTCGGCTTCGCCTGCGCCTACCTGATGCGCGGCGTGCACGCCTACCAGGGCTCGGTGCGCGCGATGATCTCGCACACGATCGTGGCCCCGGCCCAGGCGCAGGCCCGGCCCGGGATCCGGTTCGACCTGCTGGACTACGCGCTGGCGCCGTTCGCCGACCCGGCCGGGCCGGCCTTCCTGCCGCCGGCCGCGATGGCCCGGCTGAAGCGGGAACTCGCCATCGTGGTCAGCGCCGAGGCGCTGTTCGTGCTGACCGACCTGTGCGGTCTGCCGGTGGACGATGCGGTCGCCGCCGCGGTGCCCGCCGCCCAGACGCTGACCCGGGCCGCGTTCGCCGCCCAGGCCGCTCGCCACGCACCGCATGGCTGAATCATTCATGCCGTCAGGTGCGCATGAATGCAGCATCCATGGGGTTGGGTCCGGGGCTAGCGGCGGGCCAGCGGGTGTTAACGCCGCCGCAACACATTGTTACCTGGCATCAATACCGCGCCGCTAACCTGTTCTCTCCCGCACGGCGCTGGCCGGGCCTGAGGGAAAGGCAGTTATCGATGAGCATAAGCGTCCCGGAATGGTTTGCCCAGCGGTCATTCAGCCACCAGGAATTCAGCGGGCTGGCGGCGGCCGGGCGGTCAGACCGCGACCTGAGCACCACGGTCATCTTCCCGGCCCGCAACGTGGCCGCGACCATCGGGCCGATCCTGGCCACGGTGGCCCGGCTGAACCAGCGCAGCGGGCTGGTTGACCAGGTCATCGTCGTGGACGCGGACTCCGATGACGGCACCGCGGACATCGCCAGGTCACACGGCGCCGAGGTCTACTCGGAGAACGAGCTGCTGCCCGGCTACGGCCCGGCCCGCGGCAAGGGCGATGCCATGTGGCGCAGCCTGTCGGTGGCCCGCGGTGACATCGTCATGTTCGCCGACGCCGACACCAGCAATTTCGGCGAGCATTTCATCTACGGCACCCTCGGGCCGCTGCTGACCCGGCCGGGGGTACAGTTCAGCAAAGCCGCGTACCGGCGGCCATTCACCGATTTCAGCCAGTCGGTGATTGACGGCGGCGGCCGGGTGACCGAGCTCATGGCCAAGCCGCTGTTCAATTTCTGCTGCCCGGAACTGACCGGATTCGTGCAGCCGCTGGCGGGTGAATTCGCGGCCTACCGGGAGCTGCTGTTCGGCATCCCGTTCCTCACCGGCTACGGAGTGGAGCTGGGCATCCTGGTGGACGTGCTGCAGGACACCGGCCTGGCCGGGATGGCCCAGGTCGATCTCGGCGCCCGGCAGAACCGGCACCAGCCGCTGTGGGACCTGAGCCGGATGAGCTCGGCCGTGCTGCGGGCCATGGCCAGCCGGGTGCCGCTGGCCCAGCGCGGGATGTGCTCCCCGGCCACATCCGGGGTGCTGGCGCTGCGGCGGCCCGAGGTGTACTGGCACGCGGTGGCCACCGAGACCGGGCTGCGGCTCGACGAGCACGCCAGCGACCTGCTGGAGCGGCCGCCGATGGCTCAGTTGCTGTCCGCCGCCCAGCAGCAGCACACGGTGGCCTGACCGGCACCGCGGCCGCCCGCGCTCCGGCGGCCGGCTCAGCGGGCCGCGTCCCGGCGCCCCTCAGCCAGCCGCGCCCCGGCGGCGTCAGCCGGCCGCGATTCCGGCGGCCAGCCGGATGATGGTGAACGCCGCGCCCTGTGGGTCGGTGAGGATGGCCAGGCGCCCGGGCGGCGCGTCGGCCGGCGGGACCGTCACCTGCCCGCCCAGCTCGGTAGCACGGGCCGCGGCGGCGTCGCAGTCGGTGACCGCGAAGTAGACCACCCAGCGCGGCGGGACATCGGCCGGCCACTCCTCGTCCATGTGGGCCATGCCACCGACCGTCCGGCTGGCCAGCCGCCATTCGGTGTAGGTCATCGGGCCCATCTCGCTGGTGTCCGTGGCCCAGCCGAACACCTGGCCGTAGAACGCGCCTGCCGCCGCGGTATCACGGCAGGCCAGCTCGCTCCAGCAGAAGCAGCCCGGGTCGTTGACCAGCCCGGCGCCGTGAAACCCGGCGGGCTGCCATACCGCGAACCGGGCGCCCTGGTCGTCGGCGAACATGGCCATCGTGCCCTGCCCGGGCACTTCGGCGGGCGGGGCCAGCACCTGCCCGCCGGCCTCGGTCACCCGGCCCGCCGCGGCGGCGGCGTCGGTCACGCTGACGTAGGTGTTCCAGGCCGCCCGGCCGCTGCCCGGGCTGGGCATCAGGCCCGCCACCACCTGGCCGTGGAACTCGGCGGGCGGCGTGCCGGCCGGGGCGAAGAACGTGTATGCCGCGTCCCCGCCGGGCGGGGCGGCCTGGGCCGTCCAGCCGAACAGCCCGGTGTAGAACGCGGCCGAGGCCGCCGGATCGCTGGTGGACAGGTCAACCCAGCACGGCGTGCCTGGCGGATACGCCGTCATCGCAGGCATCGCGTCCCTCCCCCTGGCCGCCGGTGTCACTGTGGCCTCGCTGACCATACATCCGGCACGCCATCCACGTCCGGCCCGGGCACATCTCGCCACCTGACGGTGGGCACACGTAAGATTTTCCCGTGCCACGTTATGAGTACCGCTGCCGGGCCTGCGGCGACACGTTCGAGCGCACCCGCCCGATGAGTGAATCGTCCGAGCCGTGCCCGTGCCCGCAGGGCCACGACGACACGGTCAAGCTGCTGTCCACGGTCTCCGTCGGCGGCCGGGCCAGCTCCGCGCCCCGGCCCGGGGGCGGCGGTGGCGGGTGCTGCGGTGGCGCCTGCGGCTGCGGCTGAGCCCCGCCCGTGCCGGAAAACTCAGCGCCGGAGAATCCAGCGCCAACGATCCCGCTTGACCGCTACTACGCCGAGATCACCGCGAGCACGGCCACGCTGGCCGCCCTGATCGATGGCGCCGACCTGACCGAGCCGGTGCCCAGCTGCCCGGACTGGACGCTGCGCCAGCTGGCCACGCACGTCGGCCGGTTACACCGCTGGGTGACCGAGACCGTCCGCACCCGGTCCACCGAGTCCATCCCGTTCCGCAGCGTGCCGGACGGCCGGGCTGCCGGACGATCCAGCCGGTCGGCCGGGCTGGCTGACGGCGGGTGCCCAGCGGCTCATCGGCGAACTCAGCCAGGCCGGCCCGGACCAGGTCTGGGCGTTCGGCATCATGCGGCCCGCCGGATTCTGGGCCCGGCGGATGGCGCACGAGACCGCGATGCACCGGGCCGACGCCGAGCTGGCCACCGGCGCCACGCCGGTCATCGAGCCGGGTATCGCAGCCGACGGCATCGACGAATGGCTCACGTTCGTGACCGTCCCGGATCCCGGCCGGGAGGACACCCGGCTGGCCGGGCTCAAGCCCGGCGGCTCGCTGCACGTGCACGCCGTGGGCGCACCCAGCGGGCAGGGCGAGTGGCTGATCAGCCACGGCCCCGGCGGCATCGAGGTGCGCCGGGAGCACGGGAAGGGCGACGCCGCGGTGCGCGGCCCGGCGTCCGGCCTGCTGCTCACGCTGACCCGGCGGCTCAGCCCCGCCCAGGCGGGCGCCGAGGTGCTCGGCGACCCGGCCGTGCTGGAGAACTGGCTGGCCGCGACCCCGTTCTAGCCGTCCCGGGCGGGCTCACCGTGGGCGGCGTTGGCCTTGCCCCGGCCCCAGTAGGCCTTGGGCGACACCTGCTCAGGGGCCAGCCCCCGGTTGGCCAGCATCTCGCGCAGGGCCAGCACCACCTTGGCCTCGCCGAACAGGTACGCGTGCCCGTGGCCGTCCGGCAGCCGGATCCCGGTCAGCGCGGCGGCCAGCCGCTCCGGGTCACCGGCCGGTGCGATGCTGCCATCGGCGGCCGACCGGTGCAGCCAGCGCAGCGTCACGTCCGCCTTGGCGTCCAGCGGCTGCTCGTCGGCGGGCTCCGGCACCTCCATCAGCACGATGGCGCGGGCCCCGGCGGGCAGCGAGCCCACCATCGCGAACACCGCGGCCAGCGCGGACTCGTCCGCGGCGAACAGATGCCAGTCCGCGTCCGCGGCCGGGAAGATCTTGCCCCGGGGCCCGATGCCCTCGATCGTGTCACCGGGCTGCGCGGCGCGCACCCAGCGCTCCCCGGGCCCGTCGCCATGCCGGACGATGTCCATGGTCAGCCGCTGCCCGGCCGGGTCCAGGTCCCGGATGGTGTACCGGCGGCGCAGCGGCCGGTTGCCGTCCACCGCCACCATCAGCATGACGTCCTGGCCGGGCTGGTAGCGCAGCGAAGCCAGCTCCGGGGCGGCCAGCACGAGCCGCTGCATGTGCGGGGTGACCGCGCCGTTCGAGACCACCTGGAACTGCATCCGGGTGGTGCCCGCCAGCGCGCCGGTCAGCTGGGCGAAAGGGTCATCGAGTTCAGGCACCCGGCCAGTTTATGTGCGCCCCGCCCGGGAGCTGGTCAACCTTAGTCTGCAAAGCGCTCGACCAGCCGCATCTTGTTGGTCGCGTCCAGCGCCGCGACCTTGTAGGACTCGGCCAGCGTCGGGTAGTTGAACACCGCGTCCACCAGGTAGTCGATGGTGCCGCCGCAGCCCATCACGGCCTGGCCGATGTGCACCAGCTCGGTGGCGCCGGTGCCGAACACGTGCACCCCGAGCAGCGAATGGTCCTCCGGCGAGACGAGCAGCTTGAGCACGCCGTAGGAGTCGCCGATGATCTGGCCGCGGGCCAGCTCGCGGTACCGGGACACACCGACCTCGAACGGCACGCAGTCCGCGGTGAGCTGGTCCTCGGTCCGCCCGATGAAGCTGATCTCCGGGATGCTGTAGATGCCGATCGGCTGCAGCTGGTGCGCGGTGTGCACCGGCTCGCCGCAGGCGTGGTGCGCGGCCAGCCGGCCCTGCTCCATCGACGTGGCGGCCAGCGCGGGGAACCCGATGACGTTGCCCACCGCATAGATGTGCGGCGCCTCGGTGCGGTAGAACTCGTTGACCGAGATCCGGCCGCGCTTATCGGCCTTCAGCCCGGCCGCCTCCAGGTTCAGGCCTTCGGTCGCGCCCTGCCGGCCCGCGGAGTACAGCACGGTGTCGGCCGGGATCTTCTTCCCGCTGGCCAGCGTGGCGATGGCGCCGTCTTCCCGTGCGTCCACCGAGGTCACCGTCTCGCCGAAGCGGAACGTCACGGCCAGGTCGCGGAGGTGGAACTTGAGCGCCTCGACCACTTCCAGGTCACAGAACTCCAGCATCCGGTCGCGCTGCTCGACCACGGTCACCTTGCAGCCGAGCGCGGCGAACATGGACGCGTACTCGATGCCGATCACCCCGGCGCCGGCCACCACCATGGTCCGCGGCACCTTCTCCAGGTGCACGCAGCCGTCCGAGTCGATGATGGTGCGCTCGTCGAACGCGACGCTGGGCGGCCGGGCCGGCTTGGTGCCGACCGCGATCACGACGCTGTCCCCGGTCACCGTGCGGACCCGGCCCTGCCCGTCGTCCACCTCGACCGTGTGCGGGTCGGCGAACCGCCCGGTGCCGGACAGGATCGTCACCCGGTTGCGGGTGAGCTGGCTGCGCACCACGTCGTTCTCCCGGCTGACCACGTGCCTGGTGCGGTTGGCCAGGTCGGCGATGGTGATCTCGTCCTTGACCCGGTAGCTCTGCCCGTACATCTCCCGCTGGTCCAGGCCGGTCAGGTAGAGCACCGCCTCGCGCATGGTCTTGGACGGGATCGTGCCGGTGTTCAGGCACACCCCGCCGATCATGTCGGGCTTCTCGACGACGGCCACCCGCCGGTCCAGTTTCGCGGCCGCGATGGCCGCCTTCTGCCCGCCGGGTCCCGAACCGATAACTACCAGGTCGAAGTCGTGCACGATCTCAGTCTGCAATCATGAGCGCGCTAGAGCCAGCCCCCCCTTTCTCTGGTCGCTGGCTACAGCCAGCCGACCCGGGCGCTGTTAACAGGAGAGGGCTCTTCTCCCGGCGGCCGGCCAAGCTCACCCGCGCGAACCTGGTCGAGCAGCCGGGTGAGGGCGTTCAGTACCTCGGGCAGCACGTTGCGCAGGGCCTGCGCGTCCCGCGCGTCGGCCGGCTGGCCGCCCACGCCGGCCTGGGCCAGCAGCCCTTCCAGATCGGCCAGCTTGGCGCCGACCCACTCCACTGGAAACGCGGACAGCTCCCGCTCGAACACCCGGTGCCCCGGCTCCCAGCCCCGCTCAGCGACCGGGTGATGATGCGTCCGGTCGAAGCTGCCGGCCGGGCCGTCCACCGATTCCAGCAGGTCAGCCCGCCAGATCAGCTCGCCGATCTCGATCGGCTGGGCTGAGTAGATGGATCCCTTCAGCTCCCCGGCGGTCAGCAGCCGGACCTCCAGGCGGGCGCCGTGCTCCGGGCTCTCCTGCCCCGGCATCGGGTGCGGGTCCACGAAGTACAGATCGCTCAGCACGACCGCTGTCCGCTCGAAACCGAAGACGTACAACACCAGACAAGCCCTCCTTTACCGAACGCCAGCGCCTGGTCCGGGCCGTGCGCTGGTATGCCCAGTCTGCGGCAGCCGGGCCAGCCCGGGGAAGCCCGCCCGGGGCGGGACTGCACCATTCCGGTTCTTTACCGGATCCTCAGCAACACCAGAGCGCAGCTTCACCGGCCCGCCGGGAGGCTCGCATAGTCTGGAACCATCCCGAAGACCTCCGAGCTGATGGCGGAATTCATTTATGGCTGGCCTGCTCCTTGTCGGTGTCCTTGTCCTGGTGATCGCGCTCTACCTGGCCGAACGCTTCCTCAAGGCCCGGGCCCGGGCCCGGCGGCTGCACGACATGAACGACCGGCTGGGTGCGGTGACCGCCAGAGTCGATAAGCAGCAGGCCCAGAAACAGGAACGGGCCCAGGCCCGGGAGGCGCTGACCAACGTCATGCCCGCGATCAAGCGGCCGCCGCTGAGCCTGCCCGGCGTCCCGGCCCAGTCCAAGCCGTCCTGTGAGCGGCCCAGCTCCGCGGACCATGGCACCGGCGGCCGGAGCACCGGCGGCCGGAGCACGGGCGGCCGCGGCACCGGCAGCAGGCCAGCCCGCCGCGGCGGGCGGACCGGCGACCATCCGGTGCCGGCCAGCGAGCGGCGCGGGGCCTAGCCAGCCGGCCATTTCCTGGGTGCCGCACAGGCGGAAAAATCACCCATAGCGGGCAGAGACGGGCTAGGCCGGACTAGTTACACTCGAGGGCAGGGTAACATCTGTCGGTTGCCCTTTGTTAACCTTCCGTTAACAGTCCTTACTTTGCTGACCCGAGCTGAGGCCCCGCACCGTGCAGGCGTGTTCCCAGGCTGTGGTCCTGGCGGCCGATGACCTTGGCCAGCCGGGCGAGGCTGGCGCGCTGGCCACGCTGGCGCCCCGGTTCTCCGTGCAGCGCACCGCGCGCTCCCGAACCGTGCGCCGGGCCTGGCTGGACACGTTCGACTGGCGGCTGCACCGGGCCGGGTTCACTCTCGAATACCTGACCGGGCGGCGGCCCGCCGAGCTGGTGCTCACCGGCCCGGCCGGCGATGTGGTCACCCAGCGGGCCAGCCGGCTGAGCTGGCCCGCGCTGCCCGGGGACCTGCCCGCCGGGCCGGTCCGGGACCGGCTGTGCGCCGCGGCCGGCATCCGCGCCCTGCTGCCCGCCGCCCGCGCGGTGAGCACGGTGCAGGAACTGCGGGTGCTCAACGAGGACGCCAAGACGATCGCCTGGCTCACCGTGGACCGCACCGCGGTGAGCTACCCGGCAGCGGCCCAGCTCCCGGCCCGGCTCCAGGTCAGCGCGGTGCGCGGCTACCAGCCGCAAGCCGACCGGGTGGCCCAGCTGCTGGCCGCGGCGGCCGGGCGCAGCGGCGCGGCCGGCTGCCCGCTGGACGCGGCCCTGGCCGCGGCCGGGCGGCACGCCGAGGACTACAGCAACAAGCTGGCCATCGAGCTGTCACCGGACATGCCGGGCCGGCTCGCGCTGCGCACCATCCTGCTGGACCTGCTGGACACCATCCAGGCCAACGTACCGGGTACGCTCCGCGACATCGACACCGAGTTCCTGCACGACCTGCGGGTGGCGGTGCGCCGCACGCGGTCCGCGCTGAAGCTGGCCGGCGACGTGCTGCCCGCCGGGCTGGCGGCCCGGTTCGCTCCCGAGTTCAAGTGGCTCGGCGACCTCACCACGCCCACCCGTGACCTGGACGTCTACCTGCTGGGCTACCAGGACATGGCGGACGGCCTGGTGTCGGCCAAGCCAGCCGAGCTGGCCCCGTTCCACGATCACCTGGTCGGCCAGCGCGGCGCCGAGTACCGGCGGCTGGTCCGCGGGCTGCGCTCGGCCCGGTTCGCCCGGCTGATCACCGACTGGCGGGCGGCGCTCACCAGCCTGGGCCCGGCCAGAGGCGGCCCGCGGGCGATAGACCTGGCCACTGCCCGGCTGCGCCGCGCGCACCGGAAGGTGCTGCGGCAGGGCCAGGCGATCACCCCGGATTCCCCGGCCGAGCGGCTGCATGACCTGCGCAAGAGGTGCAAGGAACTGCGCTACCTGCTGGAGTTCTTCGCGTCGCTGTTCGAGCCGCAAGCGCACCAGCCCGCGGTCAAGGACCTGAAGGGCCTGCAGGACTGCCTGGGTGAGTTCCAGGACCGGCAGGTTCAGCAGCAGGAGCTGCGCGAGTTCGCTGGCCAGATGATGGCCGACCGGGACACGCCCGCCAGCGCGCTGCTGGCCATGGGCGAGCTGGCCGGTCAGCTCGGGGTGCGCCAGCACCGGGCCCGGGCGGAGTTTGCCGGCCGGTTCCGCGACTTCGCCAGCCCGGCCAGCGAGCGCCGGTTCGACGTGCTGACCGGCCGGGCCAGCTTATGAAGACCCTGGCCACGTACAACATCAAGGGCGGCGTCGGCAAGACGGCCACCGCGGTCAACCTCAGTTACCTGGCCGCCCAGGACGGGCTGCGGGTGCTGCTCTGGGATCTGGACCCGCAGGCGGCGGCCAGCTTCCTGTTCCGGATCCGGCCCCGGGTCAAGGGCGGCGGCAAGGCACTGATCCGGGGCAGCCGGGAGATCGACGGGGCGATCAAGGGCACCGACTTCGACCGGCTCGACCTGCTGCCGGCCGACTTCACCTACCGCAACCTCGACCTGGTCCTCGGGGCGACCAAGAAACCGACCCGGCGGATCGCCCGGCTGCTGGCCCCGCTCGGCGCCGACTACGACGTCATCTTCCTGGACTGCCCGCCCGGCATCTCGCTGCTGTCGGAGAGCGTGCTGCAGGCCGCGGACGGCCTGCTCGTCCCGCTCATCCCGACCGTGCTGTCGCTGCGCACCCTGGACCAGCTGACCGAGTTCATCGGCGGGATGGACGGCAAGCGGCCCGACGTGCTGGCCTTCTTCTCCATGATCGACCGGCGCAAGCGGCTGCACCTGGAGATCGCCAGCCAGCTGCCGGCCGAGCGCGCCGACGTCGCGGCCACCACCATCCCGGCGCTGTCGCTGATCGAGCGGATGTCGGTGGAGCGGGCCCCGGTGGGCGCGTTCGCGCCGCGCAGCCGGGCCGCGCAGAGCTATCGCCAGCTCTGGGATGAGGTCAAGAAGCGGGAACTCTGACCCCGCTGCGCCTGCCAGCCAAGTAGGGGCTAGCCACTCGAGTGTGGGCCAGCCACTCGTGTCCGGCCCGTTAGCTGCACACCGTAACTGCTTAGGTCTTTGTCGTGGAAATGCCCGCCGCAGCCGGGCGCGGCCGGAGCATGCTAGTAAGTTGAGGAATATACGGGCGTAGGGGGGACACATGAGCCGTCGGCTGATCCGCCTGGAGATGCCCGTGTTCCCCGACCGCCGGATGTTCCGCGTGCACGACTCCACGGTCGACCCGGACGCGCCAGGCGGCCCGCTGGCCCCGCTCGGCACGCTGGTCAGCGTGACCCGGGATCAGCTGTGGGTGGGCAGCCTGCAGGAGCACATCGGGGTCCGGCTCACCATCGAAGAGTGGGACGCCGCACCGCCGCTGTTCGGCGACGCCTGGGAGGACGAGGCCAAGGCCACGCTGTACCTGCGCGGCCAGCTCACCGTGGACCGGGCGGTGGACCGGCTGACCATGGCCGGCGGGGTGGGCGACTACGTGGCCCGGGTGTACGCGCGGAACCGGCGTGAGGTCATGCGGCTGTACGAGGAGCTGTTCGAGCGGGGCGTGGACCCGCTGAGCGACGAGTTCCAGCGCGCCCGGATGGACCTGGAGGGCCTGGAGCAGTACCTGCTGCAGCTCTGGCGCGAGTACTGAGCTGGATTTCTGACCGGGGTGGCTACTGGGTGCGCACCGCGTGCGGCACCGGGCTGGCCGCCATGTCGGATGAGGCCGCCGGGGTGGCCGGCTTCCCGGTCGCGGCGGACGGCGCCATCATCGCCGGGTGGGCGGGCGACGCGCTCGCCTTGGTGCCCGGGAGCCGGTCCGCCGCGGTGCGGAACGGGACCATCGCGTAGACCACCAGCGACACCGCCGCGATCACCAGCAGGGTGCCGAACGAGGCGAGCAGCCGGATCCGGCGCATTCTTGCGGTCACCGGCCCACGGGGCGCGCCGAACGAGGCCATCCGGGATGCCAGCAGCGGATCGCTGTTGGCCAGGCCGCGTTCGATCTCATCCAGGATGCGCTGCTCATCCATGGATAGCGCCATGAGGGCTACCTCCACCGCCGGGCCGGAGCGGACTTTCTCTTACTATCCCCCACAGCAAGATCGTTAGCCTTAGATCCCGTTGCTGTGCTGTGTTTTGCGCCGTTGCGTCAGGGACATAATGCCCCGCACAGCGTGCCGGCCGGAGTCGATCAAGGTGCCGGTGCACCGCCCTGGTGTTTGCCATGGGTCGAACACAAATTCTATAGTGGCCCATATGCGCTGGGATGGCATGCGGATCGAGCCGGACGGGACGCTGCGCGGTGATCAGGGTGCGCCGCCCGCCCTGTTCGAGCGCGGCGCCATCGCACGCACGTTCGACACGCCGGGCTTCCGTGGCCAGACCTACTTCGAGGTGCACGCCAAGAGCGCGATCAACCGGGTGCCCGAGGCCTCCCGCATGCCGTTCCGCTGGACTATTAATCCCTATCGTGGATGTAGCCATGCGTGCCGCTACTGCATCAGCGGCGAGACGCCCATCCTGATGGGCGACGGGCGGACCAGGCCGCTGGCTGACCTGCGGCCCGGTGACGAGATCTACGGCACGGTCCGCCGGGGTAACTACCGGCGCTATGTGCGGACCACGGTCCTGGCGCACTGGCGGACGGTCAAGTCCGGGCACCGGATCACGCTAGAGGACGGCACCCAACTCGTGGCCAGCGGTGATCATCGCTTCCTCAGCGACCGTGGCTGGAAGCACGTGACCGGCACGGAGCAGGGGCCGTCGCAGCGTCCCCATCTGACGCTCAACAACAAGCTGATGGGTGTAGGACAGTTCGCCGAACCACCCAAGCACGATGCCGACTACCGGCGCGGCTACCTGTGCGGCATGGTCCGCGGCGACGGGACCATCACCGAAGGTCGGTACCGACGTGCTAACGGGAGCTTGTACAACAAGCACCAATTCCGGCTGGCTCTGACTGACCAGGAAGCCCTCGACCGAACCCGCGAGTACCTAGGCCGGATGACCGTTCAGTGCACCGAGTTCGTGTTCGCCGAAGCCACGCCGGTCCGCCGTCAGATGCACGCGATCCGGTGTGGGGGCCAGGATGTGGTCGGATTCATCCGCATGCTCATCGAGTGGCCGGAGGCACCGAGTCTGGAGTGGCGGAAGGGCTTCCTGGCCGGCATTTTCGACGCCGAGGGGAGCTTCAGCTGCGGCATCCTGCGGATCTCGAATACGGATCCAGAGATCCTGGACTGGCTGGGCAGCAGCCTGCGCGAGCTCGGCTTCGCTTTCGCGGTGGAGGAGTCATTCACCACGCGGGCCAAGCCACTGACCTATTTCCGGCTCACCGGCGGGCTGCCCGAAGAGCTCAGATTCTTCCTGAGCACTGATCCGGCGATCACCCGGAAGCGTTCCATTGAAGGCACCGCGATCAAGAGCAAAGCCCGGCTCCGGGTCACCTCGATCGAGCCGCTGGGGCTCGATGTGCCGATGTACGACATCACCACCGGCACCGGGGACTTCATCGCCAACGGGGTGGTCAGCCACAACTGCTTTGCGCGGAACACGCATACCTACCTGGACCTGGACGCGGGGCACGACTTCGACTCGAAGATCGTGGTGAAGGTGAACGCGCCGGAGCTGGTGCGCAAGGAGCTGGCCGCGCCGAAGTGGCCCGGCGAGCACATCGCGATGGGCACCAACGTGGATGTCTACCAGCGGGCCGAGGGCCGGTACCAGCTGATGCCCGGCATCCTGCGCGCGCTGCTGGACGCGCGCAACCCGTACTCGATCCTGACCAAGGGCACGCTGATCCTGCGTGATCTCGATCTGCTGACCGCGTCGGCCGAGGTCACCGACGTCGGGCTGAGCGTGTCGGTGGGCTGCACCGACGAGGAGCTGTGGCGGACCCTGGAGCCGGGCACGCCCAGCCCGCTGCGGCGGCTCGGCGTGTGCGCCACGCTGAGCGAGCACGGGCTGCGCTGCGGCGTGCTGATGGGGCCGGTGGTGCCGTTCCTGTCCGACTCCCCGGCCCAGCTGGAAGCCACCGTGCGGCAGGTGGCGGAGGCCGGCGCCACCCACGTCAGCCCGATCGTGCTGCACCTGCGGCCGGGCGCGCGGGAGTGGTTCCTGGCCTGGCTGGCCAGCAACCACCCGGCGCTGGTCCCCCGCTACCGCGGGCTGTACGGGTCACGGGCCTACGCGCCCCGGGACTACCAGGAGCGGATCGCCGGGCAGGTGCGCGAGCTGGCCGAGCGCTATCAGGTCGGCCGGGGCAGCCCGCCGCCGATCCAGCGCTGGCGCGGGCCTGCTGCCGCGCCCGCCGCGGCGCCCGCGGCGGAGCAGCTCACGCTGCTCTAAGGCTGGGCCGGGCCGGTCACGGTGAACCGGCTGAGCGTGACGAGCATCTTGCCGAGCAGCGGGTTGACCACCGGGAGCAGCAGATACCGGTAGCCGGGCGGCAGCTCGCGGCGCAGGGCGCGCGGCGGCCGGGTAGGCGTGGTTGTCTCGTCCAGCCGCAGGCCGAGCCGCTGCAGCGAACGTGGGTCGTTGCAGGCCCACTGCCACTGCGCAATGCCCCTCTTCTCGGCCAGCTTGTGCTGCTGCTGGCACATCCGCTGCGGGTAGGTGTCCAGCGCGAGACGCGCGCCCGGGAACCCGTTCGCGATCCGGGCCAGCGTCCGCATGACCTCCTGTTCTGGCAGGTAGACCAGCACGCCCTCGGTGACGAAGAAGTACGGCCCCGGGCTGTCCGCCACGGCCGGCAGCCATTCTTCGCTGAGCACCGAGGCAGGAAGCATCCGGCGGCGGCTGGTGTCGGTGAAGAACCGGCCGCGCAGCGCGATCGTGTCCGGCAGGTCCAGGTCGATCCAGTGCACCTGGCCGTTGTCCACCCGCTCGAACCGGCTGTTCAGGCCGGTGCCCAGCTCGATCACGGTGCCCGCCGGGTGCTCGGCCAGGAACTGGCGCACCCAGAAGTCGTAGACCGCGGTGCGCAGCACCGTCAGCCAGCCGCCGAACCCGCGCCCGTACTTGGCCTCGTCGAAGTCGATCGAGGCGATCAGCTCGGCCGCCTTCGGGTCGCGCAGCACCGGCCGCTTCCGCCCCGTCTCCCGTGCTCGTGCGGCCAGCGGGATAAACAGCGTCTCCTGCACCGCGCCGAGCTGGGCCTCCGCCTTGCCTGCCGTGTTCTTGATCGTCATCTCCTTAGCCCCGTTGCATGTTGCTGTTATCAGCCTGGGCGGCCCGCCCGGGCTCAGTTGCCCAGCAGCCAGCCGTTCGTACTGGCCAGCCGCACCGCCTCGGCCCGGGTGCGGGCACCGGTCTTGCCGATGGCCGCGGACAAGTGGTTGCGCACCGTGCCCTCGGACAGGTGCAGCGCGGCGGCGATGTCGGCCACCGTGCCGCCGTCCCGGGCCGTGCGCAGCACCTCGGTCTCCCGCGGCGTGAGCGGGCTGTCCCCGGCGGCCAGCGTCTCCGCGGCCAGGCTCGGGTCCACCACCCGCAGCCCGGACGCGACCCGGCGGACCGCGTCGGCCAGCTGCCGGGCCGGGGTGTCCTTGACCACGAAGCCGCTGGCCCCGGCGGCCATCGCCCGGCGCAGGTAGCCGGGGCGGCCGAACGTGGTCACCACCAGCACCCGGCAGGACGGCAGCCCGGCGCGCAGCTCGCTGGTCGCGCTGATGCCGTCCAGGCCGGGCATCTCCACGTCCAGCAGCGCGACGTCCGGCCGGGTGCGCCGGGCCTCGGGCAGCACGTCGTCGCCCCGGCCGACCTCGGCCACTACCTCCAGGTCGGGTTCCAGCGCGAGCAGGGCGGCCAGCGCGCCGCGGACCAGGGCCTGGTCGTCCGCGAGCAGAAGCCGGATCGGTGTGGTCACGGCGCGATCATGTCATCCGCACCCGGAGGGCGAAGCCACCCAGCGCGGACCGGGCGACACCGATGGTGGCGCCCGCGGCCGCCGCCCGCTCGCGCAGCCCGCTCAGCCCGTGCCCCGACGGGAGCGCGTCCGGCCCCGCGCCCGGACCGGCGGCCTGCGCGCGCGGGCACTGGCCCGGGCCGGTCCCGTCGTCGCTGATCTCCACCTCGTCCGGGGTGACCCGGATGACGCAGCGGGTGGCGCCGCTGTGCCGGATCACGTTGGTCACGCCTTCGCGGACGGCCCAGCCGAACAGCTCCTGGCGAAGCCGCGGTATCCCGCTGATGTCGTGGTCCGGCAGGTCGGCCTCGATACCCGCGGCGGCCAGCGCGGTGCGGGCGCTGGCCAGCTCCCCGTCCAGGGTGGCCACGCGGTAGCCGGCCGCCGCGCCCCGCACATCAGCCAGTGCCTGCCGGGCGATCCGCTCGACGTCGGCGATCTCGGCCTCGGCTCGCGCCGGGTCCAGGCTGGCCAGCCCGGCCAGCTCGGCCTTGACCGCCACCACGGTCAGCGAGTGACCCAGGATGTCGTGCAGGTCGCGGGCGAACCGGTTGCGCTCGTCGGCCAGCGCCAGCCGGGTCAGCTCGTTCCGGGCCGCGGCCAGCTGCATGTTGCGCTGGATGAGCTGCGTCACGCCGAACGCGGCCAGCGCCGAGACGAAGATCTGGAAGGCCAGCGACCCGTCCGGCTGCCAGCCGCGCATGGCCGGCACCGCCACCGAGGCTACGACGGCCAGCACCACCACCGCCCAGCCGATCCGGATGGGCAGCAGGAACACCGCCATCACGGCCAGGTAGATGAGCAGCGCCGAGGCGAACCCGCCAATGCTGTAGTAACCGAACCCGATGAGCGCGGCCTCGGCCGTTAGCGCGGCCGCCGCAAAGGCGCGCGGCACCTGCCGGTCGGCCCGCCGCCGGGATTGCGCGAACGTCACGACGAATACGGCGGCGAACGCGATCAGCGTGCCCAGGCCTAGATAACGGCGCACCGGGTCGTGCTGATCCCACGCGGTGCTGGCCGGCTGGGCCAGGTAGACCAGCCAGATCGCGGCGAACATCCAGCCGTACCGGCGCCATCGGGAGCTGGGCAGCAGGCCATTCAGCGCCGGGTCCTGCTCGGCGGGACCGATTCGGCTGTTAGCCGTGGCCGACCACCGGGCTGGCGCCTGGGTCATGGCCTGGAACCAGGCCAGCCACCGGCCCGGCCGGCGGCCCAATCCCGGCCCGCTGAGCGCGGCCTGATCGTGAAGCAGCACATAGGACGAGTCTGCTCGATCCGCGCGCTCTGGGCCACCTGGCCGGCCTCCGGTGCCGGCGCGTGCCCGGCGCCCCCGCGGTCAGCATCGCGTCGGACATACCCCGATCCTGCCTGCTGGCCGGCGGCCTGGCCGCTGCCGTGCGTCACTGGCCGGCCATGACAGATGTCATGGCCGGCCAGGCTGGCTAAGGCTGGACCGGCTGGGCCTGGGCCACCGGCAGGCCGGCCGCGGCCCAGGCCTGGAAGCCGCCGGCCAGGTCGGTCGCCGCGGTCAGGCCGAGGTCGTGCAGCGAGGCCGCGGCCAGGCTGGACGTGTAGCCCTGCGAGCACATCACGATGACCGGCAGGTCGTAGCGGCCCGCCTGGGGCAGCCGCGCGTCCGAGGCCGGGTCGAGCCGCCATTCCAGGACGTTGCGCTCGATGATCAGGGCGCCGGGAACCTCGCCCTCGGCGGCCCGCTGCGCGGCGGGCCGGATGTCCACCAGCAGCGCCCCGGCCCGCACCGCGGTCTGGGCCTGCTCCGGGCCGACCCGGTCCAGCCGGGCCCGGGCCGCGGCCAGCAGCTCATCGATCGTGCGTGCCCCGGCCGGCTTGTGCTCGGTCACCAGCGCTCCCCTGCTGTCTCCACCGCGGCCAGCACCAGGCCGCGACTGGTCAGTTCATAGCGCCGCATCCCGGCCAGCGGCGGGGAGTAGGCGTGGATGCTCACCGCCGGCCCGGCGGACGCGTTCACCACCTCATGCACATGAGCCGGCCCGAACGACCGTACCCGGCCAGCCACGAAATCGGCACCGGTGGGCAGGCCGGTCCCCCGGCCTCCTGCCGTGGTGTACTCGCGCAGTCCCCCGTGCACCACCGCGAACGCCCCGGCGGAACCACAGTGGTCGTGGAACCCAGTGCGCTGCCCGGGCAGCCAGCTGAGCAGCCAGACCTCGTGGTTGTCGCCCTGTTCCAGCCGCTGGTACCAGCGCTCGTCCTGGGAGTACTGGACCTGGGTAGCCCAGTCGTGCCGGGACGCGGCGGCCTGGGCCAGCGCGGCCAGCCGGGAAGGGCTCAGCCGCTGGCGGACCCCGTCGTTCGCGAGAAGCATCCTAGTTATCCTACCGTTATAATAGGCAATTGGCTAACGCAGAGGTTAGCACGCCCTGGCCAGGCGGCCCGGCGGAACACACCATCACGACAGCCGAGCCGCGAAATCAGTGCAGAATCCCGGTGTCAGCGCGGGATCCGGCATCAGCCCAGGTGGGAAGCCAGCCGAGAATCCACGTCAGCCCGGGATCCGCCGCGAGCCCCAGGCGCGACGCCAGCCATCAGGCGCAACGTCAGCCCCAGATGCCTGGAAACGCGTTTGCCGCCGCGCACGCCCGGCTGTAACACTGGCCGGAGGGCGCACGGGGACTGGCGCCCGGACCGGCCGCCCGCCAGGCTGGCCGGCACGGCAGGACCGGCCGCCCGGCGATCTGATCCCACGGGTGACGGAGCTGGCCGACGGCGATAGGGGAACACTCTGCAGTCATCAGCGGGCTTCGCCGCGCCCGGCCCGCGGGCGCCAGGCCGGGCAGCACGGAACGAGCCAAATTCACGCAACACTCGCGATATGACTTGACATCACCGGCAAACGCGATACATCGTGTACGCGGTGTCTGCCGGACCGGCCGGCGGCACCGGCATCGCTCGGGAGGATTTCGTGGCCACGGGGGCAACCAGCACAGGACCAGGCACGGGTAAGACCAGCTGGGGCCGCCGGATCGCGGCCCTGCCGAGCGGGCGGCGGACCAAATGGGCCGTGCTCGTTTTCTGGCTGATCGTGATCGCGCTACTCGGCTCGCTGGCCGGGAAGCTGATGGGCGCGGAGAAGAACGACGCCTCCGCTTACCTGCCCGCCTCGGCCGAGTCCACTCAGGCGCTCAACCTGCAGGACCATTTCACGGCCAAGAACCTGAACCCGGCCGTCGTGATCTACGTGCGGCCGTCCGGCCTGACCCAGGCTGACCTGGCCAAGGCGGCCAAGGACGCCCGCACGTTCGCCGCGCTGCCGCACGCCGGCCAGGTCCTTGGCCCGGTCCCGGCCAAGGACGGCAAAGCCGCCGAGATCCTGATCAACGCCCACCTCGGCTACAGCAACGCGATCACCGACTTCGTGAACAAGCTGAACAGCGTGGCCGGGTCCGGCGACCCCGGGCTGCACGCCTACGTGACCGGCCCGGCGGCCAGCGCGGCCGACTCGGTCAAGATCTTCAAGGGCATCGACTCCACGCTGCTGTACGCCACGCTGGCCGTGGTCATCGTGCTGCTGCTGCTCACCTACCGCAGCCCGATCCTGTGGCTGCTGCCGATCATCTCGGCCGGGATCGCGCTGACCACCGCCGAGGCCTTCATCTACCTGCTCATCCAGCACGCCGGCCTGGTGGTGAACGGGCAGAGCGCGGGCATCCTGGTGGTCCTGGTGCTGGGCGCGTCCACCGACTACGCGCTGCTGCTGGTAGCCAGGTACCGGGAGGAACTGCGCCGCCATGAGGACCGGCACGAGGCCATGGCCATCGCCATGCGCCGGGCCGGGCCCGCCATCATCGCCAGCGGGCTGACCGTCATCGCCGGCATGCTGTGCCTGCTGGCCGCGGACTCGGCCGACATCTCCGGGCTGGGCCCGGTGGCCGCGATCGGCATCGCGGTCGGGTTGCTGGCCATGGTCACCCTGCTGCCCGCGCTGCTGGTGATCACTGGCCGCTGGGTGTTCTGGCCGTACAAGCCGCGGTACGGCTCGCCCGACCCCACGTCGCGGGGTTTGTGGGCGCGGGCCGGCCAGCGGATCGCGGGCCGCCCCCGGTCCATCTGGATCCTCACCGCGGTCATCCTGGCCGTGTTCTCGCTCGGCCTGATCGGCTTCCGGTTCGGCACGCTCACCCAGGCCCAGTCCTACCGCGGCACGCCCTCCGCGGTGGCGGGCGAGAAGGTGCTGGCCGCGCACTTCCCGGCCGGCTCCGGGCAGCCGGTCCAGGTGTACGGCAAGGCCACCGCGGCCGCCCCGCTGCGCGCCGCGCTGGCCAGTACCAAGGGCATCGCCGCGGTCAGCCCACCCCAGGTAAAGGACGGGCTGGTGCTGATACAGGGCACGCTGGCCGTGCCGCCGGACAGCCAGGCCGCCTATGCCACGGTCAACCGGGTGCGCGACGCGGTGCACGCGGTACCCGGCGCGGACGCCAAGGTCGGCGGGGCCACCGCGATCAACCTGGACGTGGAGAACTACGCCATCAGGGACCGCAACGTGATCATCCCGCTGGTGCTGGTCGTCGTGCTGATCATCCTGGCCCTGCTCCTACGCGCGGTGGTCGCGCCGCTGCTGCTGATCGGCACCGTGATCCTGTCGTTCTTCGGCTCGCTCGGCCTCTCGGCGGTGTTCTTCAAGTACGTGTTCGGGTTCGCCGGGGCGGACAACTCGATGCCGCTGTTCGCGTTCGTATTCCTGGTCGCGCTGGGCATCGACTACAACATCTTCCTGATGACCCGGGTCCGGGAGGAGACGGTCAAGGCCGGCACGCACCGGGGCATGCTGGCCGGCCTGGCCGCCACCGGCGGGGTGATTACCTCGGCCGGGCTAATCCTCGCGGGCACGTTCGCCACGCTGGGCACGCTGCCGCTGGTCATCCTCACCGAGATCGGGTTCACCGTCGCCCTGGGCGTGCTGCTGGACACCCTGGTAGTCCGGTCTGTGCTGGTCACCGCGCTGACCCTGGACGTCGGGCGGCACATATGGTGGCCGAGCCGGCTAGCACGGCCGCGGGCCGAAGAGGCCGTCCCTCCCCCGGCTCAGCTGACCCGGACCCAGTGACACCTACTCCCCCGCGGCCAGCCCTGGCCCTGCTTCCTCGTACAGTTGAATCCCGTGAGATCTGGATCAGGGAGCGCAGCAGAGCTGGAGACGGTGGGGCTCACGGTCCGGACCGTCCGCATCGCCGACCCCGGCGACCTGGCCAGTCAGCTGCCCGGACCGGGCGCGCTGGCCTGGATTCACGGCGGCGAAGGGCTCATCGGCTGGGGCGAGGTGGCCCGGGTCACCCTGCCGGCCGGGCAGGACAGGTTCACCGCGGCCGACAAGTGGCTGCGCGAAGCGCTTGACGGCGCCCGGATCGACGACGAGGTGGGGGCGCCCGGCTGCGGGCCAGTGGCGTTCGGCAGCTTCACGTTCGATCCAACGTCGGACGGGTCGGTGCTGGTACTGCCCCAGCTGGTGCTGGGCCGGCGGGCGGGACAGGCCTGGCTGACCAGCATCGCCCGGCGGCCGGCCCGCCGCGCCCTGGGGTCGGCCCGCTCTCCCCCGGCCGGCCTGGGTCAGCCCGATCAGCCTGCGCCGGGCGAGATCCGCTGGCACGACGGGAGCCTCAGCGCGCCGGAGTGGGAACGGGTGGTCGCCGCGGCGGTCGGCCGGATCCGGGCGGGCGGGCTGCGCAAGGTGGTGCTGGCCCGGGACCTGTACGCGTCCGCGGCCGCGCCGATCGACGAGCGGCTGCTGCTGGCCCGGCTGGCCGCCCGCTACCCGGAGTGCTACACGTTCGCCTGCGCCGGGCTGGCCGGGGCCACCCCGGAACTGCTGATCAAGCGGCAGGGCCCGGAGGTCAGCTCGCTGGTGCTGGCTGGGACGTTCCCGCGCGGCCAGGACCCGGCCGAGGACGCGGCGCTGGGCGCCGCGCTGCTGGCCTCGGCCAAGGAGACCGAGGAGCACGAGTACGCCGCGGCCAGCGTGCGGGATTCGCTGGGCCCGCTGTGTGACCAGCTCACCGTGGCCGAGCGCCCGGTGCTGCTCAAGGTGGCCAACCTGCAGCACCTGGCCACCACGGTGCACGGCACGCTGTCCGCCCGGGACGCCAGCGGCGCGAGCCATTCCGTGTTCACGCTGCTGAACGCCCTGCACCCGTCGGCCGCCGTCTGCGGCACCCCGACCGAGGCGGCGATGGAGCTGATCCGGGAGCTGGAGGGGATGGATCGCGGCCGCTACGCGGGCCCGGTGGGCTGGGTGGACAGCGCCGGGAACGGGGAATGGGGCATCGCGCTGCGCTGCGCCGAGATCGACGGCCCGCGGGCCCGGCTGTTCGCCGGCGGCGGGATCGTGGCCGACTCCGACCCGGCCACCGAACTGGCCGAGACCGTGACCAAGTTCCGCACCATGCGCTTCGCCCTAGAAGCGTGACCAGTCCGGGGGGACGACCCCCTGGACCCCCCGATCGCCGCTCCGCGCCGAACGACGCGATGACTTCGGCTAAGGTACCGGCGTCCGGACGTCTTAGCTGGCGGCGGCGGGCTCGGCGGCGCCTACTGGGTCGCGCAGCGGGAAGTGGCAGGCAGCCAGGTGGCCGCCGGTGGTGAACGGGCGCAGCGGGGGCTCCTCCAGGGCGCAGATCTCCTGGGCGCGCGGGCACCGGGTGCGGAACCGGCAGCCGGACGGCGGGTCGATGGCGGACGGCAGCTCGCCGGCCACCCCCTGCTCCGCCACCTGCTTGGCCCGGATCGGGTCGGCCACCGGCACGGTGTCGATCAGGCCCTTGGTGTACGGGTGCACCGGGAAGTAGTAGACCTCTTCGGACGGGCCGACCTCGACCATCTTGCCCAGGTACATCACGCCGATCGTTTCCGACAGGTAGCGCACCACGGACAGGTCGTGCGAGATGAACAGGTAGGTCAGCCCCAGGTCGCGCTGCAGGTCCCGCATCAGGTTCAGGATCTGCGCCTGGATCGACACGTCCAGCGCGGACACCGGCTCGTCCGCCACCAGCAGCTTCGGGTTCAGGATGAGCGCACGGGCCAGGCCGAGCCGCTGCCGCTGCCCACCGGAGAACTCGTGCGGGTAGCGCTCGATCGCGGCCTGGGGCAGGCCCACCTTGTCCAGGATCTCGGCGATCTTCTTCTGCTGCTCGCGCCGGCTGCCGATGCGCTGGATGGCCAGCGGCTCACGCAGGATGGTGGCCACCCGCATCCGCGGGTCCATCGAGGCGTACGAGTCCTGGAACATCAGCTGGACCGTCGCGCTGCGCTTGCGCCGGTCCCGGTTGTTCAGCTTCAGCAGGTCCTCGCCGTCCAGCACGATCGACCCGCCGGTGGCCTTCTCCAGGCCGACGATCAGCCGCCCGACGGTGGTCTTGCCGCAGCCGGACTCGCCGACCATGCCGAACGTCTTGCCCGGGTGGATGCCGAAGCTGACATCGGCGACCGCGCTGACCTCGCCCACCTTGCGCTGCAGCACCGCGCCGGACGTCACCGCGAAGTTCTTGATCAGGTGATCGGCCTGCAGGAGGTAGCCGCCCCCGTTCAGCGAGCCGGCCACCTGGTCGAGCGACACCTTCTCGGTCACCTGGAGCTCGGCCACCCCGGCCTCGTCGGACGTTTGGCCGACCGGGTAGAAGCAGCGGTACTCGTGATCCGGCGTGTCCCCTTCGAGCAGCGGCTCGTCGTGGCGGCAGGTGTCCGTCACGTACCGGCACCGGGCCGCGAACTTGCAGCCCTTGGGCGGGGCGGTCAGGTCCGGCGGCTGGCCCGGGATGTTGTACAGCCGGGTCGAGCCTTCCACCGCCTTCTCCGGCAGCGCGCCGAACAGCGCCTCGGTATACGGGTGCCGCGGGTTGCCGAACAGCCGGATCGTGCTGGTCGTCTCCACCACCCGGCCGGCGTACATGACCACGGCCCGGTCGGCCCGCCCGGCGATCACGCCGAGGTCGTGGGTGACCAGGATCACCGCCATGCCCAGCCGCCTGCGCAGGTCGTCGATGAGCTCGAGGATCTGCTTCTGGATGGTCACATCCAGCGCGGTGGTTGGCTCGTCCGCGATCAGCAGCTTGGGCTCACAGGCCAGCGCCATCGCGATCATCACGCGCTGCCGCATGCCGCCGGACAGCTGGTGCGGGTAGTTGCCGACCCGCTCGGCCGGGCGCGGCATGCCGACCAGGCTGAGCACCTCGATGGCCCGCTCCCGGGCGGTCTTCGCGTCCGCGCCGCGGTGCAGCACGACGGTCTCCGAGATCTGGTCCCCGATGGTCATCGTCGGGTTCAGCGACGTCATCGGGTCCTGGAAGATCATGCCGATCTCGTTACCCCGGACGTGCCGCATCTGGTCGTCACGTGAGCGCGGAGATCTCCCGGCCGTCCAGCAGGATCTTGCCGCCGGTGATGTGCCCGCCGGGCGGCAGCAGCTGCATGACGGACAGCGCGGTCATGGTCTTGCCGCAGCCGGACTCGCCCACGATGCCGAGGCACTCCCCGGCTTCCAGGCTCAGGCTGACGCCATCCAGCGCGTGCACGGTCGCGCTGCGCAGCCGGATTTCGGTGCGCAGCTCCTCTAGCTGAAGCAGTGGTGCCAATTCGTCCTCATCAGTGACTGGATGGGAGTACCGGCCAGGTCGTGGCGGTACGTAACCAGGCTATCGGCGCTGCAGCCGGACCTCGACGGCGTCCCGCAGCCCCTCGCCGATAAAGATGGGTGCGGAGATGACCAGCACAATGCACACGCCGGCCGGGAAGATCAGCCACCAGTAGTTGTCGTTGACGTACTGGATGCCGTCGCTGAGCATGCCGCCCCAGTCCTGCTGCGGCGGCCGGATGCCCAGGCCGAGATAGCTGAGCGCGACGATGAGCGCGATGGCGTCGGCCACCTGGAAGGTGGCGTTGACCATGATGGTGCCGATCGCGTTCGGCGCGATGTGCCGCAGCACCGCCCGCCGGCTGCCGCCGCCCATCACCTTCATCGCCTGCACGTAGTCCCGGGTGCGCAGGGACAGCGCCTCGCCACGGACCAGCCGGGAGGTGGTCAGCCACGAGGTCAGCGCGATGACCAGGATGAGCACTGGCTTGGTCGGGGTGACCAGGGTGACCACCACGATGGCCAGGAACAGCACCGGGATGGACAGCAGCGCGTCCACGAGGCGCATCATGGCCGAGTCGATCACGCCGCCGAAGTAGCCGGCTATCGCGCCCCACAGCACGCCCATGACGGTGGCCAGGGCGGCGGCGGCGAGGCCGACCTCCAGCGAGATCTGGCCGGCCACCATGAGCCGGCCCATCACGTCGAACCCGCTCGCGTCGGTGCCGAGCAGGTGCTGGCCGTTGGGCGAGATAAATTCGTTCGCGAAGTTGACCTGGAGCTGATTAGTCTTGTAAATCAGCGGGCCGACGAAGCAGAACAGCAGCATGAAGACGAAGATGCCGACCCCGGTGACGGCCAGCTTGTTCTCGAGGAACACCTCGAGACCGCGGCGGAAGGTGCTGCGCGGCTTACCAGCAGGCAGCGCACCAGCCGCAACTGCGACGGCCTGCTCCGGCTCGGTGATCTCCGTGTCGTAGGTGGTGACCAGGCCGGTAGTGGCCGACGGGTTTTCCGGATCCGGAAATTCCGGCGGAACGCTGGCGAGGCTCATTGGCTCACGTACCTAACCCGCGGGTCGAGCACCGCGTAGGCGATGTCGGCGAGCAACGACCCAACGACAGTTGCCACTGCTACGACGATAGTAATCCCGAGCAAGATCGGGTAGTCCGAGTTGAGCGCTGCCTGGTAGAACAGGTAGCCCATGCCGGGGTAGTTAAACACCGACTCGGTGATCAGAGCGCCCGCGATGATGCCGGGCAGGCTCAGCCCGAGCAGCGTGGCGATCGGGATCAGCGAGTTGCGCAGCACGTGCCGGACCAGCACGCGCCGCTCGCTGGCGCCCTTGGCCTTGGCCGTGCGCACGTAGTCCTCGGTCAGGTTGTCCAGCACGCTCGAGCGCATGTACCGGCTGAACAGCGCGAGCGTGATCAGCGTCAGCGAGATGATCGGCAGGATCAGCGCGTTGAAGTTGGTGAACAGCACGCCGAGCCCTTCGCCCTGCGGGCCTTCCGGCGGGAAGATCGGGATCTTGATGGCGAAGAACAGGATCAGCAGGATCCCCAGCAGGAACGCGGGCATCGCGTAGAACACGGTGGAGAACCCGTTGAAGAAGTGATCCGCGAACTTGTTCCGGCGCACGGCCTGGATCACGCCGATCGGCACGGCCAGCACCAGGGCCAGGATGGTGGAGATGCCGACCAGGAAGATGGTCTTGGGCAGGTGGCCGCTGAGCAGCGAGGCGACGCTCTGGTTCAGCTTCCAGGAGAAGCCGAGGTTGCCGGTCAGCAGGTGGCGCAGCCAGAGCCAGTACTGGCTGTACCACGGCAGGTTGAACCCGTACTGCTGATCAAACTGCCGGATCGCGGCAGGATTGCGGAACGAGTTCGGGCCCAGGATGGCGATCGCCGGGTTGCCCGGGATCGCCCGGAGCAGGGCAAACGTGATCACTGTCACCAGCAGGATGACGATGATCGATTGCAGCACCCTGCGGAGCAGGAAAACAGTCACTAACTCCCCCTCGCGGGCGGTATGGCGCGGGGGTGCCGGGTGTGGCCCGGCACCCCCGCGTCTGTCAGGCAGCGGTGACCCGATCCGGTCACCGGTTGCCGGTTACTTCACGAAATACCAGTTCTCCGGGTTGATAGCCAGAGTAACCGGCTGCGGGTTGACGCCCTTCAGGTTGTTCTTGATCTCGGTGAGCTCGTAAACACCATTCGGCTGGTACTGCACCGGCAGCTGCGGCTGCAGGTAGTTCTGCCAGCTGTACATGGAGTTCATGTCGCTCGTGGTCAGCGTGGTGTTGATGAGGCTGTCGTTCTGCTTGCTGCAGTAGCCGCCCGAGTTGGCCGGCACGCCGCACATGAACAGTTCCTCACCGGTCGGCTGGTAGTCGGGTGCGAACACCCAGCCGCCACCCCAGTTGGCGAAGTCCCACTTGCAGGAACTCTTGGTGACCACGCAGTTGCCGCCAGCCAGGGCAATGACCTGGTTGAAAGGCTCCGGCTTGAGGTTCAGCTTGATGCCGACCGAGGCCGCGTTGGACTGCAGCTGCGTCATTTCCGAAGTGATCCATGCGACACCGTTAGCGAAGGGCATCTGGAAGTTCATCGCCTGCCCCGACTTGATCCCCGCACCACACAGGCTCGGGTTGGTGCACGTGGTCGTGCCGTTCGGAACCACCTTCCAGCCGTGGCTGGTCAGCAGGCTCTTCGCCTTCGACTCACTGAACGGGAACGGGTCTTGCCCGGTCGGTGTGCTCGGCGACAGGAACTGCGTCTTCGGGAAGTTCGGCACCGGGCCGGTGGTGTACTGGCCGTAGCCGCGCAGCGGGCCCTCGATGACCGACTTCTGGTTCATCAGGTAGGCCAGCGCCTGCCGGAAGTACTGCTGCTTGATGATCGGCCCGTTGCCCGTCGTGCTCTGGAAGTTGGTCACGTAGTAGTTGATGCCCCAGGAGTACAGCGGGGACAGCGTGTAGCCGCTCAGCGGGTTTCTCCCGACGGTCTCGTTGACCGGCTTGGCCGGGGCGTCCTGTTCCGGCAGGAACCCCACGGTAATGCTGGAGTTCGGCGCCTGGAGCACGCTGTACTCGGCCGAGTCCGTGGTGAACGGCACTTCCTTGAACTGCGCCAGGCTGGCCTTGGTCGGCCCGGAGTAGGTCTTGTTCGGCACGAACGTCACGTGCCCGTCCGCGTTGAACGCGCTCAGCTTCCAGGGCCCGTCCACGACCGACCACAGCGGCGAGGACGCGTAGCTGTTCAGCGTCTTCGACTGGCCATCCAGGTAGGTGTAGACGGCCTTGCAGTCGCTCACCGTGGTGGTGCAGTGGCTCGGCCCGGACGCGGTCCGGTCCCAGGCCGTCGGCATCGGGGTGATCTGGGCCAGCTCGTTGTACAGGAACCAGCTTTGCGAGTAGGCCTTGTCCATCGTCATGGTGAGCTCGGTCGGGCTGACCACCTTGACGTTCTTCACGACGCTGGCCGGGAAGCCGGTGTAGCCGCCGTAGTTCGCGGGCTCCGCGGTCTCCATGTTGATCCAGAACATCACGTTGGACGCGGTCACCGGCTGGCCGTTGGACCACACGTAGTGCTTGAGCGTGATCGTCACGTTGTTGCCGCTGAACTGCGGGGCATTGGCGACGCTCAGGGACGAGTTGTAATCCGGCGTCTCACCCTTGCCGAACCAGTACAGCGGCCGGTACAGCAGCTGCTGCAGGTAGCTGATGTTGGACACGCTGAAGTCAGCGCTGCTGGAGTACGGGAAGATGTAGTTCGGCGTCGTCGACGGGGGCAGGGCGTAGACGGCAGTGCCGCCCTTGACCTTCGTGCCGCCGCTCGACGAGCTGGACGAACCGCTGCCCCCGCAGCCTGCCGCGACGAGTGCCAGCGCGGCAGCGCCGACAACCACGAGGGCAAACTTGCTGCGGAGCCTGGATCTTGGTTGTGCTTGCTGCTTAGGGGCTCGCCCCATTACCACGGCTCCTTCACACGCAGGGACCGGCCCGGAACACGGGTAGCGCCGGCCGGTCCGACAGACATGGTTGTAAGGCCGGAAGACCCGGCTATTGGCTAGATCAGCACGACCCACGTCGCACCGACAAGTGAACGCACCAGCTTGGGACACTTTCGTGACTTGAGCGTGACAGGCACGTACTCTTCCGCCAGCACGCCCAGCTCTGCGGATAAATTACACGTAGTCCGCCCTTGTATAGCAAATCTGCCTGCTTCGGCTCGTATCGGGGGGTATCCCTCCCGATCAGCCCCGGCAGCACTGGGTAACCGCAGCTCAGCCGAGCCCGCGGAGGGCGGCCTCGGCGGCCTCGTGCAGCCGGTGCCGCAGCGCCGCCCCGGCGGCCCGGCCGGCCGGCACCTCGACGATGCGCAGCCCGCTGCCCCGTAGGGCGGCCGGCAGGTCCGCGACCGCGCGCAGTTCCCGGTAGGGCAGCCCGGCCGCCGCCGCCAGCGCGCTGAGCCGGGCGCCGTGCGGGGTGCCGAAGACGCGCTCGAAACTGTCCGGGAACGCGGCCGGCTCCAGGCTGGAGAAGATGCCGCCGCCATCGTTGCTGGCCACCACGATGACCAGGTCGGGGCGGGGCTCGCCCGGCCCGGTGAACAGGCCCGGGCTGTCGTGCAGCACGGCCAGGTCGCCGAGCAGCGCCACCGCGGGCCCGCCGCCCGCGGCCTGGTGGGCCAGGGCCGCGCCGGACGCCGCGGAGATCAGCCCGTCGATGCCGCTGGCGCCGCGGCTGGCCAGCACGCACAGCCCGGCCCGCGCGGCCATGTGCCGGTCCAGGTCCCGGATGGGCAGGCTGGACGCGGCCCACAGCAGCCCGCCGTCCGGCAGCGCCGCGGCCAGGTCACGGGCCAGCCGCGGCTCGGTCAGCTCGCCGTCCCCGGCCAGGACGGCGTCCACGGCGCCGCGGGCCGCCGCGTCGGCCTGCTGCCAGCGGCGCAGCCACCCGGTGGCCGGGCCGGACGGCGGTCCGCCAGCCAGCCGGACCCGGGCCGCCAGGTCCGTAGCCGACCGGGCCGGGTCGGCCCACCGGCCAGGGCCCTGTGCGAGCACCACGTGCCGGGCACCGAGTACGGCGGCCTGCCGCAGGAAGCCGAGCTGCCCACGGGACAGCCCCGGCCGCCCGGCCGAGATGACCAGGTCCGGCGGGTGCGCGGCGGTGAACTTGGGGTCATCAAGCAGGTACTGGTAGGCGGTCAGCGCGGCGCTACCCCGCCGGGCCCCGGATGACGGTTCCGCCAGCACCGGCCAGCCCGCCCGCTCCGCCAGCGCGGCCAAGGTGGCCGGCTCACCGCCCCATCACCAGCCAGCACAACGCCGTTTTCGGTCCACGGCAGCTCCAGCGTGCCCGGCCGTCCGGGGCTGGTCCCCTCCTCGTCGCGGAGCGGCGACCGGGGGGTTCCGGGGGGTCGCTCCCCCGGGCCAGCACTGCCAAGCCGGGTCCACGCTGCGCCATCGGGCCGCCCGTCCAGCGATTCAACCCAGCCTGGCTGGTCGTCGGCAAGCTGTCCGGGACGCGGCGGCTCGCCGCCGCCCGGCGCGGAGCGGCGACCGGGGGGCCGGGGGGGCGTCCCCCTTGCCGCGGCGGCTCGCCGCCGCTCGGCGCGGAGCGGCGATCGGGGGGTCCGGGGGGTCGTCCCCCCGGGTCAGCACTGTCTGAATCCCCGGGCAGATCCGGTACCAGCGGGTCGCGCAGCGGCAGGTTGAGCTGGACCGGGCCGGGGAAGCCGCCGGCCGCTCCGGACGCGGCCGCCCAGCCGCGGCAGGCCAGCGACCGCCAGTAGGCGTTCATCCCCGGCCGGGCCTCGGGCACGCCCACGTCGGCGAACCAGCGGACCGCGCCGCCATACAGGTGGAGCTGGTCGATGGTCTGGTTGGCGCCGGTGCCGCGCAGCTCGGGCGGCCGGTCCGCGGTGAGCAGCAGCAGCGGCACCCCGGACTCGTCCGCCTCGATCACCGCGGGGTGGAAGTTGGCCGCCGCGGTGCCCGAGGTGCACAGCACCGCGGCCGGCCGCCCCCCGGCCTTGGCCAGGCCGAGGGCCAGGAACGCCGCGGTCCGCTCGTCGATCCGCACGTGCAGCCGGAGCGGGCCGCCCGCGCCGCACCGCTCGTGCAGCGCCATGGCCAGCGGCGCGCTGCGCGAGCCGGGCGCGAGCACCACCTCGCGCAGCCCGCACCGGATCAGCTCGTCGACCAAGACGGTGGCAAACGCGGTTGACGGGTTCATGAGGCCCCGTCAAGAAATTCGGCGGCGGCGGCCAGCCGGGCCCGCCACGGGACCGGGTCGGCCTGCCACTCGGCCAGGCGCTTCTCGTCGGCGGCCGGGCGGCGGACCGGCAGCACGCCGTGGCGCTCGGCCAGCGGTTCCGCGGTGACGTTGCCGGTGAGCAGGCTCATCGTGGCCAGCCCGCAGGCGTACGGCAGCTCGGGCAGGGCGGCGGCCAGCGCCACCCCGGCGGCCAGGCCGACCGAGGACTCCACCGCGCTGGACACCACCACCGGCAACCCGCACGCCTCGGCGATGCGCAGCGCGCCGCGCACCCCGCCCAGTGGCTGCGCCTTGAGCACCACGATGTCGGCCGCGCCGGCGGCGCGCACCGCGAGCGGGTCCTCGGCGCGCCGGATGGACTCGTCCGCGGCCACCGGCACGTCCACCCGCTTGCGCAGCGCGGCCAGCTCATCCAGGGTCGGGCAGGGCTGCTCGGCGTACTCGAGCCCGGACCGGGACAGCTCGCCGAGCATCCGGGCCGCGGTGTCCACGTCCCAGCCACCGTTGGCGTCCACCCGGATCCGGCCGCCGGGGCCCAGCGCGTCGCGCACCGCGGCCACCCGGTCGATGTCCGCGCTGGCCGGCTGGCCCCGCTCGGCCACCTTGACCTTGGCCGTCCGGCAGCCCGAGGCGGTCACGATGCGGTGGGCCTGCTCCGGCCCGACCGCGGGCACGGTCACGTTGACCGGCACCTGATCGCGGCGCGGCGCGGGCCAGCCGTCCCAGGCCGCCTCCAGCGCGCAGGCCAGCCAGCGCGCGCATTCCCGCGGCCCATACTCCGCGAACGGGGAGAACTCAGCCCAGCCGGCCCTTCGATCAGCGCGCCCTCGCGGACCGTGATGCCGCGGAACCGGGTCCGCATCGGGATGGCGAACGCGCGCAGCCCGCCCAGCGCCGCGTCCACCTGGGCCGCAACCTCGCCCACTGTGTCTCCTTCGAAGCTCGCGCCATCCGGCGCAACCCATGGGCCGGCCCCCCGCCCGGGCCTGCCGGCCCGGGATCGGAAGCCGGTACCGGACGGCGCTCGACTGGGCTGCCCTCCCGGTACGCCGCCTGATCTGCCGGATAACCTTACGTCGATGAGTCACCGCCCCCTGCACGCAGTCCTGCTGCCTGCGGTGGCACAGGCCGGGCGGCTGCTCGAGGTGCTGAGCGCCGCGCTGGACGGCACCGGCCCGGCGATACTGCCGGTGGACCCGCGGCTGCCGCCGGACAAGGTGGCCGCGCTACTACGCGCGCTCGGCCCGGACTCCCTGGAGACCGAGACCGGCACCGAGCGGCTGGCCCCGGCGGACGCCGCCCCGCTGGCCCCGGGGACGGCGGTGGTGATCGCCACCTCGGGGTCCACCGGTGAGCCGAAAGGCGCCGAGCTGAGCGCCGCGGCGTTGCGCCACTCGGCCACCGCCAGCCTGGCCCGGCTGGGCGCGGAGCCCGGCCAGCGCTGGCTGTCCTGCCTGCCGCCGAGCCACATCTCCGGGCTGCAGGTGTTCGCCCGGTCGCTGCTGGCCGGCACCGAGCCCGTCGTGGTGCCCCGGCTGGACGGCCCGGCCGCGGTGGCCGGCGCCGGCGGTGACTACGTATCCCTGGTGCCCACCCAGGTGCGGCAGCTGCTGGACCAGCCGGGCGGGCCGGCCGCGCTGGCCTCGTTCCGCGGCATCCTGCTCGGCGGGGCCGCGGTGCCGCCCGGCCTGCTGGCCGAGGCCCGGGCGGCCGGCGCCCGGGTGATCACCACCTACGGGATGACCGAGACCTGCGGCGGGTGCGTGTACGACGGGCGGCCGCTGCGCGGGGTTTCGGTGCGGATCGCGGCCGGCGGCCGGATCCAGCTGGCCGGCCCGGTGCTGTTCTCCGGCTACCGTGGCCAGCCTGAGCTGAGCCTGGCCGCCCTGGACGGCCCCTGGTTCGTCACCTCCGACCTGGGCAGCCTGGACGGGTCCGGGCGGCTGACGGTCCGCGGCCGGGCCGACGGGATGATCAACACCGGCGGCGAGAAGGTGGCCGCCGACGAGGTGGCGGCGGTGCTGGCGGGCTGCCCGGGAGTGCGCGATGTCGCGGTGACCGGCCGGCCTGACCCGGAGTGGGGGGAAGTGGTCACCGCCGTCGTGGTCCCGGCCGACCCGGCCGACCCGCCCACCCTGGCCGCGCTGCGCGCCGCGGCCGCCGGGAAGCTGCCCGGCTTCGCCGCGCCCCGGGCCATCGTGCTGGTCCCGGCCATCCCGCTACTACGGTCCGGCAAGCCGGACCTGCGGGCGCTGCGGCAGCTGGCCGCGGGGAACTGAGTGCGCAGGCGCTGGCGTTGAGCAGAATTGAAGGTCTAGCCGCAGGGCAAGCAAGCAGGAACAACGCCCCGGCCGGGAACAATCGGCAGCACTGAGCGTTATTAGATAGTGCCCGCGCTTCACAGTAGCAAGAACTGCGAACCGCTAGAGCACATCGAACCACGGAAACGTGCTGACCGAAACGTGCGTAACGCACGCCCACGAAGGGAGGTGCCTCGATGCCGAAGAGCGCGACCGCCAGGCGGGAGCCCGAAGTGGCTGACGAGGCCACCCAGCGCGTGGACGAGCTGATCCAGCTTGGCCGCGGGCAGGGCTACCTGTCGCTGACCGAGCTGCGCGCGGCGTTCGTAGGTGCGGGCGTCACGCCGGCGGAAGGCCGGTCCATCATCCGCGAGCTGGCGGAAGCCGGAGTGCGGCTGGGTGACGAGCCGGGTGGGGGCACTGGACCACAAGGGACCACGGGCCCACAGGAAGCACGGACGGGCACGGAGGACATGAAGACTGCACAGCGCACCGAATCGCCGGAAGTCACCGACGTGCCTGGGCCGGACGCCCTGGACTCGGTTGCGGCCAAGGCAGCCGAGGCGGAAGCCACCGCCGGCCTGACCGAGCCCAGCCGAGCCGACCTGGCCCAGCCGACGTCGGCGGAAGTGGACCTGGACGACCAGACATCGGCCATGGGCGACTCGGTGCACACCTACCTCAAGTCCATCGGGCGCACCAGCCTGCTCACCGCTGAGCAGGAGGTGAACCTGGCCAAGCGGATCGAGGCTGGCCTGTTCGCCGAGCACAAGCTGGCGACCGAGCCGGACCTGGACGAGGCCTACCGCCGCGACCTGGAAGAGGTCGCCGAGGACGGCAGGCGGGCCAAGGCGCACATGCTGGAGGCCAACCTGCGGCTGGTGGTCTCGGTGGCCAAGAAGTACAGCGACCGCGGGCTGTCCCTGCTGGACGTGGTGCAGGAGGGCAACCTGGGGCTGATCCGCGCGGTGGAGAAGTTCGACTACACCAAGGGCTACAAGTTCTCCACGTACGCCATGTGGTGGATCCGGCAGGCCATCCAGCGCGGCTTTGCCGACTCGGCCCGTACTATCCGGCTGCCGGTGCACGTGCTGGAGATGCTGAGCAAGCTGAGCCGGGTCGAGCGGGACATGCACCAGCGGCTGGGCCGCGAGCCCACCCCTGAGGAGCTGGCCGTCGAGCTGGACCGCACCCCGGACCAGATCGAGGAGCTGCTGCGCACCAGCCGGCAGCCGATCAGCCTGGACTCCACCATCGGCGAGGACGGCGAGACCAGCATCGGCGACCTGATCGAGGACGTGGACGCGCCGGAGGCGTCCGAGCTGGTGGACCGCCAGCTGATGGCGGACCAGCTGCGGCACGCGCTGGACGGGCTGACCCAGCGGGAAGCCACCATCATGGCCATGCGGTTCGGCCTGTACGACGGCAACCCGCACACGCTGGATGAGATCGGCCGCGCGCTCGGCCTGACCCGGGAGCGGATCCGGCAGCTGGAGAAGCAGTCGCTGTCCAAGCTGCGGCACCCGAGCCGCGCCCAGCCGCTGCTGGACTATGCCAGCTAACTAGTCAGAGCACACGGGCCCGGCCGGGGGTTACTCCCCCGGCCGGGCCTTTTGTGTACAGCCACCGCGGTCGCCCCGTCGGCTAGTACGGCAGCATCCATTGGGGGTTTTACCTGCGAAGACAGCTGTCCTGGGGGAAGTGCTGGTGCGTCGCGCGCCCGGGTGTTACTGGGTTTTCAGGGTGGTCACCGGCCCGAGCGCTGGCAGCAGGGCGGTGTCGTCGCGGTCAGACAGGCCCAGGTCCATCGGGGTGAGGGTGCGGGCGTCGAAGATTACTGCCAGCGTGGTTCCGGTCAGCGGCAGGTGCTGCCGTGGGCCTGGCGGCCGCCGGTGGCTGATGAAGTGGCCGGTCATCACGACCGCATAGACCGGTACCGGTTCTGTGCCGGGCATCTTGGTGCCGTGGCAGACCACATCCAGGGCCTTTGCCCGGGTGGTGGCCACCACGGCGATGGACGCTGGGCTGGGTTCTCCGTGGCTGGCGGCGATCTGGGCTGCGGCGGCGGTGAGCTGGGGGATGACGGCAGCCGGGATGGTGCCGGTGGGCTCATTCATGCCCATCCTCCGGGGGCTGGGTGCCCTGGCTCGGCGGGGCGCAGCCGCCTGCCGGTCATGCGTGTGTGACGGCAGCAAAATCGGGGGCGGCTGCTGCCGCCAGGATAGGTGCTGGGCTGGGCGCGCAGAAGCGGGCTGAGCTGCCGGGGCTGCTGCGGGCGTGCTTCACCCGGGTGGAGCCGTGGCTGCAGGCGGGCAAGTACGTCAGTGCTCTGGCCGGTGACCTGCCCAAACGCAACGGGTGGACGATCGCGCAGCAGGCAGGTGACCGTAGCGCCGCAGCGGACGCAGCGGCTGCTCAACCGCGCCGCCTGGGACGCCTTCGCGGCGATGGGCGTGGTGCGCTGGTTCGCAGTAGCCGGGCTGGATGAGGCCGCTCGCCGTGGCGGCAGGGAACATGGCTTACGGATCGGGGCGATCGATGAGACCAGCCAGGCCAAGCAGGGCAGGGCCACGGCCGGCGTCAAACGGCAATACCTGGGATGCGTGGGCAAGGTCGCCAATGGCATCACCACGGTGCACCTGTCGTATGTGCGCGAGCACACCGGGCATGCGCTGATCGGCGCCCGGCAGTGGATCCCCGCCGAGCACCTCGGCGACCCGGTGAAGCGGCAGATCATGGGCCTGCCCGAAGGACCTGGTGTTCCGCACCAAGGGAGAGCTGGCCATCGACATCTGCACCGAGGCGTTCACCGGCGGTGCTGGCGTCGATTTCGTCTGCGGGGACGAGGTCTACGGCGCCTGCACCAGGCTGCGGGAGTTCCCCGAAGCCAGCCACCAGGCCTACGTGCTGCGGGTTCCGTGCAGCTTTCACCTCACCCTGGCGCGCGGGCCACCTGCACCTGCACAGAGGTGGCCACCGGGCTGTGCAAAGACCCCCGCCGCTGGGAGGTCCGCTCCGCCGGCCGGGGTCCAAGGGCGAACGCTGGTATGCCTGGGCCCTGGTGGCCACCGCCAGCCCCCGGCATCACCTGCTGATCCGCAGGCATCTCAAGACCGGTGAACTGGCCTTTCACTACTGCTTCATGCCCGAAGGCCAGCCGGTCAGCACCACCCGGCTGACCCGCGCCGCCGGGCTGCGGTGGCCGGTGGAAGAGGGCTTCGAGTTCGGCAAGGACTGCTTCGGGCTCGACCAATCCCAGGTCCGCCTCTATCACGCCATCGCCCGCCACACCGTGCTGGTCATGGCCGCGCTAGCGATCTGCGCCGTCACCGCCGCCTTACTGCGCGACCGCACCGATACCCAGGCACCACCACCAGCCCGGCCCGGCCAGCTACCGCCCGCTGACCCCGGAATGATCCCGCTGACCGTTCCCGAGATCACCCGCCTGCTCACCGCGCCGCCCGGCAGAGGCGGCCACGCCGAGCACTGGCCGAACTGGCGCCGCCGCCACCAAGCCCGCTCCCGCTGGTACCACCAGCGCACACGGCTCGCCCGCGACGCCGAAATCGCCCTGGTCAGCTAGCGAATGGAGGCTGCCGTACTAGGCGCCACTCCTGGCGAAGTATTTGCCGATAAATGACAGGTGGCCCGGTATAACCGGGCCACCCTTTTGTTACCTATTCGCGACTTTACTGGTCGGCGGGCGAGCTCACCTGGTGGTAACCGGGCGGGATGGTGACCAGGGCCCGGGCCACGTTGGCCGAGGTCGGCGGCAGCCAGCGCACGTTGGTCACCGACTCGAAGCGGGTGTGCCCGCCGGTGCCGCCGAACGTCTCGGTCACGCCGACCATCCGGACCGGGAGATAGCTCGAGGGTTCACGTACAGCGTCCACAGCGCCCGCGCGTACTTCTCATGCACGGCATTTCCCTCGCCGCGGCCGAGCCGGACGGTGATCGGCTTCCCGGTGATCCGCATGGTTTCCTGGCCGTTGACCCAGACGTGCCCGGTCACCCTGGCCGCCCCGCAGTCCAGCGTGGCCTGGATGAACGACGACCAGTGCGCGGTCGGCACCGGCGGGCCGCCCATGCCGATCGCGGCCTTCCCGCACGCGCTGGCCGGCGAGCTGTACACCGGGGACAGGCTGTACTTGTGATCGAAGTAGGTCACGTAGGCGCCGGTCAGCTTGCCGTTGACCAGCGCGGTGCCGGCCGCCAGGTAGCGCTCGGAGCCGCCCTGGTGGGTGCAGTCGCCGCTGGCGTGACCTGGCCGCACTGCGTGCCGGTGAACTCCTCGAACCGGTTGTGCGCGCCGTAGGCCCAGGTGACCGACGGTTGGTCACCGGTACTCATCGTGCTGCCGACGAACACGTTGTGCTCGCTGGCCAGCGCGTGTCTTGACCCGGCTGACCACGAGGGCCGCGGCCCGCGCCTGGGCCAGGCTGCTGCCCGGCTGGGCCACCGTGCCCGCCGCGGTCATCGCGACCGCCACCACGGTGGCGGTGGCCACGGCGGTACCGCCGAGCACCGCGCCGCGGACGATCGGATACGCCGCCGCCTGCGCTGCCTGCTCGCCCGGTAGGCCAGCCCGGCCGGGGCCCGTACGCCCTCGGTGAACCGCTCCATGCCGTCCCGGAGCAGGTCTTCCACGTCGGTACTCATCTGCCTGGTCCCCTCGATCCGGTTTCGTGTAGTTCGGCCTGCTGCCAGCCGCTGGCCAGGTCGCGCAGCCGCCGCAGCCCCCGGGACGCGGCGGATTTGACCGTGCCTTCCGGCCAGCCGAGCAGCTCCGCGGTCTCCGCCTCGGTGAGCTGCTCCCAGTACCGGCAGACCAGCACCGCGCGCTGCCGTGGCGGCAGTTGCAGCAGCAGCCGGATCAGCGCGTCCCGCAGGTCCACCTCGGCGGCCGGGTCGGCGGCCGGCCGGGCCTCGGCGCGCAGCAGCAGTAGCTTGCGCTGCAGCCGGCCCGCCCGGCGGAACCCGTCGGTGGCCAGGTTGTACAGCGTGCGCCGCAGGTAGGCCTCGGGGTCGCCGTCCAGCGTGGACCAGTGCCGCAGCAGCCGCTCCAGCGCGGTCTGCAGCAGGTCCTGGCCGGCCTCGCGGCTGCCGGTGAGCAGCATCGCCGCCCGCAGCAGGTGGTCGGCCCGGTCGGCGAGGAAGCGCTCCAGCTCCGCCACTGCCTGGTCTTCTGCCATCGGCTGTCCTCCTTTCGCCTACCAAGCACGAAGGACTCGGCGCCTACGTTCCCCAGAATGTCTCGTCGGCGAGGCGGGGCCCGCCGAAGGCGGGTGCTCGCGGACCGGCTTCGGCGGGAGCGGCGAGCGGGGGGTCCAGGGGGTCCCCCCGGAATGAACTGTCACAAATCACGGGCCTACCTCGTCAGAACGTATGCCGAGATTGAGGAGGCAGGGACATGCGGATAGCCGTGGCGGGCGGGACCGGCCTGGTCGGCCGGTACGTGGTGGCCGAGCTGCGGGCGGCCGGGCACGAGCCGGTGGTGCTCACCCGGTCGTCGGGCGCCGACGTGCTCACCGGGGACGGGCTTGACGCCGCGCTGGACGGCGCCGATGGCTGATCGATGTGACCAACACGGCTGCGGTGAGCGGCCGGAAAACGGTGGCGTTCTTCACCGCGGGCACCGGGAACCTGCTGGCGGCAGGCCGCCGCGCTGGCGTTAAGCATCATGTGGTGTTGTCCATCGTCGGGACGGGCCGCCCGGGCATGAGCAGCGGGTACAACGCGGGGAAGGTGGCGCAGGAAGCGCTGGTGCGCGACAGCGGGGTGCCGTTCAGCATCATGCGGGCCACCCAGTTCCACCAGTTCGTGCCGGAGCTGCTGGACCGGATCCCGGGCCCGGTGCTGCTGGTGCCGCGGATGCGGATCCAGCCGGTGGCCGCCGGTGAGGTGGCCGCGGTGCTGGCCGCGCTGGCCGCCGGGCCGCCGGCCGGCCTGGCGCCGGAGATGGCCGGGCCGGAGCCGGCCGAGCTGGCCGACCTGGCCCGGCAGCTGGCCCAGGCCCGGGGTCGCCGGCGCCCGGTGCTGCGGGTGCGGGTCCCGGGCGCGGCCGGGCGGGCCATGGCCGAGGGGGCGATGCTGCCCGCCGGGCCGGGGCTGCGCGGCACCCAGACGTTCGGCGACTGGCTGGCCGGCTCATGCCGATCGGCGCAGCCTATGTAGCACCCGCCAGGGCCGGGTCCGGCGTAGGAGCTCCACGATGGCGCTGACCGCCAGGGCCACGCCGAACGCGAGCACGAAGCCGAGCCACGGCCGGTCCTCGAACGCCTTGCCGCCCAGCCGCCCGAGGAAGAAGGCGTAGCAGGCCCAGATGATCCCGGCGCACACGGTGGCGACCGCGAACCTGCGCCACGGGTACCCCACCACGCCGCAGGTGAACGTCACCGCGGTGCGGCCGCCCGGGATGAACCGGCAGACCACGATCAGCCGGGCGCCGAACCGGTGCAGCGCCTGGTCGGCCCAGGCCCGGCTGCGCGCCCCACGCGGCCCGGAGAACAGCCGCCGCTCGGCCACCGGGGCGAACCGGCGGCCGAGGTAGTAGCACAGGTTGTCGCCCGCGAACGCGCCGCAGGCGGCCAGCGCGACCAGCACCGCGATCCGCGGGTCGGCCCGCCCCGCGGTGGCCACCCCCAGCGCGATCACCGCCGTCTCGCTGGGCAGCACCGGCAGCACCGCATCCAGCGCCGGCACGAGAAAGGCCACCAGGTAGGAGACTGGCGAAGAGACAGAAAGCTGCGACAGGACACTCATCTGTCCGGCCAATGATCTCACGTCTCCCTCGTCGCTCCTCGCTCGTTCCTCGCTCGTCAGTCCAGTCGGCAACCATCCCCTCCACGCGGTAATCTCGCGAGGTGACTGTGCGCGTCGAAGAGCTACGTGAAGTGACCGATGAGGTCGTTGAGGCGTTTAACCGGCTGCTGCCCCAGCTGTCCCGAAGCGCGCCGCCGCTGGACCGGGCGGCGCTGGAGCGGATCGCCGGGTCGGACGCGACCACGCTGCTCGTCGCCTGGACCGACGGCCGGCTGGCCGGCACGCTGTCGCTGGTCATGTTCCCGATCCCGACCGGGATCCGGGCCTGGATCGAGGACGTTGTCGTCGACGAGGCCGCCCGCGGCCAGGGCATCGGCGAGGCGCTCACGATGGCAGCGCTGCGGCTGGCCGAGACGGCCGGGGCCCGGACGGTGGACCTGACCTCGCGGGCGTCCCGCGAGGCGGCGGGCCGGCTGTACGAGCGGGTCGGCTTCCAGTCCCGGGAGACCCGGTTCTACCGCTACGCGTTCGCGGAAGTCGCCGCCCGCTAGCTCAGCCGGGCAGCTCGGCCAGCGCGGCCAGCAGCCGGTCCACGTCGGACCGGTCGTTGTAGTGCACCAGGCCGGCCCGCACCGCGCCGCCCTGGTCGCGCAGGCCCAGCACGCCGGTCAGCTCCCAGGCGTAGTTGTGCCCGGCCCACACGTTCACCTGGCGGCCGGCCAGGAACTGGGCGACCTGGTCCGGGGTGTGCCCGGTCACGGTGAAATAAGCCGTCGGGGCCCGGCTGGCCGCCTTGCCGTACGTGGTCACCTGGCTCATCCCGGCCAGCCCGTCCAGCAGGGCGCCGAACAGTTCCTGCTCGTACGCCTCGACCGCGGCCATCGAGGCCAGCAGCCGCTCCCGGCGGCCCCCCGGCCCGGGCGCGCCCAGCTCGGCCAGGTGGTCCACGGCCGCGGTGACCCCGGCCAGGTCGGCGAACGACGGGGTGCCCTGCTCGAACCGGTCCGGCACCGTGTCCGGCGCGGGCATCAGCTTGTCCGGGCGCAGCGTCTCGAGCAGCGCCGGGTCGGCGATCACCGTGCCGATGTGCGGGCCCGACCACTTGTAGGCGCTGGTCGCGTAGAAGTCCGCGCCCAGCGCGGCCACATCGACCGGCATGTGCGGCGTGGCGTGCACGCCGTCCACGTAGCTGAGCGCGCCGGCCGCCCGGGCCGCGGCGGTGATCGCGGGCAGGTCCGGCCGGGTGCCGAGCACGTTGCTGGCCGCGGTCACCGCGACCAGCCGGGTCCGTTCGGAAAGCAGGCCGGCGTACTGGGCGGCGGGCAGCTCCCCCGTGCTGGTGTCCACCTCGGCCCAGCGCACCGTGGCCCCGGCCCGCTCCGCCGCCTGCAGCCACGGCCGCACGTTGGCGTCGTGGTCCAGCCGGGACACCACGACCTCGTCGCCCGGGCCCCAGCCCCGGGCCAGCGTGCCGGCCAGCCGGTAGGTGAGCGTGGTCATGTTCGGCCCCAGGATGACCCCGGCCGGGTCGCCGCCGGTCAGGTCGGCGATGGCCTGGCGGCACTCGGCGGTCAGCGCGGTGGACCGCTGGCTGGCCGGGAACCGGCCGCCGGCGTTGCCCAGACCGGACCGGTAGGCGGCGCCGATCGCGTCCATCACCGCCGCCGGGACCTGGGTGCCCGCGGCGCCGTCCAGGTAGGCGAAGCCGTCGGCCAGGGCAGGATAGCCAGCGCGCACGGACGCCACGTCAAATGCCATCAGGGCCAGTCCCTCCAGCTCAGGAGAACAGCCCCGGGTCCGCGGGACTGCCGCCGGGCGTGATCCGCCCCGACGCACGCAGCATCGCATGCCACGGGTCGTCCGGCTGCCCCGGGCCCGGCCGGCCGCGCCCGGGCCGGCCAGCCGCGCACGCCGGGCCAGGCCGTCCCCGGCCTGCGCCGCCGCGCTCCCGCCCACCGGCACCGGCAGCCCCGGGCCGGGCAGCGGCAGGTGCGGCTTGCCCGCCAGCCAGCCGCTGAGCAGCATCTCCGGGTCAGCCGGCCGGTAGTCCTTGCCCTGGGCCCGGGCCAGGTCCCAGGCGTGCAGGTGCCACTCAGCGGCGGCGGCCCCGGCCATCCCGCCCACCGTGACCAGCATGTCGCGGTACTGGTGATGCGGCAGATCCCAGATGGGCAGCAGCCGCTGCGCGTAGGACCGGGCCGAACTGGCGAACGCGGCGATGTGCTCCGGCCCCGACGCGTCCGGCAGCGCGGCCAGCTCGGCCGCGTTCTGCCGGGCCAGCTTGCGGGCCAGCGTCTCCGGGTGCGCGCCGGTGGCCATCAGCCGGGCCAGCCGGCTGGCCGGCGCATCGTCCAGGTATTCGTGGAAGTCGTCCGCCACGCAGCGCAGATGCCCAGCCAGGTCGGCCACCCGCCATTCCGGGCACGGCGACGGCCCGGCCCAGTCAGCGTCGGTGAACAGCGCGGAGAGCTGGCATATTACGGTGACGCCGTCGTGGTAAGCGGCTAGCGCAGGACCAGGCGACCAACTCAATGTGGGTGGCCTGCCCCCAGAATCCGTGCCCTCCACGGTCCCTCCCTGCCGGCCTCCCGAGCACCGGCGCGCGAGTCCCCCGGGCTAGCCAGCGTGCCAGAGTTGTGGTGCCGCCGCCACCCGCCCGCCGGATAGCGGGCGATGGGGTGACACTCCCGTTACTTCACCACCCATCCCGCTTACGGTCGGCCTGGCCACCATGCGGTATGTATGGCCATCCCGGCGCAGCCCGCCAGCCAGGGAAAATTCAGGTGACATGCGGGCGGCGCCGAGCTAGCGTGCGGATAATGCCCCCTCAACAACCCGGCCCGCTTCCGGCTGCCCGGACTGGGAATGGCGGCACCGGCGGCACCCCCCTGCGCCGCCCTCTGGCGGGCCCGCAGCTACCTGCGCCCTTACCGCTGGCAACTGGCGTTCATGCTGGCCGCGGCGATCGTCTCGGTGCTCAGTGAGATCGCCATCCCGCTGCTCACCAAGTCGATGATCGACGGGGCGATCAGCCACGGCCGCCGTGACCTGCTGCTGCCGATCGGCGCGGCCGCGATCGGCCTCGGCGTGCTGCAGGCGGTGCTCAACTTCCTCCGCCGCTGGGTGCAGGCCAACGCGGTCACCGGTCTGGACCAGGCCATCCGCGCGGACATCTACGCGCATCTGCAGCGGCTGCCGCCCGCCTTCCATGACGACTGGCAGTCCGGCCAGCTGCTGTCCCGTGCTACCACCGACCTGTCGGCGATCCGCCGGTTCGCCGGCTTCGGCATCGTCTTCCTGATCACCAACACGATCACCTTCCTGGCCGTGATCGCGCTGCTGATCAGGCTGAACTGGTGGCTGGGCCTGCTGACCGGGACGCTGTTCGTGCCTGTCCTGTGGGCCAGCGTCAGGTTCCAGCGGCGCTACCGGGTGCTCTCCCGGCGCTCCCAGGACCAGCAGGGCGACCTGGCCACCTACGTGGAGGAGGCGGCCACAGGGATCCGCGTGCTCAAGGCGCTCGGCCGGGGCGGCCAGGCGGCCGCCCGGCACGCCGGGCAGGCGGCCGAGGTGTTCGGCACCGAACTGGCCAAGGCCCGGCTGCGCAGCACGTTCTGGGCCGGGCTGGACCTCATCCCGAACGCCATGATCGGCCTGCTGTTGCTGCTCGGCGCCATCGCCGTCGGCCGGCACGAGCTGACCCTGGGCGGGCTGGTCGCGTTCATCACGCTGACCCTGATGCTGCTCTGGCCGATCGAGTCGATGGGTTACATCCTGGCCGGCGGCCAGGAGGCGGCCACCGCCGCGCAGCGCGTCTACGAGATCCTGGACACCGAGCCCTCGATCAAGAGCACAGTGCTGGCCCGGGGGGGCGACCCCCCAGAACCCCCCTGATCGCCGCTCCGCGCCGAACGTCGACTCCGCGAGCACCCGCCTGCGGCGGGCCTCGCCTCGCCGGCGCGGGCGAGCCGCTCCCTCAGGTTCGACCGCGTCACCTTCCGGTACCCGGGGGCGGAGCACGCCTTACTGCGCGGTGTCTCGCTGACCGTAGAGCCGGGCCAGACCGTGGTGCTGGCCGGCGCGACCGGGGCGGGCAAGACGACCCTGCTGCAGCTGGTGCCCCGGCTGGCCGACGTGACCACCGGCGCGGTGCTGCTCGACGGCACCGACGTCCGGCGGCTGCCGCTGGCCGAGCTGCGCGCCCGGGTCGGCTGCGCGTTCGAGGACCCCACCCTGTTCTCCGCGAGCGTGCGGGAGAACGTCAGCTACGGGGCCCCGGACGCGGACGAGGCGGCGATCGAGGCCGCGCTGGCCATGGCCCAGGCCGACTTCGTGCACGACCTGCCCTGGGGGCTGGACACCCGGATCGGCGAGCAGGGCATGGCGCTGTCCGGCGGCCAGCGGCAGCGGGTGGCGCTGGCCCGGGCCATCCTGGGCCGGCCGTCGCTGCTCATCCTGGACGACCCGCTGTCCGCGCTCGACGTGCACACCGAGGCCCGGGTGACCGAGGCGCTCCGCGGGCTGCTGGCCGAGACGACCGCGCTGGTGGTCGCGCACCGGCCGTCCACGGTCACGCTGGCCGACCGGGTCGCGCTGCTGCGCGACGGGGCGATCACGGCGACCGGGACCCACACCCACCTGCTGGCCACCCAGCCCCGGTACCGGGATCTGATGAGCGGCTCGGGCGCGGAGCCCGAACCGGAACCGGGCGAACAGGAGGCGTCATGAGCACCACCACCGACGCCTGGCGCGGGATAGCCGCCGAAGACGTGGAGCAGATGACGGCCGGGCTGGCCGCGGTGCTGCGGACCCGGGCCCGGCGGCTGCTGGTCGCCCTGCTACGGCCGCAGCGGGCCCGGGTGCTCGGCACGCTGCTGCTCATCGTGGCCGCCAACCTGGCCGCGCTGGCCGGCCCGTGGCTGGTCGGCGTGGCCATCGACCGCGGCATCCCGCCGCTGCTGCACGGCGGGCATCTCGGGCCGCTGATCCTGTCGGTGGCCGGCTTCGTGGCCGCCGTGCTGCTGCAGGCCGTCACCACCCGGGCGTTCATCTTCGAGATGGGGCGGATCGGCGAGACCTTCGTCATCGAGCTGCGGCGGCGGCTGTTCGCCCACTTCCAGCGCCTGCCAGTGGCCTTCCATGAGCACTACACCTCAGGCCGGGTGATCTCGCGGCAGGTGTCCGACATCGACTCGATCTCGGACCTGTTCAACGACGGCCTGGATGCCCTGGTATCGGCGGTGTTCTCGCTGGTCCTGGTCGGGATAGGCATGCTGCTGCTGGACTGGCCGCTGGCCCTGGTGGTGCTGGCCGGGTTCGGCCCGCTGGCCGGGCTGACCATCTGGTTCCGGCGCGAGTCAGCGGTCGCCTACCGCCGCACCAGGGAAACGATCGCGCAGGTCATCGTGCACTTCGTGGAGACCTTCGGCGGCATCCGCGCGGTGCAGGCGTTCCGCCGCGAGGACCGCAACGAGGAGATCTTCGCCGGGCTGAACGCCGGGTACGCCCAGGCCAGCAGGCGCTCCTCGCGGCTGCTGGCGGTGTACTCGCCGGGTATCACGCTGGTCGGCAACGTGGCCACCGGGGTGGTGCTGTGCTACGGCGGGCTGCGCGTGCTGGACGGCGACATCAAGGTCGGGGTGCTGGCCACGTTCCTGCTCTACCTGGGCCGGTTCTTCGACCCGCTGCAGGACCTGTCGCAGTTCTACAACTCGTTCCAGTCCGCGGCGGCCGCGCTGGAGAAGATCTCCGGCGTGCTGGACGAGCCGCCCGCGGTCCCCGAGCCGGCCGCCCCGGTGCCGCTGCCCGCCCGCCGCGGCGCGGGTCGCGGGGTGCGATTCGCCGGGGTGCGGTTCGGCTACCGGGATTCGCTCGTGCTGCCCGGCCTGGACCTGGACATCCCGGCCGGGCAGACGGTCGCCCTGGTCGGGGCGACCGGCGCGGGCAAGACCACCATCGCCCGGCTGCTGGCCCGGTTCTACGATCCCGGTGAAGGGCAGGTGCTGCTGGACGGGGTGGACCTGCGGGACCTCGCCGACCAGGACCTGCGCCACGAGGTCGTCCTGGTCACCCAGGAGAACTTCGTGTTCACCGGGTCGGTGGCGGACAACATCGAGCTGGGCCGGCCGGGCGCCAGCCGGGCCGAGATCGAGACCGCGGCCCGGGCGATCGGCGCGGACCAGTTCATCACCGGCGCTGCCCGGTGGGTTCGACGCCGACGTCGGGCAAGCGCGGCGGGCGGCTGTCCGCCGGGCAGCGCCAGCTGGTCTCGTTCGCCCGGGTCTTCCTGGCCGCCCCCGCCGTCCTGGTGCTGGACGAGGCCACCTCACTGCTGGACATCCCCAGCGAGCGGACCGTGCAGGCGGCGCTGCGCACCATCCTGGCCGGCCGGACCGCGATGATCATCGCGCACCGGCTGTCCACGGTGGAGATCGCGGACCGGGTGCTGGTGCTCAGCGAGGGGCGGATCATCGAGGACGGGCCGCCGGACCGGCTCATCGCGGGTGACGGCGCGTACTCCGCGCTGCATGCGGACTGGCGGGACAGCCTGGCTTAGCACCAGGTCACGCGTTGCGATTGCCTGGTCAGCGGGGTGATGAGATCCTCCCAGCGGAGGATTTGTACCGATATGACAGCTGAAGAGACCCGCGAGACCAGCCCGCGGCCGGTGCCCGGCACGCTGGCCGTGCTCGGGCTGGCCGGCTACGCCTGGGTCGCCTCGGGACTGCCGCCGTTCAGCGGCCGGGCCCTGGTGGGCGTCCTGATCCCGGGCGCGGCCCTCGGGCTGATCGCCTACGGCCGGCCACCCGAGCGGATTCCCGCCCCGGAGCGTATCGACCTCACCGGGTTCTCCTACTGGATCGTCTGCGTCGCGGCCCTGCTCGAGTGGGAGGCATCCGCGTTCCGTGACAACTCACTGTCCTGGCACCCGTCGCTGACCGCGCTCATCGACCCGCTGATCCAGCCGCACCCGGTGCGCGGCGCGGCGTTCCTGGTCTGGCTGCTGGCCGGCTGGGCCCTGGTCCGGCGGTGACCGCCCGATGATCACCCGCACCATCACCATCGTCGGCTTCGCCGCGCTGATCTCGGCCATGTTCACGCTGGAGTTCATGGCCCGCCGCGGCACCAGCCGCATCCCCACCGCTGGCCAGTGGCTCGGCTACCTGATGCGCTCCCGGGCCGGCCGGGCTCTCGTCCTGCTCGGCTGGTGGTGGCTGGGCTGGCACTACTTCGCCCGCTGAGCCGGATCCGCTCCAGCCGGGCCGGACCCCGCCCGCCGTGAGCGCGGGTCAGGCCGTCGTCCAGGGCCGGAGCTTGTCCGGGTTGCGGATGGCCCAGATGTGCTTGATCCGGTCGCCGGCGACCTCGAATGCGAACACCGTCACGGTGATGCCATCCTCCTGGGCCACCAGGCCCGGCTGGCCGTTGACCGTGCGCTCCAGGAACGTGATGTTGCTGGGCGTCCGGTCGGCCAGGCTGGCCAGGTAGCCCGCGACCTGCGCCACCCCTTCGATCGGGTGAAGCGCGGCGGCGGCGTGGCCGCCACCGTCGGCGATCACGGTGACGCCGGGGTCCAGGAGACCGATGAGCGCGTTGATGTCCTTGGCCTCCCAGGCCTGCCTGAAGTCCCAGACCAGCCAGGCCTGCCGGGCCGTCGGCGCCGCGGGCAGCTGCGCGGCCGGGATGCGGTGGCGGGCCGAGGAGGCCAGCTGGCGGCAGGCCGCCGGGGTGCGGCCGACGATCGCGGCGATCTCCGTGAACGAGTAGCGGAACACGTCGTGCAGGATGAACGCGACCCGCTCGGCCGGGCTCATCGATTCCAGCACGACCAGGAAGGCCATGCTGACCGACTCGTCCAGGGTGACCCGGTCGGCCGGGTCGGCCGGGGCGGCGCCGGGCCGCCCGCTGACCCACTCCCCGGGTTCGGGCAGTGGCTCGGGGATCCATTCGCCCACGTAGCGCTCACGCCGGGCCCGGGCCGAGCCGAGTACATCGAGGCAGATACGGCTGGCCACCGTGGTCAGCCAGGCGCCCGGGGATTCGATGGCGTCCTGCTGCTGCCGGGTCATGGCGTACCAGCGGGCGTAGGTCTCCTGCACGGCGTCCTCCGCCTCGGCCAGGGAGCCCAGCAGCCGGTAGCAGAGATTGACCAGCTGGCGCCGCTCGCTCATGATCGCGTCCAGGCCCGGGTCGGGCAGGCCGCCTGCTGACCCGGATCGGCTGGTCATAATGCCGGGCACCTCCCTTGGTCGTATCTGCCCTCACCCAGTCCGACGAGACATCGTCCCGGAATGTCAGGCTGCCGCACCACCTGACATTCCGCACGGCCGGGTCGTCGGACTGATGACCAGCCAGACCAGGAGGCAGCATGACGACCCAGATTCCGGCGGCGCAATACTCCAGCCCGGCGTCCACGGAGCGCCTGGAGCGGGCGGCCGCCGCGCTGACCGGACACGGTTTCGCCGTCGAAATCCTCGATGGCGCGGCCGCCGCGCGGACCCGGATCAAAGACCTGATACCCGACGGCGCCAGCGTGTTCACCGGGGCCAGCGAAACCCTCCGGCTGTCCGGCATCGAGGAGGACATCAACACCAGCGGACGGTACGACGCCGTCAAGACGCGCGGCCGGGACCTGGACCGGGTCAGGGATCTGCAGGAGATCTGGCGGCTGATGTCAACCCCCAACGTCATCGTGGGCAGCGTGCACGCGGTCACCGAGACCGGCGTCCTGGTGGTCGCCTCGGCCAGCGGCAGCCAGCTGCCCGGCTACGCCGGTGGTGCCTGGCACCGGATCTGGATCGCCGGGGCACAGAAGGTGGTACCCGACCTGAGCACGGCGCTGCGCCGGGTCGAGGAGCACTGCCTGCCGCTGGAAAGCGCCCGCGCCGAGAAGGTCTACGGCCAGCCCAGCGCCATCAACCGCCTGCTCATCCTGAACGCGGAACCCGAACCCGGCCGCGGCACCGTCCTGCTGCTGCGTGAGGCCATCGGATTCTGACCGCCGGGTGGACGCAGGCGCCCAGGCCGGAGCGGATCCGGGCCGGTACGGGCCATCCGCTAGGCTCTCTTGCCGGTAGCCCGGCCCGGGTGCGGCGGGCGCAGCTAGCGGCGTGAGGCAGGAGAAAAACCCGTGATCGCGAGACGCAAGCCGGTCAGCGCGGAGGCCAAGCAGATGCTGGCCGCCGATGAGGCGCTGGCCGCCCGGTTCGACGAGCTGCTGGACGCGGGCCGGGCCGCGGAGCAGGCGCTGCGCGACGCGCAGGCGGCCCGCGCGGCGCTGCCGGAACAGCACCGGCTGGCCCAGGCGCTGGACGCGGCGCTGACCGAGGCGATGCGGTCGGCCTACGCGGCCGAGCGAGTGGCCATCGGGCCGCGCGGCTACGAGGATCGCATCTACCGGCGCAAGGCCAAGGCCACCTCGCCGGTACGGGCCTGGTCGATGGAGGCCGAGCGGCTGCTCACGCTGCGCGAGAGCCACCGGCTGACCGGCATTCCGCAGCTGCCGCATCATCCAGCCGCCTGATTGTTCACCGCGCCGGCAGGCGTGTCGCTTCGGTCTAGTCCCGTCTGGTTATTGGCTACTAGTAACAAAGAGTGACTCGATAAATCGTCACAACGGACTATGTCGCGCACTGTGCTCGGCCGGCACACTAACATGTGATCAGCACCACAGCCAGATACTGACCAGGAGGCACAGAATGTGCCCGCACACGCCACCGTGTCCAGACGCGCGAGCGCTGGACCGTGAGGCAGCCAGGACCGTAGTCAGCCGCCCCGAGCAGGGCTGGAGCCTGCTCTGCAACGGCATCGTCGTGTTCGAAGACACGGGGGAACTCCTTCCTGGCGGGGACACCATTGGTCCCCATCGGCCCACAGATGTGAGCGCAAACACCCATATCGTCCCGGCGGCCGTAACCCCGGCCAGCGCGGCTGCGGCCCCCGCCGAGCCCGCCGCTTAGCACCGCCGGACGGCGCCAGTCCCCCACCTGGTGCCACACGCTCTCGGCTCGGTGGCGCGACCCCAGCGCCGCCACCCCCCGCCGGAACCCCAGCCCCCCGCTAGCTGGCCCACCCGGGCTGTGGCTCCGCCGCGCCCGCCGCCAGCCGCCTCACCACACCGCGCCCGGCTGCACCGCGCCCGGCTGCACCGACCCGGCTGCACCGCACCCGGCTGCACCGCACCCGGCTGCACCGCACCGGGCAGGCCGCGGGGCCAGCGTGAGCCGGGCAGCCCGTACCGTGTTCTGGTGACCGGAAACCGCGTCCGCGCCCTGCTCGCCCGGTATGCGGTCGCCTGGGTTTACCTGGGCGGGTTCCTGCTCGCCGGGCTGGTGTACGCCGCGCTGCCCGGGCCCGATCGCCACGCCATGCTGTGGTGGGCCAGCACCGACGTGGTCAACCTGCACCACCATCCGGTCGGCTGCCTGGTGCTGTCGGCGTTCGTCACCAACGACAACTGGTACGCCTGGCCGCTGCTGATCGCGCTGGCCCTGTTCGGCGCCAACCAGGCGCTCGGGAACTGGCGCACGGCGATGGTCCTCGCGGCCGGCCACGTGGTCGGCACGCTGGTCAGCGAGGGCATCGTGGCCTACCGGGTGCAGAACGGGCTGCTGCCCGCCAGCGACAACCACATCCTGGACGTGGGCCCGTCCTACGTGGTGGTGGCCGCGATCACGGTGGCGCTGCTCTACGGCTCCTGGTGGGCCCGGCTGGCGGCCGCCGCCGACCTGGCCATCCTGGTCTTCATCGGGCAGATCTTCGCCGGCCTGAGCACGCTGCAGGTGGCCGCCGTCGGCCACGCCACGGCGCTGGTGACCGGCGCGGTCGCGGGTGGCCTGCTGGCCTGGCAGCGGCGGCGCGCCCCGCGCCGCCAGGCCGGCCCGCAGCCGCTCACCTAGCCGAGCAGCTTCCGCAGCCAGGACCGGGCCGCCCGGCCGACCGCGTCCGGGTGCCTGGACAGCGCGTGCGTCTCCCCGTCCAGCACCACCAGCCGCCGCCCGGCCCCCCGCCGCGGGATGCCGAACGGATCGTTCCGGCCGTTGATCACCAGCACATCGGTGCCCGCCATGGCCAGCTCGGCGGCCCGGGAGCGCTCCGGGCGGCCGGGTGGATGCAGCGGGAACGCCAGCGCGATCACCCCGCGGGCACCGACCACCTGCGCGGTCCGGCAGGCCACCCGGGCCCCGTTGCTCCGCCCGCCCTGGACCAGGGGCAGGTCAGCCCCGATATCGTCCTGAAGCGCGCTTATCACCTCGGCCCAGGCCGCGTCCTGGCGGTCCACCGGCCCGGGGGCGCGCCGCCCCTTGACCCGGTAGGGCTGGGTCACCAGTGCCGTCACCCCGCCGAGCCGCAGCCCCGCGTCCTGGACCGCGAGCACGTCAGGCGTGGCCACCCGCCCACCCGAGCCGTGCGTGAGCACGAGCAGGAACGATGGCCTGGCCCCGGCGTCCGCCGGGCCGGCCACCTCGGCCAGCGCGGCCCCCTCGGCGGTGCTGATCTCCACGCCGCGCCATCGTAGCTGGCCCGCTCACCCAGCCCGGGCGGCGGCTGCCTGGTTCGCGATCGCGGCGCACTCAGCGGCGTACTGAATTGGGCCCACCCTGACCTGCTGCCGGAGCACGTGGGCCTGGGCCGTGGCCAGCTGGCCTGAGATGTGCCCGCCGCGGCCCAGCCCGGCGCCGCGGCTCAGGCCGGCACTGGGCCTCAGCCCGGCGCGGGGACCGGCCCTCCGGTGGCGGTGGTACCGCGGCAGCTGCCCGCCGCGCAGCGCCAATTCGCGGGCCGTGCCGGTGAGCTGAAGAAGCTGTCCGGCATGCTCGGTGACCCCGGGGACGGGGTGGGCGCGACGGCCATCGTGGCCATCAGCGGCAGCGCCGGGGTGGGCAAGACCACGCTGGCGGTGCACTGGGCGCACCAGGTCGCGGACCGCTTCCCGGACGGCCAGCTGTATCTCAACCTGCGCGGTTTCGACCCGTCCGCGTCGCCTGTGCCGGCCGGGGCGGCGCTGCGCGCCTTCCTGGACGCGCTGCACGGGGGCGGGCCCAGCTCCCGGAGACGGGCGAGGCGCAGGCCAGCCTGTACCGCAGCCTGCTGGCCAGCCGCCGCTGCCTCATCGTCCTGGACAACGCGTACGATGCGGCCCAGGTCCGGCCGCTGCTGCCGGGCGGCCCCGGCTGCCTGGTCGTGGTCACCTCCCGCGTCCGAGCTGACCAGCCTGATCGCCGCCGACGGGGCCCAGCTGATCACGCTGGGCGTGTTCAGCCAGGCGGACGCCGAGGAGATGGTGACCCGGCGGCTCGACGCCGAGCGGGTCGGCCGGTGAGCGGCAGGCGGTCCGCGAGCTGATCAGCCTGTGCGCCCGGCTGCCGCTGGCCGTTGAGCCTGGCGGTCGCCCGCGCCGCGGCCAGGCCCACCTTCCCGCTGGCCGCGCTGGTGGACGAGCTGCCAGGACGCCGGACGGGCGGCTGGACGCGCTGGACTCGGCCGACGCGGCCACCAGCATCCGGGCCGTGTTCTCCTGGTCCTACCAGAACCTGAGCGAGCCCACCGCGCGGATGTTCCGGCTGCTCAGCGAGCATCCGGGCCCGGACATCACGGTGCCCGCCGCGGCCAGCCTGGCCGGGGTGCCGCTCAGCCAGGCCCGCACCGCACTACGCGAGCTGGCCAGCTCGCACCTGCTGTCCGAGCCGGCGCCCGGCCGGTACGCCTGGCATGATCTGCTCCGCGCGTTCGCGTCCGAGCAGGCCCGCACCCGGGACGGCGACGGTGCCCGCCGGGCCGCCCGGCGGCGGCTGCTGGACCACTACCTGTACACCTGCCACGCGATCGCCCAGCTGCTCGACCCGACCCGCGACCCGATCCCGCTGCCCGCGCCGCCAGCCGGGGTGCAGGCCGAACGCCTCGGCACCTACCGGCAGGGGTGGGCCTGGCTGGAAGCCGAGTACGAGGTGCTGCTGGCCGTCATCGACCTGGCCGGGGCCGGCCGGACGCGTGGCAGCTCCCGTGGGCCATGGAGACGTACTTCTTCCGCCGCGGGCACTGGCACGACTTCCTGGCCGTGCAGCGGGCGGCCGTGGCCGCCGCGCTGCGCCTGGCCGATGTGCCCGGGCAGGCGAGCGCCTACCACGGGCTGGGCCGGGCCTGCGCGATGACCGGGGCGCACACCGAGGCGGCCGAGCACCTGTCCAGGGCGGTCCGGCTGTTCCAGGAACTGGGCACGCCGACCGGCGAGGCCCGCGGCCAGATCGACATGGCCCTGGCCGTGGCCCGGCAGGGCGATTACCGCGCCGCACTGGGGCACGCCCAGGAAGCGGGCCGGCTGTACCGCGCGGCCGGGCACCTGGCCAGCCAGGCCGGCGCGCTGAACAACACCGGCTGGTACCTGATCCAGCTCGGCGACTACGAGACCGCCCGGGGCAACTGCCAGCAGGCGCTGGCCATGTTCCAGCAGGCGGGCAGCCAGTACGGGATGGCGCACACCCTGGACAGCCTGGGCTACGCGTGCTTCAAGCTGGGCGACTACGGCCAGGCCGTCAGCTGTTTCGAGCAGGCGCTGAGCACATTCAGCGAGACCGGTGACCATCTCAACCAGGTGGATTCGCTGACCCACCTGGTCGGGACCTACCGGGCCATGGGCAACCAGCAGGCGGCGGACGAAACGCGGGAGCGGGCGCTGGTCATCCTGGATGAACTCCAGCACACGGACGCGGCCGTCCTGCGGGCCAGCTCGAACGTCCAGCAGCTTCTTCAGGAACTGGCCGGTGTAGCTCTCGTCCACCTGGGCCACCTCCTCCGGGGTGCCGGTGGCGATGACCTCGCCGCCCCGCGACCCGCCGTCCGGGCCCAGGTCGATGACCCAGTCCGCGGTCTTGATCACGTCGAGGTTGTGCTCGATGACGATCACCGTGTTGCCGCCGTCCACCAGCCGGCCCAGCACGCCGAGCAGCTTGCGGATGTCCTCGAAGTGCAGCCCGGTGGTCGGCTCGTCCAGCACGTAGATGGTCCGCCCGGTGGACCGGCGCTGCAGTTCGGAGGCCAGCTTGACCCGCTGCGCCTCGCCGCCGGACAGCGTCGGGGCCGGCTGGCCCAGCCGGACGTAGCCCAGGCCCACGTCGACCAGCGTCTTCAGGTGCCGGTGGATGGCCGGGATGGCCTCGAAGAACTCCGAAGCCTCCTCGATCGGCATGTCCAGCACCTCGGCGATGGTCTTGCCCTTGTAGTGCACGGCCAGCGTGTCGGTGTTGTACCGGGCGCCGTGGCACACCTCGCACGGCACGTACACGTCCGGCAGGAACTGCATCTCGATCTTGATGGTGCCGTCCCCGGCGCACGCCTCGCACCGGCCGCCCTTGACGTTGAACGAGAACCGGCCGGGCTGGTAGCCACGCACCTTGGCCTCGGTGGTCGCCGCGAACAGCTTCCTGATGTGGTCGAACACCCCGGTGTAGGTGGCCGGGTTGGACCGCGGGGTCCGCCCGATCGGGCCCTGGTCCACGTGCACCACCTTGTCCAGGTGGTTCATCCCGGTGACCCGGACGTGCCTGCCCGGCACCGTGCGCGCGCCGTGCAGCTCACGGGCCAGCGACTGGTACAGGATGTCGTTGACCAGGGTGGACTTGCCCGACCCGGACACCCCGGTGACCGCGATCAGGCAGCCCAGCGGGAACGCCACGTCGATGTTCTTCAGGTTGTGCTCGCTGGCGCCCTTGACCACCACCTCGCGGGACTTGGACCGCTTGCGGCGCTGGGCCGGCACCGGGATGCTCATCCGCCCGGTCAGGTACGCACCGGTCAGCGACTCCTGGCTGGCCATCAGGTCGGCCACCGGGCCGGACACCACGATGTTGCCGCCGTGCTCGCCCGCGCCCGGGCCGATGTCCACCGCCCAGTCCGCGGCCCGGATGGTGTCCTCGTCGTGCTCCACCACGATCAGCGTGTTGCCCAGGTCGCGCAGCCGGATCAGGGTGTCCAGCAGCCGGTGGTTGTCCCGCTGGTGCAGCCCGATGGACGGCTCGTCCAGCACGTACAGCACGCCGACCAGGCCGGACCCGATCTGGGTGGCCAGCCGGATCCGCTGCGCCTCGCCGCCCGCCAGCGTCGCGGACGCCCGGTTAAGTGACAGGTAGTCCAGGCCCACGTCGAGCAGGAAACCCAGCCTGGCGTTGACCTCCTTGAGGATCCGCCCGGCGATCTGCATGTCCCGGTCGGACAGCTGCAGGCTGAGCAGCAGCTTGGCCAGCTCGCCGATGGACAGCGCGCACAGGTCGGCGATGGACCGGCCGTCCACCGTGACGGCCAGCGCGATGGGCTTGAGCCGCGACCCGTGGCAGGACGGGCAGGGCACCTCACGCATGTACCCGGCGAACCGCTCCCGGCTGGAGTCGGACTCGGCCTCGGAGTGCCGCCGCTCGATGTACGGGATCGCGCCCTCGAACGAGGTGTAGTAGGACCGTTCCCGCCCGTACCGGTTCTTGTACCGGACGTGCACCTGCTTGTCGTACCCGTTCAGCAGCGCCTTACGGGCCGCGGCCGGCAGCCGGTGCCAGGGCGTGTCGATGCTGAACCCCATGGCCACGCCGAGCGCCTCCTCCAGCCGGAGGAAGTAGTCGCTGACATGACCACCGCTCCACGGCCCGATCGCGCCCTCGGCCAGCGTCTTGTCCGGATCCGCCACGACCAGGTCCGGGTCCACCTCCATCCGGGTGCCCAGCCCGGTGCAGTCCGGGCAGGCGCCCCACGGCGAGTTGAACGAGAACGACCGCGGCTCCAGCTCCTCGAACGACAGGTCGTCATACAGGCAGGCCAGGTGCTCGGAGTACATCCGCTCCCGGTGCGGGTCGTCCTCGGGCAGGTCCACGAAGTCGAGCAGCACCACCCCGCCGGACAGCGCCAGCGCGGTCTCCACCGAATCGGTCAGCCGCCGCCGGGCGTCCGGCTTGACCGACAGCCGGTCCACCACCACCTCGATGGTGTGCTTCTCATACTTCTTCAGCGCGGGCAGCTGGCCCGGGCCGTCACCCACGCTGTCCAGCCGGATCACGGTGCCGTCCACCCGGGCCCGCGAGTACCCCTTGACCTGCAGCTCACGCAGCAGCTCGGTGTACTCCCCCTTGCGCCCGCGGATGACCGGCGCCAGCACCTGGAACCGGGCCCCCTCGTCCAGCTCCAGCACCCGGTCCACGATCTGCTGCGGGGTCTGCCGGAAGATCGGCCGGCCGCAGATCGGGCAGTGCGGCTTGCCCACCCGGGCATACAGCAGCCGCAGGTAGTCGTAGACCTCGGTGATCGTGCCCACGGTGGACCGCGGGTTGCGGCTGGCCGCCTTCTGGTCGATGGACACGGCCGGCGACAGCCCGTCGATGAAGTCCACGTCGGGCTTGTCCATCTGGCCGAGGAACTGCCGGGCGTACGCGGACAGCGACTCCACGTACCGCCGCTGGCCCTCGGCGAAGATGGTGTCAAAGGCCAGGCTGGACTTCCCCGATCCGGACAGCCCGGTAAAAACGATCATGGAATCCCGCGGCAGATCCAGCGACACGTCCTTGAGGTTGTGCTCGCGTGCGCCGCGTACGACGAGACGATCAGCCACTGCGTTCAGTTCTCCGGATCATGAAGGGGGAGCCCCCGGTCGGTCAAAGACACGACATGCTATTCGGGGCCACTGACAAAACACCGAACACGCCGCCAGGCTTCCCGATTGATCCGCTCACCCACCCTGCCCCCAGCCACCTGTCCCCCAACCACCGAAGGCCCCCGGTTCTTCCAGGGTGCCATCCCGTGGGAGAGGATGGCCCCGAACCCAGCCAAAAGGAGGGCCCGTGGACAGCGAAACCGCGCAGCGGCTGACCGGGATCCAGGCGTCGACCGGCCGCCTGCTCGCCACGGCCGGCGCGCTGACCGACGAGCAGGCCGCCGCACCGTCCCGGCTGCCCGGCTGGACCCGCGGGCACGTGCTCACCCACCTGGCCCGCAACGCGGACGGCTTCTGCAACCTGCTGCACTGGGCGCGCACCGGCACGAGGACGCCGATGTACCCGAGCGAGGCGGCCAGGGACGAGGGCATCGAGGCCGGCGCGAAGCGGAGCGCCGCCGAGCTCACCGCCGACGTGCGCGGCACCGCGGCCGCGTTCGCCGAGGCCGCCGCCGGGCTGCCCGAGGCGGCCTGGGCGGCCGTGGTGGAGCGGCGCGGCGAGCCGTTCCCGGCCCCGGAGATCCTCCGCGCCCGCCTGTCCGAGCTGGAGTTCCATCACGTCGACCTGGGCAGCGGCTACCAGCCGGGCGAGTGGCCCGCCGAGTTCCTGGCCGACGCGCTGCCCCGGGTGGCCGGCTCGTTCGCGGGCCGCCCGGACATGACCGCCTGCCGCCTCGCCCCCGACGGCTGGCCGGACAGCTTCCTGGTCGGCCCGGCCGGCCCGGACACCACGGACGTGGTCGTGCACGGTGCGCCCGGGCGGCTGCTGGCCTGGCTGTCCGGCCGGGCCGACGGCACCGGGCTGCGGGTCACCGGCGCGGCCGCCGTGCCGGTGCCGCCGCCGTGGCGCTAGCCCGCACCCCCCATCGCAACCCAAGGAGACACTGGTGGCCTACACCGGGAACGTGACCGCCGGCGGCCCGCCGGACACCCGGGAACTGCCCGGCCTGACCGTGAGCAAGCTGTCCGTCGGCCCGATGGACAACAACGCCTACCTGCTCACCGACCCCGAGACCGGCGATGCCGTGCTCATCGACGCGGCCAACGAGCCGGACCGGCTGCTGGAGCTGATCGGCGACCGCCCGCTGCGCCGGATCATCACCACGCACCAGCACTGGGACCATTGGCAGGCGCTGCCCGAGGTACAGGCGGCGACGGGCGCTGACACGGTGGCGCATCCCGCCGATGCCCCTGAGCTGCCCGTACCGGTCACCACTTTGGTCCAGAACGCTGGCGTGGTGCCGGTCGGCGCCGCCAGCGTCGCGGTGATCCACCTGCGCGGCCACACGCCCGGCAGCATCGCGCTGCTGTACGACGCGGGCGGCGCGCTGGCCGGTGAGCCGCACCTGTTCACCGGCGACTCGCTGTTCCCCGGCGGCCCGGGCAACACGCAGGGCGACCCGGTCCGGTTCGGCCAGCTCATGGACGACCTGGAAGCGCGGGTGTTCGGCGAGCTGCCCGACGGCACCTGGGTCTACCCGGGGCACGGCAAGGACACCACGCTGGGCGCAGAACGTCCGCACCTGGCGCAGTGGCGCGCCCGCGGCTGGTAGCCGGCGGGGCGGTCAGCCCCGGCGCCCAGCCCGAGCGGGCTGGGCGCCTGGAACGTGAGGCGCAGCACCACCGCGCCGCCCGCCAGCCGCAGCCGGGCCAGGCTGGCCGGGCGGTACCGGGCCGGCTCGGCCAGCAGCAGCCGGGCCAGCAGGCGCAGGTTGTCCGGCTTGGCCACGGTGCCGAAGCGGCCGGCGCGATGTCGGCGGTGCGCACCGGCTGCCCGGGGCTCAGGCCGTCCGGTGCGGCGCCGAAGCGGATGACCCGCAGCGGGTGCCCGGCGGCCAGCGCGGTGAAGTCGGCCAGCAGCCGGCTGTCGGCCTGCCCGGCGGCCAGCACCTGGCGGGCCGCGACGGATGGGTGCAGCCGCGGATTGTGCAGCAACTGGCGGCCGGCCGACACCCGGGCGGCCAGGTCGGCCCGCAGGCCGGCCGCGTAGGCCGCGGCCCCGCTGGGGGCCACCACCCGGATCGCGACCTGGGCGGTGCCGGTGCCGAAGCTGGCCAGCACGCTGGGCGCGTAGACGCTGGCCAGCCGGGCGCCGTACTCCTGCCGGACCGTGGCCGTGGCCACCAGCACGCCGCTCTCCACCGGGCTGGCCGTGCCGACGCCGAGGTACAGCAGCTGGCCCGCGGGCAGGCCGGCCTGCTCCAGGTCGGTGCACATCTGCGCGTCGCAGGCCACGATCGTGCCCGGGGTGATCTGCTGGGCCACCCAGGACGCGGCGGCGGCCCGGGCGGTGGCGGCGGCCTGGGCCTCGGCCGGGCTGAGCGCCGGGCCGTGGCTGGGCTGGCTGCCGCGGCCGGCGTGGTCGCGGCGGCCTGGCCGGCGCCCGTGCCCGTGCCGCTGGTCAGGGCGACGGTGATGATCCCGGCGGCGAGCAGCACAATGAGCACCGCCACCGCCGTGATGAGTGACCGGCCACCCCGCCCGCGGCGCTGCCACCACAGCCTGATGGTGGTGGCCAGCACCGTCCCCCAGGACGGTGGCCTGCCTGACGGCCGGCGCGGTGGCACCGGCTCACGATCCTGCTGGTCCAGCCCGGCCCCGCCGGGCCCGGCCTCGCTATGCTCCCCGGCCAGCGCCCTCGCCTCCCATGTCCCGCACCGACACGATCACTGCATCCTGGGCGGTGTGGCGGCCGGGACTGCTCCCACGGCAAGCGCTGTCACCCTGACCCGAGCGTCCCCCCGGCAAACGGGTCAGTGAGCAGCAAGGACATCCAATCCCAGGGTGCCTAGATGAGCACAGCTGGGACCTGAATTTCAACCGGAATAGCGCGATGTTTCCGGCCGACTACGTACTGCTGAGTAACTATGCGATAAGCGCACTTCCACGCTGAACACGACGATGTTGCTCAGGTACGTCCCGGTGGCATCGTCGAACGTGCCGCCGCAGGTGATCAGGTGCAGCTCGGCGTCGGGGGTAGGCCCGTACACCTGGCCGGTGGGAAAGTGCGCCTTCGGGTACTGGCGCACCGCGGTCACCCGGAACGTGGCCAGCCGGCCGCCCGCCTGCCGGACGAAAATCTTGTTGCCCGGGCGGAGCAGCCGCAGCCGGTAGAAGACGCCCGGGCCGAGATAGGAGTCGATGTGCCCGGCGATGACCGACGAGCCGATCGCGCCGGGCCGCGGGCTGCCGGTGTACCAGCCCGCCACCGACGTGCTGGTGGGCACCTGGAGCGTGCCGTGCGCGGTGATACCCAGCCGGATCAGCCGGGTCCGCACGCCGATGGCCGGGATGCGCAGCGCGACCGGCAGCGGCACCTGGCCATGGCCGGCTGGCCGGGGCAGCGCGGCCGGCTGGCCGAGCGGGACGAGCCGGGTGGCGGCGGCCGGCAGCGGGGTGGCCGGGCGGCCGGGGTGACCGCCGCGCAGCAGCAGCCCGGCCCCGGCCACCGCGGCCAGGGCCAGGCTGGCCAGCAGCATGGTCAGCGCGACCGGCCGCCGGGTCACCTTCCGCCAGGGCGGGCCGGCCCGTCCGTGCCGGCCCGCCCCGCCGTCCGTCATCAGCGGGCGTGCCGCGCCACCGTCCGGTGGCGGCGCAGCCAGACCGCCGCGGCCGCGGCCGCCAGCAGGCCGCTGGCCAGCCCGGCCAGCCAGGGCAGCGCCGGGGCGGCCGGCCGCGGGGCGGTGCCGCCCAGGCCGGTGGCGGCGCCGCCAGCCGGCATCGCGCCGCTGCCCGCCGCGTCGATCAGGGTGACCACCTCGAGGCCGCTGGCCGAGTCCAGCACGACCAGGGTGTGGATCGAGCCCGCGGTCAGCGTGCACCGTCCCGGACCAGGTCTCGCTGCCGCCGGCGGCGTGCACCGGCCAGCTGCCCGGCCGGGCCGTGGTGTACCCGGTGACGCTGGCGAAGGCCAGGTCATGGGCCAGCATGCGGTGCCCGGCCCGGACCGTCACCCGGTGTTCCTTGAGCGACGCCTGGATCACCCGGACCAGCGACTTGCCCTCGGGCGTGCTCAGCCGGTCGTCGAGCACCTGCAGCCGCAGCTCCTTCTCCGGGCCCATCCCGGCCACCGTGTACGCGTGCCCGGGATGCACCATCAGGTTGGTGGACAGCACCGGCTTGGTGGACGGCGCGGCCCCGGCTGCCCGCATGGCCACGGTGTACTCCCCGTGCGCCACCTTCTCGTACGGCGAGACCGTGCCGTAGCTGACGTGATGCAGCACGATCTCGGCGTTCGGCATGCCGTAGCTGTACAGGTAGACGTCCACCGCTGGGGTATTCGGGGACAGATGGGCCAGCCTGACCCAGCCGTACCCGGACGAGGCGGGCGCGGCCGCCGCCGTACCGGCGGTGCCGGCCACTGCGATCGCGGTGAGCAGCATGCCGCCCGCCAGCAGCGCGACCGGCCGTCTCAGCCGTATCACTGCGCACTACCTGTCATCGTGCCCTCCCCACTCCGGTCCTGACGACCAGTGACTTATTGGTTGTGCGTATCCGGGTCAGCTCTTTCCGAGCAGCCCGAGCGGGCTCGGTGCGGCGAACCCGACGCGCAGCGCCGGGCTGCCGCCAGACAGCCGGACCTCGGTGATACGGGCCGGGCGGTACGGCGGCAGCTGCGCCCGCAGGAAGCTGGCCAGCGACTGCAGGCTGTTCGGCTGCTGCCGGGTGCCCGGCCCGGCGGGCGCGAGGTAGGCGGTGCGCAGCGGCAGTCCCGGGCTGGCGCCGGCCGGTGCCGCGGCGAAACCGAGCACGCGCACCGAGTGCAGCGTGGCCAGCGCGGCGAACACGGTCAGCAGCCGGGCGTTGACCTGGCCGTTGGCCAGGGCCGGGAGCGCCGTCGGCGCGGCGTGGATCCGCGGGTTGCGCAGCAGTTGCTTGCCCGCCGACAGCCGGGCGGCCTGATCGGCCCGCAGGCTGGTGACGTAGGCCGCGGCCCCGTCGGGGGCGATCACCCGGATGGCCACCTGGGCGCTGCCGGTGCCGAAGCTGGCCAGCACGTCCGGGGCGTACACCCGGGCCAGCCGGGCCCCGAACTCCTGCCGCACGGCCGCGGTGGCCACCAGCACGTCACTGCTCAGCGGGCCGGCCTGGCCGGTGCCCAGCGGCTGCAGCCGGCCGGCCGGAACGCCAGCCTGCTGCAGCACCGCGCACATCTGCGGGTCGCAGGCCACGATGGCATCCGAGGCGACCTGCTGGACGACCCACGCCGCGGCCGCCGTCCGGGCCGCCGCGGCCGCTTGGAGCGCGGCCGTGCCATCCGACTGGCCGTGCGTACCTGAACCGGCGGCCCGGGACGTGCTGGCTCCGGTCCGGCCGCCGTGGCTCAGCGCGACGCCCAGGGCGGCCGCGGCCAGCAGCACGGCCGCCAGCACCAGCACGGTGACCACCCGCCAGCGCGGGCTGGCCGAGCCCGGCCGCACGTGCCGCTGCCACCACAGCCGCATGGTCGTGGCCAGCACCGTGCCCCAGGACGGCGGGTTGCTGGCCGCGGTGGGCGGCTGGGCGGCGGTAGGTCCTGGCCGGCGGGTGGGCTGCTCCCGTGGGGTGCGGCCTTGGGCGTGCGCCGGGCGCTCCTGGTCCAGCCCGCCGCGGGGCCGGTCCGGCGCGCGGCGCGGCTGATCCGGCTCAGCCGGCTTGCGGTCGGCTGGCTCGCGGCCCGCCGCGCGGTCCTCCCGGGCCAGCATCAGCGCTTCCTGGGCCACCTTGATGTCGTCCGCGGACAGGATCACCGTGTCCCGGGCGGCGTCGTCAGCGAAACGCCGCGGTACGGGCCGCTTCGGCAGCTGGCCAGGTGATCCCACACGCTCCCCCATCGGGCCCGGTCCATGAGCACCCAGGGGACCTACGGACCCAGGAAGACAGCCGAGCACAGGGTGAGCAACTATTCAACCGAAATAGCAGGATGTCACCAAGAAAATACGTACTGTCTGGTTAGTCTCATTGCTCACCGGCCGGGCCGGCCGAGCCTCAGGTACAGCGCCGCGGCCTGGTCCACCGCTGCCGCCTCGCCGGGCAGCGTGGCCGCCCGCCGCCGGGCCGCGGCGGCCAGCGCGGCGGCCTCACGCGGGTCATCCAGCAGCCCGGCCACCGCGGCGGCCAGCACGTCCGGGTCGCCCGGCGGTACCAGCAGCGCGCCGTCCACGCCGGTCAGGTCGGCGATGCCGCCCGCGCGGGACGCGACCAGCGGCAGGCCCGCGCGCAGCGCCTCCTGGACGATGAGCGGCTGGCCCTCCCAGGAACTGGGCACCACCACCACGTCCGCCGCGGCCAGCAGCACCGGCACATCGGCCCGCGGGCCGAGGAACCGCACCTCGGTGCCGGCCGCGGCGGCCTGGGCGCGCAGCGCCGGGCCCAGCGGCCCGTCCCCCGCGATGACCAGCCGCGGGACCGGGTCGCGCCGCTGCCAGCGGGCGGCCGCGTCGAGCAGCGTGCTGAAGCCTTTCTGCGCGGCCAGCCGGCCGGCCGCCAGCACCACGGGCCGGTCCTCACCGCCGAGCTCCTGGCGCACCGCCGCGACCTGTTCCTGGCTGGGCGCCGTAGTCTCCGGCGCGGCCACCACGGCCAGCCCGGCGATCCGGGCGCCGCGGCGGCGCAGCCTGGTGGCCAGGTCCGCGGACACCGGCAGCACCGCGTCCGCCCGGCGGGCCACGATCAGTTCCAGCGCCGCGTACACCGCGGCGGCGGGCTGGGCGGGCGGGGCCGCGTTGTGCACCGTGACCACCAGCGCGGTGCGGCGGCCGGTCCGCCCGGCCAGGGCCAGCGCGGCCAGCGCGCCGGCCCGCAGCCCATGCGCGTGCAGCACATCCGGGGCGTCCTGGCGGAGCCAGCCGCGCAGCCGGGCCACCACCCGGGCGTCCCGGCCCGGCCGCGGCCGGTCCCCGATATCCAGCTCGCGGACGTGTAGGCTTCCGGGCTCCCCCTGCCGCGGCGCCCCGCCGCCGCTCGGCGCGGAGCGACGATCGGGGGGTGTGACGCCCGGCACCCCTGGTCGCGGCGCCCCGCCGCCGCTCGGCGCGGAGCGGCGATCGGGGGGGCCGGGGGGGCGTCCCCCCGGGCTAACACGGGCCAGGCTGGCCGGGCCGTAGAGGGTGACCGCGGCCCCGCGGGCAGCGCAGCCACGGGCCAGCATGGTCACGTGCCGGCCGGTGCCGCCGGCCGTGCTGCCCACCAGGTACCCGATGGCCAGCCCGGCCAGCTCCGTAGCCCCCGCAGTCATCAGCGGGCCGGTCTCACCCGGGGCAGGCGCTCGCGGAGGCGCACCAGTACGGCGCGCAGGTCACCGCCGTCGAGGACCAGGACGGCCGCCCCGAACGCCACCGCGACGCAGGCGCAGGCGAGTACCGCGGCACCGGCGTTGGGCAAAAAGCCGTGTACTGGCAGTGCGGTGGAGACGGATGCGCCCGCCGCGACCCCGGCCACCGCGCCGGCCAGGCCCGCCAGCGCGGCCCGGGCCGTGCCGCGCAGCGCGCTGCGCCCGCGCCTGCTCCGCACCACGGCCAGCAGGGCCAGGCCGCAGGCGGTCAGCCCGGCCGTGTTGCCCAGCCCGAGCACTGGCACCACCCAGCCGGACGGCACCAGCGCCACCGCGACGACGTCGGCCACGATGACCAGCAGCCACCCGGCGACCAGCGCGACCGCGGCCTGCCGGGCCCGGCCATCGGCGAACAGCACCCGGGACAGGCAGGCGGCCAGGCCGTAGCCGACCAGCCCGGGCGCGAACGCGGCGAACGTCAGCGCGAGCAGGTGCGCGTCGTGCGGGTGGTGGGTGAACAGCCGCGCGGCCGGGATGGCCGCGCCCGCCAGCAGGGCCGCGCCGAGCCAGGACACCAGCATGACGGCGCGGGTGGTGGCCGCGGCCGTCCGGTCGAAACTGGCCCCCTCGGCGGCCGACAGCACCGGGTAGGCCGTGGTGGCCAGCGGGACGGCCAGCACCGCGTACGGCACGAAGAACATCTGCCAGCCGAAGTTGTACAGCACCAGCGCGCCCCGGGCCTGGTGGCTGTTGGCCAGCACGATCACCGCGACCACCGACGCGTCCTGGGCGATCAGCGCGGCCACCCCGACCGCGGCCAGGCTGCGGATCCGGCTGGCCACGCCGGGCGGGAAGCGCAGCGTGGGCCGCAGCCGCAGGCCGAGCCGCAGGGCCGGGCCGAGCGCGGTGAGGGCCAGCGCGGCCACCCCGACCGTGGTGCCGATGGACAGCACCAGCAGCGCGGACATGGGAATCCGGTCCAGGTGGTTGCGGAAGCCGTGGCTGAGCGGCACGAAAGCTACATATGTAGCTATGACCACCAGGCTGGACAGCACCGGGGCCAGCGCGGGCGAGATGAACCGGCGGTGCGCCTGCAGGATGCCGTACAGCACCACGGCCAGGCCGTAGAGCAGGATCTGCGGCGCGAACACGGCCAGCATGTGCCCGCTGATGGTGAAGATGGCCGGGTGCTTGCAGCGCGGCGCGCCGGCCAGCAGCAGCGAGGCCAGCGGGCCGGCCAGCACCGCGATGAGCACGCTGGCCGGCGCGAGCACCAGCACCGTCCAGCTGAGCAGGGCCGAGGCGATCTGGCTGGTCTCGGCGTCCGCGGCCGCCGCCGCACCGTCCTGATCAGGCCCGGGCGTGCGGACGGCCAGCCGCCGGGCCGCCGGAACGGCCAGCACCGGTACCAGCGCGCTGGTCAGCGCGCCGCCGATGACCACGTCGTAGACGATGTTCGGCACCTGGTTGGCGGTCGCGTACGCGGTGCCCAGGCAGTTGGCCGACACGGTGTGCGCGAACACGATCTGGCGGCCGAACCCGACGATGTTGGACAGCACGGTGATCCCGCCGATGAGCATGGCCGCCTGGCCGATGGCCCGGCCTGGCCGCGGCGGCGCCCCGGGTTCGGTCACCGCCACCTGGGGACGGGTCACGGTGTGCTGGCGGGCGACGCTGCGCTCGGCCCGGCGGGCGTGCTCCCGGCTGGCCCGCCGGTCTCCGGGGCGGGCCGGGCCGGGGCGGCCGGCCGCCGGCCCAGCATGTCCAGCCAGCGCAGCGGCGGGGTCCGCTCGATCACCTTGGTGAAGCTGACCACCTCGCTGGCCGCGGTCAGCCCGATGATCCCGGTGAGCAGCGCGATCCGGGCCGGCCCAGGCCCGCCGCCGCGGCCGTGCCGAGCAGCGCGCCGAGCGCGTTGGCCCCGGCGTCGCCGAGCATGGCCCGCTCGCCCAGGTCCTCGCCGAGCAGCGCGAGCGCGGCGCCGGCCGGCACGGCGGCCAGCGGCGCGGCCGCCGGCGCCGCGGCGGCCAGCAGCCCGGCGCCGGCCAGCGTGACCTTGCTGGCCCGGCCGGGCCGCAGGTCGAACAGGTTGACCAGGTTGGCGCCGCCGGCGATGAGGCCCGCGTTCAGCAGCGCGTCCACCGGGCCGCCGCCGAGCAGGGCACTGGCGGCCAGCCCGGTCGCGCCGATGCCGCCGAGCTTGGCCGCGCCGGTGGTCAGCTCGCCGTGCGCCAGCGCGCCGAGGTGCCCGCGGAAGCCGCGCCGGTCGCCGCTGCCCGCCAGGTCGTCGTACCCGCCGAACGCGGCGGCCCCGGCCGCGGCGGCCAGCAGCGCGGCGCGCGTACGGCCGGGCAGGCCCGGGCCGGCCAGCGCGGCCAGCACGGCCCCGGCCGCCACCGCCGGGCCTTCCAGCAGGGTGACCGGCTCCCCCCGGTGATTGGTCCGGGTCCAGGTGTCCTGGCCGCCCGGCGGCCGTCGGCGGAGCAGCCGGTAGCCGCCCTGGGCGGCCGCGGCGGCCAGGCCTGCCGAGGCCAGCGTGGCGGCCAGCGTGGCGCGTCTGCTCATTTGCCGGTCACCGGCCGCTGGGTGGTGGTCGTCTTCGAGCTGGCCGTGCTGGCGGTGGACGGGGTCGCGGACGGGACTGGGGCCGGGCTCGGGCCGGGCTGGGTCGCGCCGGGCAGGCTGCCGTAGCTGCCCGACGTGCCGTCGGCCAGCTGCTCGTACAGGGCCTGCGCCACCACGATCTGGCCGTTCGGCGTGTCCGCGTTGTCCACACTGCTCAGATGGCCGCCGCGGCCGCCGGCCCGCATCACATCGATGGCGCTGCCCGCCCCGGAGCCGGCCACCTGGCCAGCCACCACGGTGCCGCTGTCGGCCAGGTTCAGCTGCTGCGCCAGCGTCACCAGGGTCTGACTGGCGACGTTGGCGTCACTGGTGGTCGGCGGGCTGGCCGGGATAATCACGACAGCCAGGGTGGCACGGTCGATGGGCTTCGGGTTGGTACTTAGGTAACCCTGCGACGCATACCCGCTGATGATGCTCTGGTCGGCAGTCTCCGCACTGCCGGTGAGCGGGTGGTCCACGCTGTCCTTGGTCAGGATGGCGCTGGCGATCAGCTCACCCGCGTCAGCCTGCGGGGTCCCGCCGTGCAGCGTGACCCCGGCCGGGGTGAGCTGCCGGTTCAGCGTGTCCAGCTCGGACTCGGCCCCGGTGGAAAAGAACTGGGTCTGGAACTGCACCTGGCCGGTCACCGTGGCGCCCGCCGTGGTCAGCGCGTTCTGCACGCCGCTGACCACCGAGCCGGTCGCGCCCGGCGCCTCGACCAGGACCACCCGCTGCCCGTCCAGCAGGCCGTCGAGCAGCACGTGCTCGCTGGCTGAGGCGAACGATTCGGCCGCGTTCAGCTGCTGCTTGAGCTGGCCGTTCTGCGCATAGAGCGAGTCGATCCGGCTCTTCTCGGCGGCCGAGGTCTTCTGCAGCCCGCTGAGCACGGCGCCCTTGAGCACCGAGGTGGACCCGATCACGATGCCGATGGCCAGGGCCAGGAACACGGCAACGATGGAAACGAGGTGATATCGGAAGTCGATCACAGAGAATCCCGGTCTAGAACAGCCCGCTGAGCCAGTACCGCACACCGTCCCACTGGGCGCCCAGGTAGGTAATGAAGATCTTGCCGGCCGACTGGCCGGCCGGCGAGGCCAGCATGACCACGAGGATGGTTACGCACGCCGCCAGGACCAGGCCGAGCAGCGCCCAGCCGGAGATGCGGTTGCGGTAGAGGCGGCTGACCCCCTTGGCGTCGACCAGCTTGCTGCCCACCCGCAGCCGGGTGAGCCAGGTGCTCGCGTACCCGGACCGGCCCTTGTCCAGGAACTCGTCCAGCGTGTTGTGCGTGCCCACGGCCACGATGAGGCTGGCCCCCTTCTCGTCGGCCAGCAGCAGCGCGACGTCCTCGCTGGTGCCGCCCGCCGGGCAGAGCACCGAGGACACCCCGAGCCGCTCGGTCCGGGCCAGGCCGGGGGCCCGGCCGTCCGGGTAGGCGTGCACCACCAGCTCGGCCCCGCAGGTCAGGCCCTGGTCGGTGACCGAGTCCATGTCGCCGACGATGATGTCCGGCCGGTACCCGGCCTCGAGCAGCGCGTCCGCACCACCGTCCACGCCCACCATGACCGGCTTGAACTCGCGGATATAGGCGCGCAGCGCGGCCAGGTCCTCGCGGTAGTGCTGGCCGCGCACCACGACCAGGACGTGCTGCCCGTCGATCTTGGTGGTCAGGTCGGGCGCGGAGATGCCGTCGATGAGCAGGCCGCCCTCGCCCTTGGCGTACTCCAGCGTGTTGGCCACGAACGCCTGCAACTGGACGGCCAGGCCGTCCTTGGTGGCGGCCATCGCGCCGGCCACCGTCTCCGGGGTCTGCACCTGGCCTTTGGCCACCGGGATGTCCCCGGCGTACAGCGTGCCCTCGTGCAGCCGGACCTGGGTGCCCTCGCTGACCTTGCGGAACACCTCCGGCCCGACGTTGTCCACCAGCGGCACCCCGGCCTCGACCAGGACCTGCGGGCCGAGGTTCGGGTACCGGCCGCTGATGCTCGGCGCCACGTTCACCACCGCGGCCACCTGCAGCCGCAGCAGCGCGTCCGCGCTCACCTTGTCCAGGTCCACGTGATCGATGATGGCGATGTCGCCCATGGCCAGCCGCTTGGTCAGGTTCTTCGTCCTGTGGTCCAGACGCGCCCGCCCAGTAATCCCCGGCAGGTCATCTGGCCTGCTCCGGTGGATTATGGGGAGTTTCAGGAACTGGGCCATCATCGCAGTCCATCCTGCCAGACCACTGGGACGGCCGGGGCCACCTGCGGCCCAGCCCGCCGCGTCCGCGGTCAGCTCACCGCGGTGCCCCCCGCGCCGGCCCGGCCGCGGCCCGTTCCGCGGCCGCGGCCGACAGCAGCTCACCGGCGTGCGCCCGGCCGAACGCGGAGTCCTCCAGGCCGGCCAGCATCCGGGACAGCTCGGTGACCCGGCCCGCGTCGTCCAGCCGGGTCACCCCGCTGCGGGTGACCCGGCCGTCGTCGGACTTCTGCACCACCAGGTGGGTGTCGGCGTACGCGGCCACCTGCGGCAGGTGGGTGACCACGATGACCTGGGCCAGCCGGGCCAGCCGGGCCAGCCGGCGGCCGATCTCCACCGCGGCCTTCCCGCCCACCCCGGCATCCACCTCGTCGAACACGAACGTGGGCACCGGGTCGGCGCCGGCGAACACCACCTCGATGGCCAGCATCACCCGGGACAGCTCACCGCCCGAGGCGCCCTTGGCCAGCGGCAGCGCGGGCGCTCCGGGGTGGGCGGCCAGCCGGAGCTCGACGTCGTCCACGCCGTGCGGGCCGTACTCGTCCTGCGCGGTGACCGCCACCGTGACCTGGGCGTACGGCATGGCCAGCGCGGCCAGCTCGGTGGTCACCTCGGCCGCGAACCGCCCGGCCGCCTCCTTGCGCAGCGCGGTCAGCCGCCCGGCCCGTTCGGCCATCTCCGCGGCCAGCCGGTCAGCCTCGGCGGCCAGCCCGCTGATCCGGTCGTCGTCCCCGTCCAGCTCGGCCAGCCGGGCCGCGGCCTGCTTGGCCCAGCCGAGCACCGCGGCCAGGTCGCCGCCGGGCGGGCTGCCCGGGTCCGCCGCCGCCTCGTCGCTCCCCGAGCCGTCGCCGAGGCCGTCGCCGTCCAGGCCGCCGGGGCCCTCCAGGCCCCCAGGGACCTCCAGGCCGCCAGGGCCCTCCGGGGCGGCGGCCGGCGCCGGGGCGGCCTGCCCGTACGCGCGGATCAGCCGGGTCAGCTCGGCCCGCCGCTCCTGCACCGCGGCCAGCCGGGCCGGGTCGGCCTCCACCGACTGGAGGTAGGAGGCCAGCTCGGCGCCGGCGTCGGAGACCAGGTAGCTGGCCTCGTTGAGCCGGGCGGCCAGCGCGGCCAGCGCCGGGTCGTGGCCGGCCACCGCCTCCAGCGCCTGGCCGGCCGAGCCCAGCAGGCTGACCGCGTCGGGCAGGTCGTAAGACCCGCTGGCCGGGTCGCCGAGCAGCGCGTCGTGGGCCACCGTGGCCGCGCTGTGCAGCGCGTCCGCGTTGGCCAGCCGGTCCTCTTCGGTGCGCAGCTCCACGTCCTCGCCCGCGGCCGGCTCCAGCCGCTCGATCTCGTCCAGACCGCGGCGCAGGTCGTCCGCTTCCTGGGTGCGCTCCCGGGCCAGGCTGGTCAGCTCGGCCAGCTCGGCGGCGACCTCCCGGTGCCGCTGGTAGGCGCGCAGGTAGTCGGCGGCCGCCGCGGCCAGCTCCGGGCCGCCGAACCGGTCCAGCGCCTCCCGCTGCCGGCCCGCCCGCAGGAGCTGCTGCTGGTCCGCCTGACCGTGCACCGCGACCAGGTCGTCAGCCAGGTAGGTGAGCAGCGAGACCGGGACGGAGTGCCCGCCCGCGTACGCACGGGACCGGCCCTCGGCCGACACCGACCGGCTGAGCAGCAGGGTGGCCCCGTCGTCGTCCAGCTCGCCGCCGGCCTCCATGACCTGCCCGGCCACCCGGCCCTCCGGGTCGACCCGCAGGCGGCCCTCGACCGTGGCCCGGTCCGCGCCCGGCCGGACCCGGGCCGGGTCGGCCCGGCCGCCGAACATCAGCCCCAGGCCGGTCACCACCATGGTCTTGCCCGCTCCGGTCTCCCCGGTGACCACGGTGAACCCGGGGGACAGCTCCAGCACGGCGTCGTCGATGACGCCGAGCGCGGTAATCCGTACTTCCTCAAGCATGGGCGCGCGGCTCCTGTTCGGTGTGCCGGCTGTCTACTTCGGTCTCACGGCCCGGCGGCCGCCCGCGCCAGCCGGCTACCGGCAGGCCGAACTTGGCCACCAGCCGGTCGGTGAACGGCGCGCCGCCCGCGGCGGCTTCCCCGGCGCCACGCAGCCGGGCCAGCAGCACCGGCTGGCTGCCCCGGCGGACTTCGATGCGCGCGCCGGGCGGCAGGTCGACCCGGCGCCGGCCGTCGCACCACAGCACCCCGGCGAACGGCTGGCCGACGCTGGCCGGGCTGATCACCTCGACCGCGAGCATGGCGTCCGGCGAGATCACCAGCGGCCCGGCGAACAGGGCATGCGCACTGATCGGCACCATCAGCAGCGCCTCCACCTCTGGCCAGACCACCGGGCCGCCCGCGGAAAACGCGTAGGCCGTTGACCCGGTCGGAGTCGCGCATACCACGCCGTCGCACCCCCACCGGGACAGCGGGCGGCCGTCGATCTCCGTCACCACCTCGATCATCCGTTCCCGGGCCACCTTCTCCACGCTGGCTTCGTTCAGCGCCCAGGTCGTGGCGGTGACGGTGCCATTTTGCCGCACGGTCACGTCAACCGTCATCCGTTGCTCCACGGTGTACCGGCGGCTGATCACCCGGTCGATGACGTTGGGCAGGTCGTCGTGCTCGGCTTCGGCCAGGAAGCCGACGTGGCCGAGGTTCACGCCCAGCAGCGGCACCCCGGCCGACCTGGTCAGCTCGGCCGCCCGCAGCAGCGTGCCGTCACCGCCGAGGACGATCACCATCTCGGCGTCCAGGGCCGCGTCCGGCGTGGCCCGTACTACCTCGGCGCCCGCGCAGCGCAGCTCGTCCGCCTCGGTGTCCACCACCCGGACGTTGATCCCGGCCGTCAGCAGCATGTCCGCCACCAGGCGGGCGCTGCCGGTCGCGGCCGCCCGCCCGGTATGCGCCATCACCAGCACCGTACGCGGACCAGTCACTGGGGTCCTTCCGTGATCACCCGGTCCAGCTCGGCCGGGTCCAGCGGGGGCGCGCCGCGGCGCAGCCAGAGGAAGTACTCGACGTTGCCGGCCGCCCGGGCAGTGGGCTGGCCGTCACCCCGGCCACGCCCAGGCCCTGCTCCCCCGCGGCCGCCGCGACGCCAGCCACCGCCTCGGCGCGCAGCACCGGATCGCGCACCACCCCGCCCGCGCCGACCCGGCCCTTGCCCACCTCGAACTGCGGCTTGACCAGGAGCAGGAAGTCGGCGTCCGGGGCGGCGCAGGCGGCCAGCGCGGGCAGCACCAGGCTCAGCGAGATGAAGGACAGGTCGGCGGTGACCAGGCCGGGCGGCGGGGCCACCTGCCCGGGCCGCAGGTGCCGGACGTTCACCCGGTCCGCCGTGGTGACCCGGTCGTCGCTGCGCAGCGCCCAGGCCAGCTGGCCGTACCCCACATCCACCGCCACCACCTGGGCCGCCCCGGCGCGCAGCAGCACGTCGGTGAAGCCGCCGGTGGACGCGCCCGCGTCCAGGCAGCGCCTTCCCGCCACCCGCAATGCCGGGAAGGCGGCCAGCGCGCCGGCCAGCTTGCCGCCGCCGCGGGAGGCGTACCCCGGGTCGGCGCTGGCCTCGCGTACCGTGATCGGCTCGTCCTGGCCGACCTGGGTGGCGGTCTTCCCGGCCGCCTGGCCCGCCACCGCGACCCGCCCCGCGCTGACCAGTTCGGCCGCGTGCTCCCGGGACCGGGCCAGGCCACGCCGGACCAGTTCGGCGTCCAGCCGTCGCCGCGTGCTCATCAGGGGACTGCCTGACCTGGTCAGCTGCCCGAGCCTGGGTGACCAGGACCGGCGCCGCCGGTGTCTGGGCCGCGGGTGCCGGAGTCAAGCGTGCCGAGCGCCCCGGTCAGCGCCCCGTGGATCTGCTCGAATACCGCCGGGTGCTCGTTCAGCGGCAGCTCGGCCAGGTCGGCCAGCTTGTCCAGGGCCGCGTCCACCTGCGGGTCGCCGGTCGTCCCCGGATCGGCCGGTTCGTTCTGCGTCACAAACACTCCTCTCGCCGGCGCGCGGGGGGCTTACGCCGGCTGGCACTTCCCCAACGAACGCTACCGCCCGGAGTAGCCCACCCGGGTCAGCTAGCCGGGACGCCACGCCCGGTAGGTAACAGACGGATGGGAGTTGCACAATGGACACCTCCTGGGAAGCGAGGCGAGATGGCGACAGTCGAGGAATGCCGTAAGGCGCTGGACGCGCTGGCCGGCCGGATCTCCGAGCTGGACGCGGACACCCGGGCCGCGCATCTGGCCGACCGGTCGATGAGCGTCACGGTCACGGATCTCGGCGTCACGTTCGTCACCCAGCTCGGCGCGGACGGGGCGGGCCCGGTCACCGAGGCGGCGGCCGACGCCGGCCCGGCCGACATCCGGTTCCGCACCGACAGCGACGAGCTGATCGTCATCGCCGCCGACCCGCGCCGTTTCACCCGGGCCTGGCTCACCGGCCGGGTCAAGGTCGAAGCCAGCCTGGGCGACCTCCTCCGCCTCCGCAAACTCCTCTAACCCAGCACCCCGCCGGGCCTCTAACCCAGCACCGCCGCCCGGCCCCCCGCGGCCGCGCGCCGCCACGACCCCACCAGCCCGGCGCTGGCCGTTGAGCAGGGCATGGGTGAATCAGCCATGCGCACCAGACCGCGTGAATGCTTCGATCACGCGGTTGCCGGGCGCGCGATGATCGGCAGCGCCAGCCGCCCCGGCACGCGGCCAGTGCGGCGGCCAGGTCCCGGATCACCGCGTTCGGCTCGCGGACGATCTGGCCCGGGGTGAAGTGCAGGACGGTGATTCCGTACCCGGTCATCCTCCGGTGCCGGGCCAGCGTCTGCTCCCAGTCACCGGGCGACAGGTGCCATTCCCGCGAGTCCACCTCGGCGGCCAGCCCGGCCAGCGGCCACCAGCAGTCCGGCGACGCGATGAAGGTCTCTCCCGCGAACAGCCGTGGATTGAGCATCGGCTCGGGCAGCCGGGCGCGTTTAATCAGCAGTACGAAATCGCCCTCAGCTACCGACCGGGCACCCTCGGCCACTTCGGCCAGTGCCTGCCGGAGCAGCGCCGACCCGCGCATCGGGCCGGCGGCCAGTTCCTCGGTTAGCCGGGCCAGCGGGCACAGCCCGCGCTGCACCGCGTCGGCCACGATGCCGCGCACGGCGCGCGCCTCGGTCAGCCAGCGAGCGGCGTCCGCCACCGCCCGCGGGGCCAGCGTGTAGTTGACCTGCCCGCGGTAGCAGACCCGCTCCGGCATCCGCGCTGTGCGGTGCAACCGGACGAACCCGCAATCCCGCCGGATCCTGCCCGCTGGCACCAGTACGTCGACCACGTCAGTGCGCGGCGCCCGGATCCCGTGCCGGGATAACGCGGCCAGCCCGCTGAGCACGCTGCCCGGGCCCGCATGCAGCAGCGCCGCCATGTCGAGCTGGGCCTGGCCAGGCGTGCCGGTGTTGGCCAGGTAGACGCTGGGCAGCAGAGTCTGCCACGGGCCGCCCGGCCGCACCCGGTAGCGCAGCGCTGCCGGTGTCATCCCGCATGTCCGCGGCCTGAGCACGGGAGATTACCCCGTGCTGGCTGGCCAGCTGCTCCAGTAACGCTCCTTGATCAAGCTTGACTGTCTTAGCCACCCAGCCATCGTCCCCTCCTCCTCGGACATTCCGGGAACCCCGGTCGAGTTCGCCCCCTCGACCGCGCGCATCTTTCACCCATCGCCACCAGCTGGCGTTCAGCAGAGCATGAATGAATCGTCCATGCGCACCTGACCGCATGAATGATTCAGCGACGTGGTTGGGCCCCCTGGGGGGCCGCGCCGCCGCGATCCGGCCGGCGCCGCACTGGCGTTAAATATGCATACTGGGGCGGCGGGAGGAGAAGGAGGGGCGGTGCCGGAGGGGGATACGGTCTGGTACGCGGCGCGGCGGCTGGGCCAGGCGCTCGAAGGCCGGCCGCTCACCCGCAGCGACTTCCGGGTGCCGCGGTACGCCACCACCGACCTGACCGGCCGCCAGGTGACCGAGTCGCGATCACGGGGCAAGCACCTGCTGACCCGGGTCGAGGGCGGCGTCACCGTGCACACGCACCTGAAGATGGACGGCTCGTGGCGAGTGCGCCCGGCCGGTGAGCGGCCGGCCGGCGGGCACCGGATTCGGCTGGTGCTGGGCAACGACACCTGGCAGGCCATCGGCTACCAGCTCGGCATCGTCGAGGTGCTGCCCACTGAACGGGAGGACGAGGTGACCGGGCACCTGGGGCCGGACCTGCTCGGACCGGACTGGGACCCGGAAGAGGCGGTCCGCCGCCTCAAAGCCAGCCCAGACCGGCAGATCGGCGACGCGCTGCTGGACCAGCGCAACCTGGCCGGCATCGGCAACGTATATAAGTCCGAGGTGCTGTTCCTGCGCGGCATCCAGCCGTGGCGGCCCGCCGGCCAGGTCGGAGACCTGGACAAAATGGTCACCCTGGCACACCGGCTGCTGGACGCGAACAAGAACCGGATCGGGCACATCACCACCGGGCAGTCCCAGCGCGGCGCGGAGCACTGGGTGTACGGCCGGGGCGGCCGCCAGTGCCGCCGTTGCGGCACCGCGATCAAACGGGCCGAACAGGGCCTGGACCCGGAGGCGCGGGTCACCTTCTGGTGCCCCAGCTGCCAGGCATAGCTGCCAGCCACGACAACGGGCCCGGCAGCTGCCCCCGCAGCCACCGGGCCCGCGGCCCGCTCACCCAAGCGTCAGGGCGTCAGGCGTCGCGGCGCAGGAACACCGCCGCGCCCGCCGCGATCGCGATCAGTGCGTAGCCGAGGAATACCGCGAACCCGGTCCAGGGGGCGAACATGTGCGCGCCCGGATCGACTGTGTCGTAGTCCAGACCTGCATGCCCGCGTTGAACGGGATCCACTTGTCCACGTGGTTCTGCCAGTTCGACGGCAGGAAGTTGACCAGCACGAACAGCACGAACAGCAGCCCGATGGACGCGCTGATCGCGGCGGCGGTGTGCCGCAGCAGGGTGCCGAGGCCGAACGCCAGCATGCCGCACACGGCCAGGAACAGCCCGCCGCCGATCACCGCACGCAGCACGTTTGGCTGGCCGAGCGAGGTGTTCAGGTGCTGGGTGGACAGGATGGCCTGCCCGACGAAGAACGAGCCGAACGACGCGACCAGCCCGCTAACGAGGCTGACCAGGGTGAACACGATGCCCTTGGCGGCCAGCACGGTGCCCCGCCGGGGCTGCACGGACAGCGAGGTGCGGATCATCCCGGTGGAGTACTCCGACGTGATGGCCAGCGCGCCGAGCACCACGATGATCAGCTGGCCGAGGACCAGGCCGATCAGGCTGTGCTGGGTCGGGTCGAACCCCGGTCCGACCGCCTGCCCGTGCGGGCGGTTGATCGCGCCCACGCAGGCCAGCGCGCCGATGCCGATGGTCACGACGACCATGGCGAACAGCGTCCAGTAGGTGGACCGCACCGAGCGGATCTTGGTGAACTCGGAGCGCAGCGCGCCGCCGAGGCCGGCCGCGGCGCCGGGCGGGTCCAGCGGTGCCAGCCGGGACGGGGTCTGTGCCGTCACTGCCATCTCAGGCCACCTCTCCCGAGCCCACCGGCTGCCCGGCAGGCGCGGCCACGTCCAGCCCGGGCACACCGGCCCGGAACTCCACGCTGGACGCGGTCAGCTCCATGAACGCCTCTTCCAGCGAGGCCTGGGCGGGCGCCAGCTCGTGCAGCCGGATCGCCTTGTCGTAGGCCAGGTCGCCGATCTGCTCGGCGGCCAGGCCCTGCACCACGATGACGCCGTCCGCGCCGTCCAGCGTGCTGCCGCCGGCCAGCGCGACCGCATTGGCCAGCGCCTCCCGCTGCGGGGTGCGGACCCGCACCGTCTGCACCGAGTTGCGCGCGATGAACTCGTCCACCGTGCAGTCGGCGATCAGCTTGCCGCGGCCGATGACCAGCAGGTAGTCGGCGGTGTTCTCCATCTCCGACATCAGGTGGCTGGACACGAAGATGGTGCGGCCCTCGGCGGCCAGCGCCTTCATCAGGTTCCTGATCCACAGGATGCCTTCGGGGTCCAGCCCGTTGACCGGCTCGTCGAACATCAGGATGGCCGGGTCGCCGAGCAGCGCGGCGGCGATGCCGAGGCGCTGTCCCATGCCCAGCGAGAAGCCTTTCGACCGCTTGCCGGCCACCTCGGTCAGCCCGACCAGCTCCAGCACCTCGCCGACCCGGCGGGCGGGCAGGTTGTTGGTCTGGGCCAGGCACAGCAGGTGGTTGTACGCGCTCCGCCCGCCGTGCACCGCCTTGGCGTCGAGCAGCGCGCCGACTTCCCGCATCGGGTGGGCCAGCTTGCGGAACTCCTTGCCGTGCACCGTGACCTGGCCCTCGGTCGGGTAGTCCAGCCCGAGGATGAGCCGCATCGTGGTGGTTTTGCCCGCCCCGTTGGGGCCGAGGAATCCGGTGATCCGGCCCGGCTCCACGGTGAACGAGAGGTGGTCCACCGCCACCTTGTCCCCGTAACGTTTGGTGAGGCCCCGTGCCTCAATCATCGATTTGTCCCTTCGTCGGCCCAGGCCTCGGCGGCCCGCCTGCCTGTCAGCGGAGCCAAGTCTTCCGGACCGGAAGGGTGCGGCACATCGGCCGCTGAGCCGATCTTCGTGCGACTGTGGGGGGATGCCCGGCCTACTACTCGCCGGTGATACTCAGTGGCCCAGCGGGCCGAGCGCGGCCAGCGCGGGCCGGATCATCTCCCGGCTGACCTGCCCCTGCGGCAGCGACCAGGCCGCGGCGCACAGCGCGCGCAGCCCATCCACCGGGTCCCCCGCTCCGTCGAGGCCTAGGTCCGCGCCATCGTGACCGCCGTACGCGCGCCATCCTCCGCAGCTGAACGCCAAGTCCTGGCGGGTCACCGCCGGATGCGGCTCGAGCAGGCCGGCCAGATCGGCCGCCAGGTAACTCGGCCGCTGGCTGGGCGGGGCCAGCACGGCGTCGGCCGGGCGGGTCACCCCGGTGAGCACGAGCAGGCTGGCCGCGCCGACCCGGACCGCGCCCTCGATGTCGGTGTCCAGCCGGTCGCCGACCACCAGCGGCCGCCGCGCTCCGGTCCGTGCTACCGCCTCGGCGTGCAGCGGCGGCTCCGGCTTGCCCGCGACGGCCGGCTGCTGCCCGGTGGCGTGCGCGATCACCTGGCACAGTGAGCCGTTGCCGGGCTGGATGCCGCGCGGGCTGGGCAGCGTGGCGTCCACGTTGGTGGCCACGAACCATGCGCCCGCCCGGACCGCCAGCCCGCCTTCGAGCAGCTGCGGGTAGCCGACCCCGGGCGCGTAGCCCTCTACCACGGCGGCGGGCTGGTCCAGCGCGGTGCTGACCGGGCGGAGCCCGCGCTCCCGTACGGCGATGCGCAGCGCGGTGCTGCCGATCACCAGGACGGCCGAGCCGGGCGCCAGCCGGCTGGCCAGCAGGGTGGCCGCGGCCTGTGCCGACGTGACGACGTCCGCGGCCGCGGCGGCCACCCCGAAACCGGCCAGCTGCGCGGCGATCGCGGCCGGGGTGCGGGACGCGTTGTTGGTCACGAAGGCCAGCCGCATCCCGGTCCCGGCCGCCTTGGCCAGCGCCTCCGGCGCCCCGGGCACGGCCGCCGGGCCCACGTAGACCACGCCGTCCAGGTCGAGCAGGGCCACGTCGTAGCGCTGGCTCAGCGGCTCGGCGCAGCCGCGCAGCAGGCTGGCCAGCCCGGTCTCTTCTTTCGCGTCATCAGCCCCGGCAGGCTCAGCAGTCACAGAACGCCCTTCGTCTCATCCGGCCCGCCGTTCTGCGACTTGGCGGCCGCCTCCGACCTGGCCCGCAGCGTAGCCCGGACGCCGCGCAGCGCGTCGGTGTAGTGCGGCAGTTCGGGCCGCATGGCCGCGGCCAGCGCGAGATGCTCGGCCGCGGCACCGGGGTCGCCGCTCCGTGGCCAGCGCCAGGCCCAGGCCGAACTGGGCGTAGTCGTCGGTCGGGCTGGCCTCCACGATCTGCCGGAACGTCTGCGCCGCGTCGGCGTACCGCCGGGTGTCGAACTGGGCCCGGGCCAGCGCCTCCAGCACGCTGCGCGAGCCGGGCTCGGCCTCGGCCGCCCGCTCCAGCAACTGCGCGGCGGCCGCCGCGCTGCCCCGGCCGAGCAGTTCGAGGCCCCGCTGGTACCACGTGTACGGGTCACCATGCGGGGCCGGATTGTCCTCGGGCGAGGGCGGATTTTCCTCCGGACGGGAATCCTGGCCGCCCAGCGGTGCTTCTGACATATGTGCAGATCCTTCCGTCCGGCGAGGAACCAGTGGTGCCGGGCCCAGCCGGGCTCGCGCTCGCGCCCTTCCGTGGTGTCCGTTATGCCCAGCAAAGGGTGAGCGGACTCGCGGCGGTCACGTCTCCACCGTACGACGTCATCGGCCAGGACAGCGCCCAGCAGCTGCGCGACGCCGACCCGCACAACGTGGTCCGCCTGATCCTGCCGCCACCGCGGCCCGGCCACCCCGGGGGACTACCAGGAGGCGGCCCAGCTGCTGCACGCCTGGCTGGCCGAAGGTGTGCTGGTCACCGAGGACGAGCCTGCTCTGTACCTGTATCGAGCAGCGGCTGGTGGATCCGCCGCCCGGCGCGGGCGACGGCGTGCTGCAGCGCGGGCTGATCGGGGCGGTGCGGCTGGCCCCGCCCGAGGCGCGGATCGTGCTGCCGCACGAGGACGTGATGCCCGGGCCGGTGCTCGGCCGCCGCCAGCTCATGGAGGCCACCCAGGCCAACCTGGAGCCGATCTTCCTGCTCTACGACGGCGGCCCGGACACCGCCACCGGCCCGGCTGACCGCCGAGGCTGGCCGCGGCCGGCCAGCCCGTGCTCAGCGCCCGGACCGAGGACGGCATCGAGCACCGCCTGTGGCCGCTGACCGACCCGGCCGTGCACGCGGCCATCGCGGCCGACCTGGCCCCGCGGCAGGCGCTGATCGCCGACGGCAACCATCGTTATGCCGCGTACCTGCAGTTGCAGGCCGACCGGCGGGCGGCCGGGGACGGGCCTGGCCCGTGGGACTACGGCCTGGCGCTGCTGGTGGACCAGACCTCGTTCCCGCCGCACGATCGGGGCCATCCACCGGGTGATCCCCGGGCTGGACCCGGGCGAGGCGGTGGAGCTGGCCAAGGCCGCGTTCACCGTCCGGCCGCTGCCCGGCGGCCCGGCGGGCCTGCCCGCCGCGCTGGACGCGCTGGCCGAGGCCGGCCAGGCCGGGCCGGCCTTCCTGGTGGCCGGCGGGGCCAGCTGCACCTGCTCTCCGACCCCGATCCGGTCCGGCTCGAGGCGGCCATGCCGGCCGGGAAGTCCGCGGCCTGGCGCCGGCTGTCCAGCGCGGCGCTGCAGGAACTGCTGCTCGGCGACCTGTGGCAGATCACCGACGACGAGCAGACCGTGCAGGTGGTGCACCATGACGCGGCCCGCGCGGTGGCCCAGGCCGCCGCGGCGGGCGGCACCGCCGTGCTGGTTAATCCGCTGGTCGCGGCCGACGTGTATGAGGTGGCCGCGGAAGGCGAGCGGCTGCCGCGCAAGTCCACCTCGTTCGCCCCCAAGCCGCGTACCGGCCTGGTGCTGCGCTCGTTCGCAGCCGGCTGATCGTCAGCCACTGCTGATCGTCAGCACTGCTGATCGTCAGCACTGCTGATCGTCAGCATGCCAGCTGATCGTCAGTGCAGCTGACGATCAGTGCAGCTGACGATCGGCCAGTCGTTAGCTCTTGCGCACGTACAGGCCGAACGGGCCGCCGGGCGCGGGCACGAAGTGCTGGTCGAAGTACGTCGTGATCTCCCGCGCCGTCCATGGGATGCGCTTGTAGGACAGCGGCGAAAGCCATACATAGTCCGCCCCGCGCAGCGCGGACAGCCACAGCTTCCGCACCGCGGGCACGTACTGGGCCCCGCTGGCCGCGTTCCGGCCCTGGGACAGCGAGTAGTCGCTGCCAACCCCGTCCACCATGGGCACGCAGCCGGGCCGTGACGAGCCGAACCGGTTCGCCGCGATCGCGTACGACGCCTGGTCGGCCAGCACGCACGCGCCTGGCGGGATGACCCGCTGGGCCTGGTTGACGATGGTGCCGGTCAGCCCGGGGGTGGTCGGCGCCAGCGGCGGCTGCAGGCTGGTTTCGAAGCTGACCTGGATGATGGACATGATCACGATGATCACGGCAGCCGCGGCCACGCTGTACCGGGCCAGCCACTGCCCGGCCCGGTGCTGGGCGCCGCGCCCGGGGCCAGGGCCGGTGGCGGAACCAGTGACCGGATCGGTGGCCGTCGCGGCGGCCGGGCCGGACGTGGCCACCAGCCGGGCCACCGGCAGCGCGACGGCCAGGGCCAGGAACGGGGCCAGGAACCCGGCGTAGTGGTAGTAGAAGTCGGCGGGCCAGAGGAACGCGATGATGGTCAGCACGGTCGCGCCGTAGGCGAACTGCTCCAGCGGCAGCGGCCCCTGCCCGGACCGCCGTGACGCGGCCACCGCGCACCCCACGATCAGGACCACGATGGCCACCGTGACGATGGTCAGCGGGACCGGGCCCAGGCTGGGGAAGTCGGTCAGCCCGGTGATCTGGTGCAGCCGGTAGGACAGGGCGACCCGGACCACGTCCACCCGGACGAGCTGGGCCAGCACCACGCTGTCGTAGAACGTCCGCGGGGCCAGCGCGGCGAACGGCAGCACCGGGATCAGGAAGCCGGCCACGACTCCCGCCGCGAAGCCCAGGGCCCGCCGTGGCTGCCGGGCGGCCAGCACCAGGATGACCAGGACCGGCAGGATGGCCCATACCTTGACCGCGCCGGCGAAGCCGAACGCGAGGCCGCCCCAGATCAGCCGCTTGCGCGAGCCGGCCAGCCGGTCGCCATCGAATACCGCCAGCGCACCGAGCAGGCAGAACAGCACCAGCCAGGGCTCCAGCAGCACGGTGTGCGCGGCCTGCACGCTGGCCGGGTAGACGGCCACGATCCCGCTGGCCAGGACGACGGTGAGCAGCCCGCGCTGCCGGACCAGCAGGCCGGTCAGCCCGGCCCCCACCCCACCGGCTACCGCGGTGAGGATCCGGCCCACTCCCATCCCCCAGGCCGTGCCCAGCGCCTTGGTCGCCGCCGCCACCGGGGCCATCAGCAGGGTGATCCCTGGCGGCTGCACCATGATGAAGTCGCGGTACGGCAGGTAGCCGTGGATGAGCAGGACTGCGCTGCCGAAGTCGGTGCCGTCGTCATACTCGGTGACGCCGAGCAGGTACTGCGGCCGGGTCAGCTGGTAGAGGCGCAGCCCGATGGCCAGCACGGTGATCACTACGATGGCCGTGTTCACCTGGCCGGACGGTGTCCAGCTGTGCCGTGTCCAGCTGCGCCGTGGGCCGGGCTCTGCTGGCGATGTCTGCGACTTCGCGGCAGGCATTCTCACTGATAATCCACTCACAGTCGGTTGCTCCGGAAATGCTCTCCCGACAGACCCGGTACTGCGCCGGAGGCCTGGTCAGGAACGGCAGGCCGCGAGCAACCGAGATCATTCCCCCCGGCCGGTGTCCGCCTTTCGCACAAGGGCACGACCCGACCGCGCTCCGATACTACTCGGAGCCGGAGCGCAATCGCTGCCGCATCCAGTCGGCCCGCCCGGCCGGGACGGCATCCCGCCGCGCCCTGGTGCGCGCCGGCGGCCATCGGCACTGTCTGGAACCATGGTGGCATGGACACGGCCGAGGGCAGACCGCAGACCCCGGGGATTACCGATCTTGGGCATGATGTGTACGAGATCGATACCCGGATGGCCGGCTACCCGGGCATCACCGCTGGCTACCTGATTCGCAGTGACCGGCCGTGCCTGGTCGAGACGGGCACCGCCCCGTCGGCCCCGGTGGTCCGCGACGCCCTGGCCGCGCTCGGCCTCGGCCCGGCCGACCTGGCCACGGTGGTGGTAACGCACATCCACCTGGACCATGCCGGGCGGCACCGGGGACATCGCCGCCATGTACCCGGCTGCGGAGGTGGTGGTGCATGAGCGCGGCGCCCGGCATCTGGCCGACCCGGCCCGGCTGATGGCCAGCGCCCGGAAGGTGTACGGGGACACGCTGGACCGGCTGTTCGGGACCATGCGGCCGACCCCGGCCGGGCGGATCGTCAGCGTGGCCGAGCGCGGCCGCATCGACCTGGGCGGCGGCCGCCGGCTGGACAGCCACTACTCGCCGGGGCACGCCAAGCATCATGTCGGCCTCATCGACTCGGTCAGTGGCGACCTGTACGTCGGGGACGCTGCCGGGGTGTACATCCCGGAAACCCGCGACCTGCGGCCGGCCACCCCGCCGCCGGACTTCGACCTGGAGACCGCGCTCCGCTCGCTGCGCATGTTCGCCGCCCTGCGCCCGGAGCGGCTGCTGTTCAGCCACTACGGCCCGGTGCCGGACGTGCCCGGGACGCTGCAACGCTCGGCCGAGGAGATCCAGGTGTGGGTCGAGGAAACCCGGCGGGCCCGCGACGCCGGGCTGGACCTCGATCACGCGGTGGCCATGGTCCAGGAGCGGACCAGGCAGCGTTATGCCGTGCTGGGCCCCGATGCCGACCCGGCCGTCGCGGCCCGCTTCGAGGCGGTGAGCGGTACCGAGGGCAATGTCGCAGGCATCATGCACTGGCTGGACCGGGAAAACCCGTCCTGACAGCCCCCGCCCACCGCACCGCCACCCCGCTTCTTGCTGTTATCAGCTGCCTTGGCCTGGCTTGGGCTTGGCTTAGCCTGGTCTGGCTTGCCGCCTCTTGCTGTTATCAGGTGGTGGGCGGGCTCAGCTGTTATCCGCCAGCCGACTGGGCGCCCAGAGCTGGTCGGCGTCGCCGGCCACCAGCCGGCCCCGGTACACATCGATCTTGTGGTCGATGAGCTGCAGGCTCTCCTGCACCTCGGCCAGCTTGGCCAGCACATCGGCCCGATGCTCTTCCAGCAGGGCCAGCCGGTCCTTCTCGTTGCCGGGCCCGGCCGCGACCAGCTCGGCGTACCGCCGGATGGTCCTGATCGGCATGCTCGTGGCCCGCAGCCGAGTGCAGATGACGATCCAGTCCAGGTCGAGCTGGTGGTAGCGGCGCCGGCCGCCGGCCGTGCGGTCCACGCTGGTGACGACCAGCCCGGCCCGTTCGTAGTAGCGCAGCGTGTGCACGCTGACCCCGGTCCGGCGGGACGCCTCAGCGATGCTCAGGCCGGTCCGGGGGCCGGACTCCGCGGGCGCAGGCGGTGGCTGCCGTTTGACTTCGAGCACGCTCTAAATCCTAGCGTCGTAATCATGAGCCCTCCCCCGCTGCCCCGCCCCCCGGACGCCGTCCAGCTCAGCCGGCGCCGCCGGTGGCTGGTCCTCTCGATCTGCTGCACCAGCATCTTCGTCGTGGTGATGGACATCTCCATCGTCAACGTCGCGCTGCCCGCCATCGGCCGCGACCTGCACGTCGGCGAGTCCGGCCTGCAATGGACGGTGGACGCGTACACCCTGGTGCTGGCCAGCTTCCTGGTCCTGGCCGGTTCCATCGCCGACCGGCTCGGCCGCCGGCGCATCTTCCAGGTCGGCCTGGCGACCTTTGGGCTCGGCTCGCTGTTGTGCAGCCTGGCCCCGGGCATCGGCTGGCTGATCGGGGCGCGGACGCTGCAGGCGGCAGGCGGCACGATGCTCAACCCGGTCGCGCTGGCCATCACCGCCAGCACGTTCCCCGACCCGGCCGAGCGGGCCAGGGCCATCGGCGTGTTCGGCTCGGTGTCCGGCCTGTCCCTGGCACTGGGCCCGATCCTCGGCGGTGTCCTGGTTGACGGGTTCGGCTGGCGCGCCATCTTCTGGGTCAATGTGCCGGTGGTGGCCGCCGCGATCGTGTGCACCGCGCTGTTCGTGCCCGAGTCCCGGGCCGCACGACCGCGCCGGTTCGACCCGGTGGGCCAGGTCCTGGTGGTCCTGGTGCTGGGCAGCATGGTCTACGCGATCATCGAGTCGGGCAGGCTGGGCTGGACTTCGCCGGTCATCCTGGGCCTGCTGGCCGTGGCTGTGCTCGGGACGGCGGGCATTCTCGGCTACGAATCGCGCCGCGCCGATCCACTGCTGGAGCTGCGGCTGTTCCGTAGCGTGCCGTTCAGTTCGGCCATTGTGATGGCGCTGTGCGCCTTGTCCGGGTTCGGCGCGTTCCTGTTCGTGACCACCCAGTATCTGCAGGACGTGCGCGGCCTGTCGGCGCTGGCCGCCGGGCTCTGCCTGCTTCCGGTCGGGGTGCTGGTCGTGCTGCTCTCCCCGCGCACCGGGCGGCTGGTCGGCGCCCGTGGCCCGCGGCTGCCGCTGGTGGTGTCCGGGGCTGCCCTGGCGCTCGGCGGCGCCGCGTCGCTCTGGCTCGGGCCGATCACCCCGCTGCCGGCCGTGCTCGCGACCTATCTGCTGTTCGGCATCTTCCTGGGCACCGTCAACCCGCCCATCACTAACACCGCGGTCTCCGGTATGCCCCGCTCGATGGCCGGGGTAGCCGCCTCGCTGGCCTCGGCGGGCCGGCAGACCGGGACCACGCTGGGCGTGGCCATCGCCGGCACGATCCTGGGCCCGGCCCTGTCCCGGGGCGGATCGGCGGCCTCCGCCGACGGATCGGCGGTGTCCCGCGGCGGCCTGGCGTTCACCAGCGCCGCGCACGGCGTCTGGTGGATGGTGCTCGGGCTGGGCATCGCCATTCTGGCCCTGGCGCTGCTCAGCACCGGGCGCTGGGCCGCGGGCACCGCGGCGCGGGCGGCGGCCTTGTTCGACGACGTGGCCGCCGGCGCAGGCCTCAGATCTGGGCCAGCAGGCTGGCCAGGGCGGCGGGCTGGGACACGTGCGGGCAGTGCCCCGCGTTGATCTCCAGCGGTTCGACGCCGAGCCGCTGGCGGGCCGCCTGGCGCATCATCCGGCCCGCCAGGTCCGGCCGCCGGTAGGGACGATGCAGGCCCGGCTGACTGTTGATGGCAATCGATAAGGCGAATTCGGTCATTCCTCAGCCGCTAGGCCCGGCTCGGTGGCCTCCGGGCCGGTGCTGTCCGGGTGGACGGCGTCCGGGTCGGCGGCGTCCTCAGGGTCACCATCACCCGCTAGGGCGCCGTCCAGGCCCTCGTCATCCGCAGGGGCACCGTCCCGGTCCTCGTCGTCCAGGTCCTCGTCCTCGAGGTCGCCCTCCTCGAGGTCGTCGATGACCACGTCGTCCAGGTCCTCGTAGCGCTCCGCGGCGTCGGTCTGCTCGTCCCGGTCCGCTTCCGCCGCCCGGCCGAACCACTCGCGGGCCTCCTCGGTCCGCCCGGCCTCAAGCAGGGCGTCCGCGTAGGCGTAGAACAACCGGGCCGACCACGGCCGCAGCCGGCCGTCGGTGAGCTCGGGCACCTGCAAGGTGACCGCGGCCGCCTCGGGAAGCCCTTGGTCGCGGCGGATCCCCGACTCGACGATCAGCAGTTCGATCTGGGTGGCCCGGTCCACCTGCCCAGCCTGCGGCTCGGCCACCAGGGCCAGGGCGCGGTCCAGCCGGCCCAGCGCCCGCTCCGCGTCGGCCATCATCGGCAGGTAGCTGGTCCGGCCGCTCAGCCGGCGCGCCGCCCGCAGCTCGGTGAGCGCTTCGGCCCAATGCCCGGCCCGGTACGCGGCGATACCGGCCGTCTCCCGGACGATGCCCACCCGGGCCGCGAGCCGCCGGGCGTCCCGCGCCAGCTGGTAACCGGCCTCCGGGTCGTCGGCCAGGCTTGCGGCCACCAGCCGGCGGGCCACCGCCGTAGCCAGGTCCGCGGGCAGCGTGCGCAACTCCGCCGCGGCCGCCGGGTCGAGCTGGTCCGCGGTGATCTCCGGTGGAATCTCCAGCCTGGTCCCAGCCTCATCGCCTGCCCGGGCCGCCCGCGGCGAAACGCCAGCCCCGGTGCGCCCCGGCCGGGCACCGGCATCACCAGACGACTGACCAGCCCGCGGCCTGGGCCCTCCGGCCGGCCGACTCGGCCGGCCCCCTGGCCCGCCCGCCGACTGCCCAGCCCGCGGTCCCCGGGCCGCAGCCGGCCGGCCCGGCCGCCCACCGGGGACATCCGCTGACCGCCCAGTTCGTGATCCGGGGCCGCCGGCCGACCGACCCGGCCGGGCCGCTGAACCGCTGACCACCCGACTATCGCGCGGTCCCGGGCCGCCCGCCGGCTGCCCAGCCCGGGAAGGCCGGCCGTCGGCCGGCCGACCCGGGCGGACTCGTGAGTCGCCTGACGGCTGTCCAGCCCGTGGTGCGTATCCGCCGTCGCCCCGGCCTGCCCGGGATCCGGCACCGGCAGACCGGCCCGGCGCGGTCCGCGCCCTGCTACTGGGCCGGCTGCCCGGGCTTGGGGCGTCGCTGTCGTCCCAGGCCCGCCTAGATGCTGCGCTGCCTGGCCCCTCTTGCCTAGGCCGGGACGTCCGTCCTGGCTGGTCGCGGCGCGCTCCCGGTCCAGCTGAGCGACCCGCCGGCGTAGCACGGCCGGCCCGGTCAGCACGCCCCGTTTGGTCAGCACGGCCGGCCCGGTCGCCACGGCCGGTTCCGTCGGACCGGCCAGCTCCGGAACTACTGCCCCGGCCGGTCTCGCCCTGACGCCCGGACCGGTCCGGCGGTCGGCTGAACCGCCCCGCTGGCCGACCGCCCCCGGCAGCCTTACCGCTCGCACGGGAGCCCGCCCGGGGCGCACCTGTCCCGCTAGCCTCATCAACCTCGCGGGTCCTGCTGCGCGAGCCTGCGCCTGCCCCGTCCCGGCGTACTGGGCCATCGGCCCGGCCGGTACGGGGCCGGCGGGCATCACCTGCAGCGCTTTCCCGGCCCGTACCGCCAGCCCGACCGTCTCGCCGAGCCGCCGAACCTCGCTTCGGCGCGCTATCAGTGCTTCCGGCACTACCAGTTGTAGCGCGCCCGCGGACGGGACTGCGGCCAGCGCCTGCCCGGCCGGTGCCAGCAGCATTACGGTCAGAGCCGGACGGCGACCGCCGATTCGTCCCGGCGTCGGGCCGAGCCGCGCCGGGGCGCTCCTTACTGCGGTCGTCGGCCTGGCCCTCTTCGCCTGCCACGTTCTCCTCCACGCTCGTGCGCGCAAGCCACGTTCATCTCTGGCCCACTTTCACCCGGATGCTGCGCTCATTCCGGGGACACCGCCCAGCTGGCCGCACCTCTCGGATGAAAAGTCGGCTCGCTTACGGCTGGGGGTCTGCGTGCAGCGAACGCGGGGTCCCCTGGGCAACACAGGTCCCGCACAGCACAACCACCCATATAACACAGTTAAGGCCGCTCCCGGCAGGGAGCGGCCTCAACGAAGATGTCCGGCGGCGTCCTACTCTCCCACGCGGTCCCCCGCGCAGTACCATCGGCGCTGAAGAGCTTAACTTCCGGGTTCGGAATGGAGCCGGGTGTTTCCCCTTCGCTATGGCCACCGAAACTCTATGGAGATGTGAGGCCCGGCCCTGGACCGCAGCCTGAGCTGCGTGTCCCGGGCGCGGTACCGACCGCACCTCGGGAACCGCACAGTGGACGCAATATCACAATGAGTGTAGAAGCCAAGCCACTCGGCCTATTAGTACCGGTCAGCTCCACGTGTCGCCACGCTTCCACCTCCGGCCTATCAACCCAGTCGTCTAGCTGGGGGCCTTACCGGGTTAACCCCGAGGGAGACCTCATCTTGATGCGAGCTTCCCGCTTAGATGCTTTCAGCGGTTATCCCTTCCGAACGTAGCCAACCAGCCGTGCTCTTGGCAGAACAACTGGCACACCAGAGGTTCGTCCGTCCCGGTCCTCTCGTACTAGGGACAGCCCATCTCAAGTCTCCTGCGCGCGCAGCGGATAGGGACCGAACTGTCTCACGACGTTCTAAACCCAGCTCGCGTACCGCTTTAATGGGCGAACAGCCCAACCCTTGGGACCTGCTCCAGCCCCAGGATGCGACGAGCCGACATCGAGGTGCCAAACCATCCCGTCGATATGGACTCTTGGGGAAGATCAGCCTGTTATCCCCGGGGTACCTTTTAGCCGTTAAGCGACGGCGCTTCCACATGCCACCGCCGGATCACTAGTCCCAGCTTTCGCTCCTGCTCGACATGTCTGTCTCACAGTCAAGCACCCTTGTGCACTTACACTCGACACCTGATTGCCAACCAGGCTGAGGGTACCTTTGGGCGCCTCCGTTACCTTTTAGGAGGCAACCGCCCCAGTTAAACTACCCACCAGACACTGTCCCTGATCCGGATCACGGACCCAGGTTAGACATCCAGAACGACCAGAGTGGTATTTCACCAATGACTCCACGAGAACTGGCGTCCCCGCTTCAAAGTCTCCCACCTATCCTACACAAGACGTCCCAAACACCAATGTCAAGCTGCAGTGAAGGTCCCGGGGTCTTTCCGTCCTGCTGCGCGTAACGAGCATCTTTACTCGTAGTGCAATTTCGCCGGGTCTGTGGTTGAGACAGTGGGAAAGTCGTTACGCCATTCGTGCAGGTCGGAACTTACCCGACAAGGAATTTCGCTACCTTAGGATGGTTATAGTTACCACCGCCGTTTACCGGCGCTTAAGTTCAGAGCTTCGCAGCCAAAGCTACTAACCCTTCCCCTTAACGTTCCGGCACCGGGCAGGCGTCAGTCCGTATACGTCGTCTTGCGACTTAGCACGGACCTGTGTTTTTAGTAAACAGTCGCTTTCCCCTGGTATCTGCGACCGCGCCCAGCTCGGAGAGTAAATCTCGTCACCAGCCACGGTTCCCCTTCTCCCAAAGTTACGGGGACAATTTGCCTAGTTCCTTAACCACAGTTCACCCGATCGCCTTAGTATTCTCTACCTGACCACCTGAGTCGGTTTGGGGTACGGGCCGCCTAAATGCTCGCCGCGAGGTTTTTCTTGGCAGCATGGGATTACTCACTTCGCCTAAATCGGCTCGGCATCAGGTCTCAGGCATGTGGTGCGCGGATTTGCCTACGCACCGCCCTACACCTTTACTCCGGGACAACCATCGCCCGGTAGAGCTACCCTCCTGCGTCACCCCTACGGCTTGCCTACTACCAGTCTGGTTCGCTTCCGCCACCGGGTCATCCCGAAGGATCGCCGGCATAGGTCGCTTAGCATCGCTGGACTCGGCATGGGCGCATTTAAGCGGGTACGGGAATATCAACCCGTTGTCCATCGACTACGCCTGTCGGCCTCGCCTTAGGTCCCGACTTACCCTGGGCGGATTAGCCTGCCCCAGGAACCCTTGGTCATTCGGCGGAGGGGTTTCTCACCCCTCTTTCGCTACTCATGCCTGCATTCTCACTCGAGTGGCGTCCACGGCTGGATCACTCCGCCGCTTCTCTCGCCACCCGACGCTCCCCTACCCATCCGCGCACCTGGACCCTAAAAGGCTCCGGTAGCCGCAGTCGAGACAGCCACGGCCGAAACCGCGGCGAGTCAAGACCGCCATCCACCTTCGCCACAAAAGGGCCGGGTTATTGCGCGAATGCCACAGCTTCGGCGGTGTGCTTGAGCCCCGCTAAATTGTCGGCGCAGAATCACTTGACCAGTGAGCTATTACGCACTCTTTCAAGGGTGGCTGCTTCTAAGCCAACCTCCTGGTTGTCTGAGCAACTCTACATCCTTTCCCACTTAGCACACGCTTAGGGGCCTTAGCTGGTGATCTGGGTTGTTTCCCTCTCGACTACGAACCTTATCGCCCGCAGTCTCACTGCCACGCTCTCACTTACCGGCATTCGGAGTTTGGCTGACTTCAGTAAGCTTGTAGGCCCCCTAGGCCATCCAGTAGCTCTACCTCCGGCAAGAAACACGCGACGCTGCACCTAAATGCATTTCGGGGAGAACCAGCTATCACGGAGTTTGATTGGCCTTTCACCCCTACCCACAGGTCATCCCCCAGGTTTTCAACCCTGGTGGGTTCGGTCCTCCACGCGGTCTTACCCGCGCTTCAACCTGCCCATGGGTAGATCACTCCGCTTCGGGTCTATGGCATGCGACTCGGAACGCCCTATTCAGACTCGCTTTCGCTACGGCTCCCCCACACGGGTTAACCTGGCCACATACCATAACTCGCAGGCTCATTCTTCAAAAGGCACGCGGTCACTTCACGTCAGCCCGGAGGCTGACACGCTCCCACGGCTTGTAGGCACACGGTTTCAGGTACTATTTCACGACCCCTCACCGGGGCACTTTTCACCTTTCCCTCACGGTACTTGTGCACTATCGGTCACCAGGGAGTATTTAGGCTTAGGAGGTGGTCCTCCCAGATTCACACGGGATTTCTCGGGCCCCGTGCTACTTGGGATACCGTCCGGAAGTCGCTTAGGTTTCACCTACGGGGGTGTCACCCTCTGTGCCGACGTTTTCCAACGTCTTCGACTACCAAAGCGATTTCTTACTTCCTGCTGGAGCAGCAGCTCCGGCTGGACGGTCCCGCTACCCCGGTCACGCAACGCCTGCTGGCTATGACACGTGATCGGTTTGGCCTATTCCCTTTTCGCTCACCACTACTCAGGGAATCGCGGTTGCTTTCTCTTCCTGTGGGTACTGAGATGTTTCACTTCCCCACGTTACCTCCACCTGCCCTATGTGTTCAGGCAGGGGCGACGGGCCATTACACCCGCCAGGTTTCCCCATTCGGAAATCCCCGGATCGAAGTCTGGTTGCCGACTCCCCGGGGCTTATCGCAGGCTCCTACGTCCTTCATCGGCTCCTGGTGCCAAGGCATCCACCGTGCGCCCTTAATAACTTGGCAACTACAGATGTGATGCTCGCGTCCACTGTGCAGTTCTCAAGATACGGGCGGTTCCGGCGCCCCAGCCCGTTACCAGGCGGGGCCCACCGGCCCTGGTTGAAGGAAGCCTTGCGGCCGTTCCCTCAGGACCCAACAGCGTGCTCGGCCTGGCCAGTCCCCGGCGTCAGCGTTCCTCCCGCAAGCGGGTGTACTAACTAGCCCGGGCAGCTGCCCAGACCGAATAACCAGTGCTCCACTAATGAGCTACCACCTCGGAACACGTGTCCGAGTTGTGGCTCTGGACGCGGTGCCCGGCTGTGCCGGGGCGCGCCAGGTGCTCCTTAGAAAGGAGGTGATCCAGCCGCACCTTCCGGTACGGCTACCTTGTTACGACTTCGTCCCAATCGCCGGCCCCACCTTCGACGGCTCCCTCCCTTACGGGTTAGGCCACCGGCTTCGGGTGTTGCTGACTTTCGTGACGTGACGGGCGGTGTGTACAAGGCCCGGGAACGTATTCACCGCGACGTTGCTGATTTGCGATTACTAGCGACTCCGACTTCATGGGGTCGAGTTGCAGACCCCAATCCGAACTGAGACCGGCTTTTTGAGATTCGCTCAACCTTGCGGTTTCGCAGCCCTCTGTACCGGCCATTGTAGCATGTTTGCAGCCCAAGACATAAGGGGCATGATGACTTGACGTCATCCCCACCTTCCTCCGAGTTGACCCCGGCAGTCTCCTATGAGTCCCCGGCATTATCCGCTGGCAACATAGAACGAGGGTTGCGCTCGTTGCGGGACTTAACCCAACATCTCACGACACGAGCTGACGACAGCCATGCACCACCTGTGCAGGACCCTTACGGACACCCCATCTCTGAGGTTTTTCCCTGCATGTCAAACCTTGGTAAGGTTCTTCGCGTTGCGTCGAATTAAGCAACATGCTCCGCCGCTTGTGCGGGCCCCCGTCAATTCCTTTGAGTTTTAGCCTTGCGGCCGTACTCCCCAGGCGGGGCGCTTAATGCGTTAGCTGCGGCACGGAATCCGTGGAAGGATCCCACACCTAGCGCCCAACGTTTACAGCGTGGACTACCAGGGTATCTAATCCTGTTCGCTCCCCACGCTTTCGCTCCTCAGCGTCAGGTAAGGCCCAGAGAACCGCCTTCGCCACCGGTGTTCCTCCCGATATCTGCGCATTTCACCGCTACACCGGGAATTCCATTCTCCCCTACCTACCTCTAGTCTGCCCGTATCCACTGCAAGGCCAGGGTTAAGCCCCAGCTTTTCACAGCAGACGTGACAGTCCGCCTACGAGCTCTTTACGCCCAATAATTCCGGACAACGCTTGCGCCCTACGTGTTACCGCGGCTGCTGGCACGTAGTTAGCCGGCGCTTCTTCTGCAGGTACCGTCACTTTCGCTTCGTCCCTGCTGAAAGGGGTTTACAACCCGAAGGCCTTCATCCCCCACGCGGCGTCGCTGCGTCAGGCTTTCGCCCATTGCGCAAGATTCCCCACTGCTGCCTCCCGTAGGAGTCTGGGCCGTGTCTCAGTCCCAGTGTGGCCGGTCGCCCTCTCAGGCCGGCTACCCGTCGTCGCCTTGGTAGGCCGTTACCCCACCAACTAGCTGATAGGCCGCGAGTCCATCCTTAGCCGATAAATCTTTCCACGTCATCCGATGTCGATTGACGTAATATCCGGTATTAATTCCGGTTTCCCGGAGCTATCCCAGAGCTAAGGGCAGGTTGCTCACGTGTTACTCACCCGTTCGCCGCTCGAGTACCCCGAAGGGCCTTTCCGCTCGACTTGCATGTGTTAAGCACGCCGCCAGCGTTCGTCCTGAGCCAGGATCAAACTCTCCGTTGATGTCTATTTGCAACCGCTCACATCGGAGCGGAGTGCAGACAAAGGAGTGCCTTGTCGGCAACTAAAATGCCGCCGCCAAAGCGATCTTGGCATCCGTAAGTGAGGTACTGAGCCGTTACCGGCCAGCCCCACTGACGGGGTTTTGTGCATGTGCACTGGCTTTTAGCACGCTGTTGAGTTCTCAAGGAGCGGACGCACACCATCACTCGGCTCTCGCCAGGGTTCCGGGGCAACCCTTCTAACTTACCTGCAAGCTCGGGGCCTGTCAAATCCCGCTCAGCGAGATCCTCGATTGCCTACCAACTTGCCGCCAGCTTTAGCTTACCTGCGGTTCGGGACCACCCGTGCCCGGGCTCCGTCCCGCAAGCCGTCTTGCTCGCTTCCGGCTGGTCCGAGGGGGCCGGTCCGCCAGCGGCGTTCCGTGTCCCTCGGGGCAGGAGAAACATTAGGCAGCAAAGCGGTTTCCGTCAAATCGGCGCCTCACCCGCCGGTCACCCCCCGTTCACCTGGGGGCTGACCTGCACAGCAAGGCCTTCAGGCGGCCACCGCAAGTGCCCTGAAACGCCTGCCTCGCGCTCAGGACAGCAAAAATCCCCGGAGAAAAATTTCCCCGCCGTCTTCAGCTCACCCCCAGACCCGCAAGAACCGGCCAAGCCAAAACCCGCAGCGACTGCGCTTCCCCCCCCGGCCCCCCATTGCCGCCTATCACCGAGCCCGGACCCCTTGCTCACTATTTACCGCCGGCTCGCCGATCTGCGGCTTATCACCGGGTCTGCGCAGCCGCCGCACGTGTGTGCATGGCTGAGCACCGGTCTCGCACCGGCGCACGAGCTCTGTCTGCGTGGGCACCTCTGAGCACCCGCCCTGTTTTGTGGCGTGCGCGTGCTGGCTTGAGAACCCACGTTTCCGGGCTCTGTTTCTATGCGGCTGGCGCAGCTTGGCCCGGCATCGGCGAGGCAGTCGCCGCACCGGCCGCCAACTCGTGGAACTGGTCAGTTACTGGTAGGCGGAGCTGACTGGCTTTTCTCGATGGGCCGGTGTAGCTGCGTTCGCTGCTGCCAGGCGGGTTGACCGGCGGCGAGGGTGGACGTGACGACTGGCCACTGATCGGAGTGCCCGACCGATCGGGCGATGCCGCCCGGCAAGGTGTGACTCTCTAGCGGCGGGCTGGCGTCCGCTGCACGGCGGCAGGGCTTGGCCGGCGGCGGGTCCAGGGCGATCGTTCTGGCACCGTGCACGCGATTACACCACCGCACCGGGCGACCGGACCCGGGGTCACGCTGATCATGACTTGACTAGTGTCGCTGGAATGCGACACCAATCTCATGAACACGCAAATGCCGGGGAGATCGTCGCGGCGCAATGGCCCCCGACGTAATGGGGCGGGATGTGGCTAACGTGAATATTCTCACTTGAAGCTGCCTGCTGTTTCTGTGGTGACGGACCGCGCGCGACGGCCGCTGGCGCGCAAGCCAGGTGCTGGGCGCAGCGGCAGCCGCCGGGGCACCGGGGTCAGGTGCCGGATGACCTCGACGCCTGCGACGGTGCGCTTGCCGCGGCGGAGGACCAGGAAGCGGCCGCGCAGCAGGTCGGCCTCGGCTGGGCGGGCGTCCGGCTCGGTCACCTTCTGGTTGTTCAGGTAGGCGCCGCCCCCGGCGACGGCCCGCCGCGCCTCCGACTTGCTGGACACGAGGCCGGTGGCCGCCATCAGGTCGGCCACCGTCGGCTGCCCCATGGCCAGCAGGCTGGCCCAGCCCACCTGCACCGAGGGGATCTCGGCGATGGCGGCGGCGAGCGTGTCCTCATCCAGGCTGGCCAGGTCGCCCTGGCCGAACAGGGCGTGGCTGGCCGCGATGGCCTTCTCCATCTCGGCCTGGCCGTGCACCAGTTCGGTGATCTCGGCGGCCAGCACGCGCTGCGCCATCCGGGCCGCGGGCCGGTCCCTGATCTCCTGCTCCAGGTCCTCGATCTCGCCGCGGGTGCGGAACGTGAACACCCGGAGCAGGCCGGGCACCTCCTCGTCGGCCCGGTTCAGCCAGAACTGGTAGAACGCGTACGGGCTCATCAGGTCGGCGCTGATCCAGATGGCGCCGCCCTCGGTCTTCCCGTACTTGGTGCCGTCCGGCTTGGTGATCAGCGGGGTGGCCAAGGCGTGCACCGCGGCCCCGTCCACCCGGCGGATCAGGTCCACGCCGGACACCAGGTTGCCCCACTGGTCGCTGCCGCCGACCTGCAACGTGCAGCCGTGCCGCCGGTAGAGCTCCAGGAAGTCGTTGGCCTGCAGGACCTGGTAGCTGAACTCGGTGTAGCTGATCCCGCCCGCTTCCAGCCGGGCCTTGACTGACTCGCGGCTGAGCATCTGGTTCACCGGGAAGTGCTTGCCGATGTCGCGGAGGAACTCCAGCGCGGACAGCGGCTCGGTCCAGTCCAGGTTGCTGACCACCAGCGCGCCGGCCGGGCCAGCCGAGAAGTCGAGGAACCGGGACACCTCACCGCGGATCCGGTCCACCCACTGGGCCACCACGTCCCGGGAATTGAGCACCCGCTCGACCGACTTGCCGCTGGGATCCCCGATCAGCCCGGTCGCGCCGCCGACCAGCGCGATCGGCCGGTGCCCGGCCAGCTGCAGGCGGCGCAGCGTGAGCAGCTGGACCAGGTTGCCGATGTGCAGCCCGGGGGCGGTCGGGTCGAAGCCTATGTACACGGTGACCGGGCCGGCATCGAGCGCCTTGCGCAGCTCGCCGGGGTCGGTGGACAGCGCGATCAGGCCGCGCCAGGTCAGCTCGTCGATGATGTCGGTCACCGGTTAATCGTGCCATCTTCGCCGGCCGAGGGTGAAACCGCTTTCGGCTCCGCAGGCCCCGCAGGCCCGCAGGCCGCGCGGGCCCGCCGGCACGGCCGGTACACCGACACGGTCGGGTCGCCGGTCAGCCAGAACCGCCAGGGCCAGTCGGCCGCCTTGCTGATGCCCACCCGCGGGCCCTGGCTGATGTCCACCGGACCGGCACCAGCCGCGCCAGCCCGTATTCGCAGGGCGGACTCCGCCGAGCACACGTCGAGACCGTTCTGGGCCCGGTCGATGCCGAGCGCCTGGCACAGCCGGGCTGGCCCGCGGGCCAGCTCCCGCTCCGCCAGAGCGGACGGCCGCGCCCGCCCGGCGGACCGCCGGGACACCGCCAGGGGCACCCCCGCGACCACCTGCCCGGCCCGGATCAGCACCGCGGACGCGGTGCCGGGCGGCAGGCAGACGATGTTGACGCACCAGTGCATGCCGTAGGTGAAGTACACGTACGAGTACCCGGGCCCGCCGAACATGACCCCGTTCCGCGCCGTCCGGCCCCGGTAGGAGTGCGACGCCGGGTCGAGAGCACCCTCGTACGCCTCCACCTCGGTGAGCCGGACGGCCACCAGGCCAGCGTCCGTTTCATGCTCCAGCACGCAGCCGAGCAGCCTCGGCGCCACCTCCAGCGAGTGGCCGGCGAAGAACTCCCGCGGCAGCACCGCCCCGGCCGCGACGACGGCGCCCCAGCCACGGTCAGCGCGCCGCCCAGGCCGCGTGCTCGTCCACCACCGAACGCAACGCCACCAGCTGCTCGGCGACCCGCTCCGGTGCGGTGCCGCCCGGGGCCTTCCGCGCGGCCAGCGCGCCCTGCACGGTCAGCACCTCGCGGATGTCCGGGGTGAGGTGCTCGGAAATCTTGGCCAGGTCCTCGTCGCTCACGTCGGGCAGGTCGCAGTCGTGCACCTGGCACCACACCACCAGGTGACCGACCACCTCGTGGGCATCGCGGAACGGGACCCCGCGGCGGACGAGCAGTTCGGCCAGGTCGGTCGCGAGGGAGAACCCGGTACTCGCACCAGCCGATAGCCGTTCGGCATGAATATTCATGGTCGCGACCAGGCCGGCCATCGCGGGCAGCACGACCAGCAGCGTGTCGACCGCGTCGAACACCGGCTCCTTGTCCTCCTGCAGGTCGCGGTCGTAGCTCAGCGGCAGGCCCTTGAGCGCGACCAGCAGGCCGGTCAGCCCGCCGATGAGCCGGCCGGCCTTGCCCCGGGCCAGCTCGGCCACGTCCGGGTTCTTCTTCTGCGGCATGATCGAGGACCCGGTCGCGTAGGCGTCGTCGATCTCCACCCAGCCGAACTCGGACGTGGACCAGAGCACGATCTCCTCGCCCAGCCGGGACAGGTGCACGCCGAGCAGCGCCGCCACGAAGCAGAACTCGGCCGCGAAGTCGCGGTCGCTCACCGCGTCCATGGAGTTCTCCGCGGCCCGGTCGAAGCCCAGCTCGGCCGCGACCGCCTCGGGGTCCAGCGGCAGCGACGAGCCGGCCAGCGCGCCCGCGCCGAGCGGGCTGACCGCGGCCCGCTTGTCCCAGTCGCGCAGCCGGGCCGACGTCCCGGGCCAGCGCCTGGCCGTGGGCCAGCAGCTGGTGGGCGAACACCACCGGCTGGGCGTGCTGCAGGTGGGTCATGCCCGGGGCCGGCGTGTGCACGTGCTGTTCGGCCTGGGCGAGCAGCGCGGTCTCCAGCTCGGCCACCCGGGAGACCACCCGCCGGACGTGGTCGCGCAGGTACAGCCGCAGGTCGGTGGCGATCTGGTCGTTCCGGCTGCGGCCGGCCCGCAGCTTGCCGCCGAGCGCGCCGACCCGTTCCAGCAGGCCCCGCTCCAGCGCGGTGTGCACGTCCTCGTCGGCCACGGTGGGCCGGAACCGGCCATCCTCGGCCGCCGCGTCCAGGTCGTCAAGCGCGGCCAGCAGGCGGGCCGCCTCGGCGTCGGACAGCAGCCCGGCCCGGTGCAGCACCCGGGTGTGCGCCCGGGAGGCGAGCAGGTCATAGGGGGCCAGCCGCCAGTCGAACTGGACGCTCACCGACAGCCGGGCCAGCGCCTCGGCTGGGCTGGACCCGAACCGGCCGCCCCACAGCCGGGTCGGCGTGCGTTCCTCTTCTGCCACCACGGTCCTCTCCATCGTGCCTGACGTGCGCTGGGGTGGAATGTCAGTGCGGCACCGCGCTCGCCGGCCGCAGTGCGGAGCGGGTCAGGCCCGCCGCTCGGCGATCCGTAGCAGCGCACGGGCCACCTCCGCGCCGCCGGCCGGTTCCCGGCTGATGACCAGCACGGTGTCGTCACCGGCCACGGTGCCGAGGATGGACGGCCAGGCCGCGTGGTCGATGGCCGACGCGACCAGCTGCGCGGCCCCAGCCGGGGTACGCAGCACCACCAGGTTCGCGCTGGGTTCCGCGCTGAGCAGGAAGTCGGCCGCGATCCGGGCCAGCCGGCTGGGCGGCTCCCGGTCCGGCGCACCCCGCCCGGCCCGTGCCGCCCCCCCGTGCCCCCTGACCGCGCCCGGCCAGCGGGCCGAGCCCGCCACGGACCCCGGCGGGCACCCCGGGCCGGGCGGCCGCGGCTCGCCGGACCCGGCCAGCGCGCCGGCCAGCCCGCCAGGACGCGAGCCGGGGCCGCCCGGTTCGCCGGGCAGCGCGTAGACCAGCGCCCCGTCCGGCCCGCGCAGCCGGACCGCGCCCAGTTCGTCCAGGTCGCGGGACAGCGTGGCCTGGGTGACCTCGCACCCCGTTCTGGGCCAGCAGCTCGGCCAGCTCGTCCTGTGAGCGCACCGCGGTGCTGGCCAGGATCGCGCTGATCTGGGCCTGCCGGGCCGTCTTGGTGACCGGGCTGACCGGGTTGGCCGGGCTCACCGGGACGCCGCCAGCAGCCAGGCCAGCAGCGCCTTCTGCGCGTGCAGCCGGTTCTCCGCCTCGTCCCAGACCGCGCTGCGCGGCCCGTCCAGCACCGCGGCGGTGATCTCCTCGCCGCGGTGCGCGGGCAGGCAGTGCAGCACCACGCAGTCCGGGCGGCCCAGCGCCAGCTTGTCCTCGTCCAGCTGGTAGGGCCGCAGCGCGGCGATCCGCTCGGTCTCCTGGCCTTCCTGGCCCATCGAGGTCCACACGTCGGTGGCCAGCACGTCGGCGTCCGCGCAGGCCGCCTTGGCGTCGGCGGTGACCTCGACCGAGCCGCCGGTCGCCGCGGCGATGGCGGCCGCGTCGGCCAGCACGGCCGGGTCCGGCTGGTACTCCCCGGGCGCCGCGATCCGCACCCGCAGCCCGGCGGTGGCCCCGCCGAGCAGATAGGAGTGCGCCATGTTGCTGGACCCGTCGCCGAGGAACGTGAGCGTCAGCCCGGCCAGCCGGCCGTGCGCGGCCCGCGCGGTCTGCAGGTCGGCCAGCACCTGGCAGGGGTGGAAGCGGTCGGTCAGCGCGTTGATCACCGGCACCTGGCTGGCCGCGGCCAGCTCCTCGAGCCGGTCCTGGCCGAACGTGCGCCAGGCGATCGCGGCCACCTGGCGGTCCAGCACCCGGGCGGTGTCCGCGACCGGCTCGCCCCGGCCGAGCTGGGACGTCTGGGCGTCGATGATCAGCGGCTGGCCGCCCAGCTCGGCGATGCCGACCGCGAACGAGATCCGGGTCCGGGTGGACGGCTTGTCGAACAGCACGGCCACGGTGCGCGGCCCGGCCAGCGGCCGGTGGCTGAACCGGTCGGCCTTCATCTGGCGGGCCAGGTCCAGCACGGCGGCCTGCTCGGCCGGGCTGAGGTCGTCGTCGCGCAGGAAATGCCGGGTCATCGCGGGCCCCCTCCGGCGGTGGCAACTTCCGGCGAGGGTACCGCGTCCAGGATGGCGGGCAGCGCATCGAGGAACGCGCCGCCTGCTGCCGTCCAGGATCAGCGGCGGGGCCAGCCGGACCGCATCTGGCTGCACCGCGTTGACCAGGAAGCCGGCCTGCCGGGCGGCGTCCGCCACGGCGGCGGCGGACGGGCTGGCCAGCACGGCGGCCAGCCACAGGCCGCGGCCGCGCACCCCGGCCAGCAGCGGGTGCCGGACCGAGCCCAGCCCTCGGCCAGCTGCTGGCCCACCGCGGCCGCCCGGGCCAGCAGCCCGTCGGTCTCGATCGTGTCCAGCACGGCCAGCGCGGCCGCGCAGGCCACCGGGTTGCCGCCGAACGTGCTGCCGTGGTCGCCCGGGCGCAGCACCGCGCCGGCGCCGCCCAGGCCGATGCAGGCGCCGATCGGCAGCCCGCCGCCCAGCCCCTTGGCCAGGGTGAGCACGTCCGGCCGGACCTGCTCGTGCTGGTGCGCGAACCAGGTCCCGGTCCGGCCGATGCCGCTCTGGATCTCGTCCAGCACCAGCAGCGCGCCCGCCGCGTCACAGGCCTCACGGGCCGCGGCCAGGTAGCCGGCCGGCGGCGGCACCACCCCGCCCTCGCCCAGGGTGGGCTCCAGGAACACGGCGGCCACGTCCTCCCGGGCCGCCGCCCGTAGCGCCGCCGCGTCTCCGTAGGGCACGAACCGAACATCAAGGCCATAGGGGCCGAACGGCAATCGGATGGAACTCTTGCCGGTCAGTGCGAGGGCGCCCATGGTCCGGCCGTGGAAGCCACCCTCGGCCGCCACGAACACCGGGCGGCCCGGGCCCTGGGCCCGGCGGACCAGCTTGATCGCGGCCTCGTTGGCCTCGGTGCCCGAGTTGCAGAAGAACACCCGGCCTGGTGTGCCCAGCAGGGCCAGCAGGCGTTCGGCCAGCGCGACCTCGGGCTCGTGCAGGTACAGGTTGGAGGTGTGCGCGAGCGTGCGGACCTGCCGGCTCACGGCGTCGATGACCGCCGGGTGGGCGTGCCCGAGCGAGCTGACCGCGATGCCGGCGAACAGGTCGAGGTACTCGCGGCCGTCCACGTCCCAGACCCGGCAGCCCTCGCCGCGGGCCAGCGCGACCGGCGGGGTCCCGTAGTTGCCCATGAGCGCGGCGGCGAACCGCGCCTGCAGCCGCTCGGTGGCAGTCATCGCACCGCCTCACTCCTGTTCGTGGTCAATGGGGCGCCATGTGGCCGAAATTGACCATGATCATGGTGCTGCCCGTCGGGGACGACCATGGTGCCGATGCCGGAGTCGGTGAAGATCTCCAGCAGCACCGAGTGCGGCAGCCGGCCGTCCAGCACGTGGGCCTGCGGCACGCCGCCGCGCACCGCGCGCAGGCACGCCTCCATCTTCGGGATCATCCCGGCGCTGAGCCCGGGCAGCATGGCGGCCAGCTCGGCCGCGCCGAGCCGGCTGATCACCTCGCCGCGGCCGGCCTCATCGCCGCCGTTCCAGTCCGGGTACAGGCCTTCGACGTCGGTCAGCACGACCAGCTTGGCCGCGCCCAGCGCGACGGCCAGCGCGGCCGCGGCGGTATCCGCGTTCACGTTGTACACCTCGCCGTCCGCGCCCCGGGCGACGCTGGAGATGACCGGCACCCGGCCGTCGCGCAGCAGCGCGAGCACCGCACCCGGGTCGACCGCGTCGATCTCGCCGACCAGGCCGAGGTCCACCGGCTCGCCGTCCACCACCGCGCCGCGGCGGCTGGCGGTGAACAGGTTGGCGTCCTCGCCGGACATGCCGATCGCGAACGGGCCGTGCCGGTTGACCAGGCCGACCAGGTCCCGGTTGACCTGGCCGGTGAGCACCATGCGGACCACGTCCATGGCTTCCGGCGAGGTGACCCGCAGCCCGGCCTTGAACGTGCTGGGCACGCCGAGCCGGTCCAGGTGCGCGGAGATCTGCGGGCCGCCGCCGTGCACCACCACCGGGCGCAGCCCGGCGTGCCGCAGGAACACCACGTCCTGCGCGAACGCGTGCCGCAGGCCGTCGTCGGTCATCGCGTGCCCGCCGTACTTGAGCACCACGGTCCGGCCGTGGAACCGGCTCAGCCAGGGCAGCGCCTCGATCAGCGTGGCCGCCTTGGCCAGTGCTTCGTCCCGGCCCGGCGGCTCGGGCTGGGATGCGGGCCGGGGTGCTGGCCGACGCGTCACGTCGAGTAGGCCGAGTTCTCGTGCACGTAGGCCACGGTCAGGTCGGTGGTGGCGATGGTCGCGGCGTGCGGCCCGGCGGACAGGTCCACGGTGATCGTCACCTGCCGCGGCCGCAGGTCCACCTTGGCCCGGTCGCCGCCCTGGCAGCCGTTGCGGCACACCCAGACCCCGTTGATGGCGACGTTCAGCCGGTCCGGCTCGAACGCCGCGTCGGTGGTGCCCACCGCGGCCAGGACCCGGCCCCAGTTCGGGTCCTCACCGCCGATGGCGCACTTGACCAGGTTGGACCGGGCCACCGCGCGGCCGGCCGTGACCGCGTCCGCTTCGCTGGCCGCGCCGACCACCTCGACGGCGATCAGCTTGCTCGCGCCTTCCGCGTCGGCCTGCAGCTGCCGGGCCAGGTCGGCACACACGTCGGTGAGCCCGGCGGTGAACTGGGCCAGGTCCGGCACGGTCCCGGCCGCGCCGCTGGCCAGCAGCAGCACGGTGTCGTTGGTGGACATGCAGCCGTCGGTGTCCAGCCGGTCGAACGTCACCCGGGTGGCCTCGCGCAGCGCGCTGTCCAGCGCGGCGGCGGGCAGGTCGGCGTCGGTGGTCAGCACGCACAGCATGGTGGCCAGGCCCGGGGCGAGCATGCCGGCCCCTTGGCCATGCCGCCGATCGTGTAGCCGTCCGGCCGGGTGAACGCGATCTTGCTCACCGTGTCGGTCGTCCTGATCGCGTCCGCGGCCGTGGTGCCGCCGCTCCGTGAGGCCCCGGCCAGCGCCGCATCGAGCCCGCTGAGCAGCAAGTCCATCGGCAGCCGCTCGCCGATCAGGCCGGTCGAGCAGACGGCGATCTCGCCGGCTGACCCGGCGGCCGCGCCTGGCTGTTCGCCGAGTGCCTGGGCTAGCCGTTCGGCCGTGGTGTGGGTGTCCTGGAAGCCGAGCGGGCCGGTGCAGGCGTTCGCGCCGCCGGAGTTGAGCGCCACGGCCCGGACCCGGCCGCCGCGCAGCACCTGCTGCGTCCACAGCACCGGGGCGGCCTTGACCCGGTTGCTGGTGAACACGCCGGCCGCGGCGCAGGACGGCCCGTCGTTCAGCACCACCGCGACGTCCCGCTCGCCGGATGCCTTGAGCCCGGCGGGCACGCCGGCCGCGCGGAAGCCGAGCGGGGCGGTCACGCTCATGGGGCGACTCCGTTCACCGCCAGGCCTGCCCCTTCCGGCAGGCCCAGCATCAGGTTGGCGATCTGGACGGCCTGCCCGGCCGCCCCCTTGACCAGGTTGTCCTCGGCCGCGACGACGACCGCCCGGCCGGCGTGGGCGTCCGCGGCGGCCTGCAGGTGCACGGTGTTGCCGCCCAGGGTGGCCGCGGTGCTGGGCCACTGCCCGGCCGGCAGCACCCGGACGAACGGCTCGCCCGCGTAGGCTTCCGCGAGCACGGCCCGTGGGTCTGGGTCGGCCTGGGTCTGGGCCGGTGGCCGCGGGGCCGACCTGGGTGGCCAGCCGGGCGGTGCAGGTGGCCAGGATGCCGCGGGGCATGGGCGCGAGCAGCGGGGTGAACGACACGGTGGGGCGGGTGCCGGTGGCCTGGCCCAGGGCCTGCTCGATCTCTGGGATGTGCCGGTGCACGCCGCCCACCTGGTACGCGGACATCGCGCCCATGATCTCGGTGGCCAGCAGCCCAGGGCGGGGGGTGCGGCCCGCGCCGGACGTGCCGGACGCGGCGACGGCGACGATGTCGGCCGGGCTGGCCAGCCCGGCGGCCAGCAGCGGCGCCAGCGCCAGGATGACCGCGGTGGCGTAGCAGCCCGGGGCGGCGACCTGGCGGGCGGCCCGGATCCGGTCCCGGGCCCCGGGCAGCTCGGGCAGGCCATAGACCCAGCGGCCAGCGTGCGGTCCGGAGTAGAACGCGGCCCAGTCGGCCGGGTCGGCGAGCCGGAAGCTGGCGCTCAGGTCGATGACCGCGACGCCGTCCGGGAGCTGGGCCGCGATGGCCGCGGAGTCCTCGGGCTGCAGGGCCAGGAAGACCAGATCGGCCGTGGCCAGCCGGGCCGGCTCGGTGGGCTCGAACGTCAGCCCGGCCAGGCTGGCCAGGTGCGGGTGCAGGTCGGTGACGGCGGCGCCCGCGCTGGCGTGCCCGGTCACCGGGCCGAGCTCAAGGTCAGGATGCGTGTCGATAAGCCGGAGCAGTTCTCCTCCGGCGTAGCCGCTGGCACCGGCTACCGCCACCCGGACTCCCATCCGCCCTCCTGTGCTCTCAGCTGGGATCCGGTTCTCCGACCCGCTGGCCAGTTCGCGCGTTTCCGCCCCTCGCGGTGCCGGTCCTCGCGGCTACGGCCCTCGCGTTGTGGGCCCGCGCGCCTATGGCCCTCGCGCAAAAGTATGCATGAGGATGACTAGTTATGCAAGATGTGTTTCCGGGCTGATGAAGCGGGGCAGGGTTGGCAGCCCAAAGGATCACGAATACGTCCAACGGGCGCACTCGGGGGCGCGTCCGACACGGGGAGCCGGCGTCGGAGGGCCACTGGGCTAGGGCATGATGAGGGGCGCGAAAGGAGCCCCTCCCATGCGCCGTTCCATCCGGCCCGCCGGCGCGGCTTTCCCCGCCGCGCTCGCCCTGGTCCTGCTTTCCGGTTGCGGCGCGCACGGTTCCGCGGCCGCCGCGCCCGCCTCGCCCGCAGCCCAGTCCGCCTCCCCCGTGCCCAGTGGCCACCCGTGTGGCATGGGCAAGACCGCGGCCGGTGTCCCGGTCCAGGTGCAGGTGGTGCACGGCACCGCCTGCCCGGCGGCGATGAAGGTGGAGCGGACCTACGCGGCCGAGCTGGCGTCGGGCAAGGCGCCGGGCAACGGCGGCGGCGGGCCGATCTCGGTCAGCGGCTGGGTCTGCACCGGGTTCAACACGCCCGAGATCCTGCGCACCGGGGACACCTCGAAGTGCACCAAGGAGGGCGCGGAGATCGTGACCGTGCTGCCCAGCCCGTCGGCGTCGCCATCCTCCTGAGCCAGCCGGGACCGCTGGCCCTGCGCGGGCCCGGTCAGAACCGATTGTTTAACGGGCGGTTACCCGTGGTTAACGCTCACATGGCCAGGCTGACCCGCGTCGCCGACCGCACCCAAGGTGGCCGTGTCGGTGACCATCCACACCTGGTTCCGGCCCGCGTGCTTGGCCCGGTACAGCGCGCTGTCCGCACCGGCCAGCAGGTCGGTGAGCTGGCTGCCGGTTGTCCTTTCCCAGCTCACACCTAGTGCGGCCACCCCCACCGAGACAGTAACCTGTAGTGGCTCAGTAGCTGGATCATCATCCACGCTGATCAGCATGGCCGCGATGTGCTTCCGCACCCGCTCCGCGATCTGGCGCGCGTCGGTGGCACTGGTTTGCGGCAGGAGCAGCGCGAACTCTTCGCCGCCAAACCGGCCGGCCAGATCATAGTCGCGCAGGAAAATCTGGAAAGTGTGCGCGATGGCCCGTAGGGCCTTATCGCCGGCCAGATGACCGTGCAGGTCGTTGACCACCTTGAAGTGATCGATATCGATGAGCACCAGGGCGAGGGGGGTACGAGTACGGACAGCACGAGCCACCTCGGAGCCGGCTTCGCGTTCCCACGTCCCCGCGTTCAGCAGCCCCGTCTTCGAGTCGATCCGGGAGGCGTTCACCAGCTGGGCGTGACGCACAGAACGTTGCAGTAGCGTTACGAAGGGTAGTGAAAAGATGATGGTCAAGGGAGTGATGGCAATGCCGAGCACGACCAGGACGGCGACGCACAACTCGACAACGTCGTTCTGCACCTGCTCCCGTCGCAGCAGCATGTCGCGGATGCGCAGGGCCGGATCCGATGCCTTGAGCGCCGGCAGTACCAGGACGGTGTTGATCGCCCACTGGAGCGCCGCGACAGCCGCCACGACCAGCAGCAACATAGAGCTATGAAGGCCGACACCCAGGCCCTGTCCGGCGAACTGCCGGGCAGTCAGGTGAAAAACCACCGAGACGGCGCCGAAGGACAGCGCGACCGCGGCCGCGCTGAACACCCGGCGATGCAACGGTATGCGGCGGATCCGCCACTGCATGAGCGCGAACCGGATCAGCACCGCGAGCAGCACGTACAGTGGCGGCAGCAGGACCGCGATCGGCAGTTCCCAGACCGCGTAAACATCCTTGATGGCCCCCGCGTTCTCACCTGCCCGCCGGGTCAGCTCGACAGTGCTGGCGATACAGGCCAGCAGTGCCCCGAACAGCAGCAGGTCACGGCCATTCAGCGTGGTCCTGGCGGCGGCCACCCCAATCGCGGCGGCACACGCCGTGGTGGTCGCGAGGATGAAGACGATCAGCCAGCGCGGCAGCTCCCAGATCGGCCAGGCCCGGGCAGCTCGGATGGCGGCGCGCGGGCGCGTGCAGACGCCAAGTCGCATCCGAGCCTCCTCCGTACCTGGACCGCCCGCCTCATGGCAACCGGTAAGAACGCTGCCCCGTATTGTCACAGAGCTAGTGTGCCGCCTGTCAAGCCTCCATTACGCACAGATACCACTATCCGGTAGATGCGGGACCTGCGTGACTCTAGGTTACCAGTTGACTGCAAGTCCTGGCAGCTAGGGTAACCGGCTGAAATGCGGCGATCCCCAGCCGGCCCCTCGTATGGGGCTGTAATGCGTGGTATGCACCCTTTACCACAGGGTTGCCGAAGCCACCAGGTCACATACCCAAGGTCACATACCCAATGAAGAGAGGAGTATCGCGATGAGGGCCACCACCCACTGGGGCTGACTATCCACCACCCGCCCGCAGACCGATCACACCGGAAGGAGCGCACCGATGACCGCGACCACCCACTGGGGCTGACCATCCACCACCCGCCCGCAGACCGATCACACCGGAAGGAGCGCACCGATGACCGCGACCACCCACTGGGGCTGACCATCCACCACCCGCCCGCAGACCGATCACACCGGAAGGAGCGCACCGATGACCGCGACCACCCACTGGGGCTGACCATCCACCACCCGGCCGCGAGTGATCGGCGACGGGCTCATCCGGCCCGCGGCCGCGACACTGCGATGGCCACGGCCGCAGCCAGACCCAGGACACCGCTCGCCGCGATAACCAGGCTGGGTGGGAACTGCTGCGCTGCCGCGCCAGCCAGGATCATCGCTGCGCCCTGACCGAGGCTCATGCCGCCCTGGGCGATACCGAATGCCTGGCTGCGCTGCCTGTCCGGCACCGCCCGGACGAATGCGGCATTGGCGGCCAGCTGGTAACAGTCACACAAGCCACTGATCATGAGCAGTATCAGCGCCCCGGGCAGCGCCGGGTGAACGACGAACAGGACCAGCACAGCGCAGCTGCCCGCAGCTAGCGGGCTCATCCAGCGCAGCCGCCGCTGCGGTTGAACCAGGCGGCTGAACAGGGCCGCGCCCAGCGCGGCACCGAATGCCTGGGCCGCCAGGATCAGCCCGACGGCCACCGCGCCGCCGCCCAGGGCCGTGGCCAGCGGCGCCGCTACCCCTTCCGGCACGTTGTAGAACGCAGCCATCCAGCCGAACAGCATCGGCGTGAGCAACGCCGGGGTGCGGAACACCAGCCGGAGGCCCGCACGCAGGCCGCGGCCAGTGCGGGCAGGCGGCCGGGCGGGGCCACCGTGGTCCTGGTCACGCGGAATGGGCCGGGCGCGAACCCAGAGGCCGGTGATCACCGCGGACACGATGAACGTCACGGCGTCGGCCAGCAGCGAGACCCGCACACCGAAGAACGCGACCGCGGCCCCGCCGACGGCAAACCCCAGCACCTGGGCGAACTGCAGCGTGGTCAGGGTGACCGCGGTACCGAGCACATACCGGTCGCCGGCCAGGATGTCGGGGTACAGCGCCGCCCGGGCCGATGTGAACGGCGCGCTGATCAGGGTGACCAGGACGAGCAGCCCGACCCGCACCACGAGCGGCATCCCGGGCAGAGCCATCAGGCCGACCAGCCCGGCGCGGCTCAGGTCGCAGCCGATCATCACCCGCCGGCGCGGCCACCGGTCGGCCAGCCCGGACAGGAGCAGCCCGCCCGCGAACGTGGGCACCACGCTGGCCGCGAACGCGACCGCGGCGAGCAGGGCCGACCGGGTCTGGTCGAACACCAGCAAGGTGATGGCCACCCGGGCCAGCTGATCGCCGGCCACCGACAGGACCTGGGCCATCCACAGGGCCCGGAACTCCCCAATCCGGAAGACCTCACCGAACGTGGCCCTAGGCTCGGCGGCCCCGGCCGGGCCGGACGGGTTGGGCGCATCAGGTGAGATCCTGGACTTACCCCTAGTGATCTGCGCCTCCCTCCGGGCTGGGTCGCTTCGGGTGGCTTTACCCTTCCCGGTTACAATTCGTGACCACTTGCCGGCCTCCCGTATGAGGCTACCGACATCACAACCGGCTCGAAGGGCATTCAGGGCCACGTGACAGCATGATGGCCGTGCAGACAATAGCGGCGATACTCCCCGATTCGCGTGTCCGGAGCGCCCGCAACGCCGTCTATGTCGTCTTCACCGCCGCGGGGTTCGCGTTCGCCAGCTGGGCCGCCCGGATCCCGCAGGTACGCAGCCAGTTGCGGGTGACCCCCGGCGTGCTCGGGCTCATCCTGCTCAGCATCGCCATCGGCTCGACCATCGCGATGCCGCTGTCCGGGCTGGTGATCACCAAAATTGGCGAGCGCCGCACGGTGCTGGTCATGTCGCTGATCTCGGCCTCCGGCCTGGCTACCGTGGCGGTTGGCTACCAGCACGGGATCCCGCTGGTGGTGGCCGGCCTGTTCCTGTTCGGCTTCGGCACGGGCAACTGGGACGTGGCGATGAACGTGCAGGCCGCGGCCGTGGAACAGGCCCTCGGCCGGTCGATCATGCCCAGGTTCCACGCCGGGTGGAGCATCGGCACGGTGGGCGGGGCTGGCCTGGGCGCGATCATGGTCGCGGCCGGCGTGCCGGTCACCGCGCACCTGCTCGCGGTGGCGGCCGCAGTGGCGATCGCGGTGCCGGCCGCGACCCGGCGCTTCCTGCCGCATGCCGCGACGCCGGACCCGGCCGGGGCGGCCGTGCGACGCGGCCCGCTCAGCGCCTGGACTGAGCCACGGACCCTGCTCATCGGCCTGTTCGTGCTGTGCATGGCGTTCACCGAGGGGACCGGCAACGACTGGCTCAGCCTCGGGGTCATCACCGGGTATCACGCGGCACCGGTGGTCGGCACGCTCGCGCTGGCCACGTTCCTGGCCGCGATGACCGCAGGCCGGTGGTTCGGCCCGCGGTTCATCGACCGGTTCGGCCGGGTCAGCATGCTGCGGGCCGGCGCGGCCACCGCGCTGGCCGGGCTGGCGGTGATCGTCTTCGGCCGGTTCCTGCCGGTGGCCCTGGCCGGCGCCGTGCTGCTCGGGCTGGGTACCTCGCTCGGCTTCCCGGTCGGGCTCAGCGCGGCGGCCGACGACCCCAGGTACGCAGCCGGCCGGGTCAGCACCGCCTCGTCGATCGGCTACGTGGCGTTCCTGGCCGGGCCCCCGGCTATCGGGTTCCTCGGCGACCACGTCGGCGTGCTGCAAGCCTTGTCACTAGCTGGCGTTGTGCTGGTGCTGGCTTTTCTGCTCGGCCCGGTCACGGCGCCGCTGCCGGCCCATGGGCGGCCCGCGACTAGAGCAGGCCGCCACGGGACCGGGGCAGGCGGTCAGGATGGCCCGCGCAGCACCGCGCCCACCTGCCGGGCTGCCTCAGCCACCGCGGCGTCGCGCGCGGCGGTCGTCTCCTCCACGGTCAGCGTGCGGTCCGGGGCCCGGAACCGCAGCGAGTACGCCAGCGACTTACGCCCCTCCCCAGCCTGCTCGCCGGTGTAGATGTCGAACAGCCGGACATCCTCGAGCAGCCCGGGGTAGTCGCTGCCGCGCACCCCGTCCACGAGCGCGGCCTGCACCGCCGCGGCCGGCACGTCGAGCGGCACCAGCAGCGCGACGTCCTGGGTGGCCACCGGGTAGGCCGAGATGGCCGGCGCCTGGACCGGCGGCAGCTTGGCCGCCGCCGCCTCGATCAGCGACATGTCCAGCTCCATCGCGCTGGTACGGGGCGGCACACCGAACGCGGCGACGACCCGCGGGTGCAGCTCGCCCGCGTACCCGGCCAGCCGCTCCTGGCCGTCCTCAGCCTGCACGAACAGCGCCGCGCACCGGCCGGGGTGCCAGGGCACGGTCTGGACGGCCCGGATCTCGAAGCTGCGCCGGCTCGCCCGCAGCACCTCCCGGGCCGCCTCGATGGCGTCCGGCCAGCCTGCCAGCCGGCCAGCGCCCCACCATCCGCCCAGCGCCCGCTCGCCCGCCACCACCGCGGCGATGTGCAGCGGCTGGTCCGGCAGCGCCGCCGCCAGCATGGCCACCTCGTCGGGCGTCGGGCCGCGGTCCACCCGGAGGATGGGCGCGGTGCGCGGGCCGCCCGGCAGCTCGCGGAACACCCGGCCGTTCTCGAACAGGCCGACGTCGCCGAAGCCACGGCCGATGTTACGGGTCAGCACCCGGAGCAGGCCGGGCAGCAGTGTCGTGCGCAGCAGCGGCTCGTCGTCGCTCAGCGGGTTGGCGACCCGCGGCGCCCGGCGGCGTGGGTCGTCCAGCGGCAGCAGCAGCCGGTCATGATCCGCGGCCGAGCTGAATGGGGTGCTGAGCACCTCGGTGTAGCCGGCCAGCGCCAGCGCGCGGCCGGTCTGCCGGCGCAGCCGCTGCTGGTCCGTCAGGCCGCGGCCGGCCGCGGCCCGCGGCATCCGGATCGGGATGTTCTCGTAGCCCTCCAGCCGGATGACTTCCTCGGCCAGGTCCCACGGGTAGCGCAGGTCCGGCCGCCAGGACGGTGGCTGGACCTGCAGCCGCGGGCCGGCTCCCCCGGTCACCTCGGTCACCAGGCAGCCCACCTCGTGCAGCCGGCGCAGCACCGCGTCCCGGCCGTAGCCCATCCCGGCCACCTGGTCCGGGTAATCCAGCGCCATCGTGATGGACACCGCCGGCACGTCCACCTGTGCGTGCGTGCAGCCCGCCGGGACGGTGCCACCACCGAAGGTGGCCAGCAGGGCCACCGTCCGTGCGCTGGCCCGAAGCGGCAGCTCGCGGTCCACGCCCCGCTCGAAGCGGTAGGACGCCTCGCTGAACAGCTTGTGCCGGCGGCTCATCCGGGCCGTGCCCCGGGCGTCGAAGTGCGCGGCCTCGATGACCAGGTTGCTGGACGTGCCTGAGATCTCGGTGGCCAGCCCGCCCATGGTGCCGGCCAGCGAGATCGCGCCGGACGAGTCGGCGATGACGATGTCCTCGGGGTCGAGGTCACGCACCACGTGGTCGAGGGTCTCCAGCCGCTCGCCGGGGCGGGCCCGGCGGACCACGATGGGCCCGTTCAGCTTGTCCCGGTCGAACGCGTGCAGCGGCTGGCCGAGCTCGAGCATCACATAGTTCGTGATGTCCACGGCCAGCGACACCGAGCGCTGTCCGGCCCGGGCCAGCCGGACCCGGATGGCCAGCGGGGTGGGCGCCGCCGGGTCGAACCCGCGCACCTCGCGCAGCACGAACCGGTCGCACGCGGTGGGGTCCTCGATGCTGGCCGGGTAGATCTCCGGGGAGACCACCGCGACATCGTCCGGCAGGTCCGCGTCGGCCAGATCGCGGATCGGCAGCTCGTAGGAGATGGCCAGTTCCCGTGCGACGCCGCGGACGGACAGCGCGTAGCCCCGGTCCGGGGTGACCGCGATGTCCAGCACATGGTCGGCCAGGCCCGCGTAGGCCACGAAATCCGCGCCCAGCGGCGCGTCCGGCGGCAGCACCAGGATGCCGGAGTGATCCTCGCCGATGCCCAGTTCGGCGGCCGAGCAGATCATGCCGTCCGAGATGTGCCCGTAAGTCTTCCGGGCGCCGATCTCGAACCCGCCGGGCAGGTGGGCGCCCGGCAGGGCCAGCGGCACCCGGTCCCCGACGGCGAAGTTGACCGCTCCGCAGATGACCCCGCGCGGCTCGGCTCCGCCGGTGCTGACCTGGCAGTACCGCACCGGCTTCTTGAACCCGGTGAGTTCCTCGATGCCGGTCACCTCGGCCACCAGCACGCCGGTGATGTCCTGCCCGGCCGGCTCCACCGACTCGACCTCCAGGCCGGCCGCGGTGAGCCGCCGGGCCACCTCGGCCGGATCCTGGTCCGGCGCCAGGCCGGCCGCCTCGGCCAGCCAGGACAGCGGGAGTCGCATCAGGCCTCCATCCCGAACGCGCGGCTGAACCGCACGTCGCCCTCCAGGGTGTCCCTGATGTCGGCCACCCCGTCGCGGACCATCAGGGTGCGGTCGATGCCCAGGCCAAACGCGAAGCCGCTGTACCGGTCCGGGTCGATGCCACAGGCGATCAGCACCCGGGGGTTGACCATCCCGCAGCCGGCCAGCTCGATCCAGCCCTGGGAGCGGCATACCCGGCACGGTGCGCCGCCCGGCCGGGTGGACGCGCCCCGGCAGATGTGGCACTCCATGGACACGTCCGCGGACGGCTCGGTGAACGGGAAGAAGTCGGGCCGCAGCCGGGTGCGCAGGCCTTCGCCGAACATCGCGGTCACGAACGCGCTGATCGCGCCGCGCAGGTCGGCCATGGTCAGACCTTCGTCCACGGCCAGGCACTCGATCTGGTGGAACACCGGGCTGTGCGTGGCGTCCAGCGCGTCGCTGCGGTAGCACGTGCCCGGGCTGACCACGTACAGCGGCAGCGGCCGGGTCAGCATGGCCCGGATCTGCACCGGCGAGGTGTGCGTGCGCAGCACCACCCCGGACCGGTCCGCCCCGTCCGGGCCGGCCATGAACAGGGTGTCCTGCATCTCCCGGGCCGGGTGGTCGGGCGGGAAGTTCAGCGCGTCGAAGTTGTACCACTCGGCTTCGACCTCGGGGCCTTCGGCGATCTCGTAGCCCATGGCGACGAACACGTCGGACAGCCGCTCGCCGAGCGTGGTCACCGGGTGCCGGGCGCCGGCGGCTGCCGGTCCCAGGGCAGCGTGACATCGACGGTCTCCTCGATCAGGACCCGCTGGTCCCGTTCGGCTTCCAGGTCGGCCTGGCGGGCCGCGAGCGCGTCGCTGACCTCACGCAGCGCCGCGCCGACCCGCTTGCCTGCCCCGGCCCGGGCCTCCGGCGGCAGCGCGCCGATCTCGGCCCGCGCGGCGGCCAGCGGTGACCGGTCCCCGGCGTGCGCCAGCCGGGCCGCCTTGAGCTCGTCAAGGGTGCGCGCGGCGGCGATGGCCGCCAGCGCCTCATCCCGGGTGCGGGCGACTTCCCCGGCGGACAGGGCGGTCACCTCCACCGGGTCGTACTGCTTGTTCGGTGCCGACATCGTTCTGCTTCCTGCTGCGTCCTGGCCTGCTCGCGCGAGGCCAGCTGGGTCTGGGATTTCCGGGCACTGGTACACGCTGACGTGGGGCAGCCACCGGTGCCGGAGGAAGCCCGCGCCAGGGCGGAGGCCGGCCGCGGCCGCCGCGCTGCGCCCGCCAGCTACCCGAAGTCGGGCAGTCCGGCGGGCATGGTAAATCGGAATTCGGCACCGCCGCCGGGAGCGCTCTGCACCGTGATCGACCCACCCTGCGCCTCGACCAGGCCCTTCACGATGTACAGGCCCAATCCGGCCCCGCCACGCCGCTTGGCCCGCCAGAACTGCCGGAAGATCCGCGGGACCAGCTCCGGCGGTACGCCGTCGCCCTCGTCACGGACGCTGACCGCGACCGCCGTGGCCTGAGCACCAGCCCGGCTGACCGCGCGCGGGCCGAAGGTGTCAGCAGGCTGTACCACGATTGTCACCGTACCAGCACCGTGCCGTACCGCGTTCTCCACCAGGTTGCCGAGGATCTGGTCCACCTTGTCGGCATCCAGCCAGGTCTCCGGCAGCTCACTGGGGACTTCGACGCGGAACCGCTCCGGCGGGTCGCCCGCGGCCACCCGGCCGGCCACGATCTTCTCCGCCCGGTGCGGGATGTCCACCAGCTGGCGGTGGATCTCGATCCGGCCGGCCTCGATCCGGGACACGTCGAGCAGCTCGGTGATCAGCCGGGTGACCCGGTCCGCGTCCGCGTTGACGGTCTCCAGCATCACCCGCTTCTGGTCGTCGGTGAACCGGGTCCACTTGGCCAGCAGCGTGGCGGTGAAGCCCTTCACGCTGGTCAGCGGGGAGCGGAGCTCATGGGCCACGGTGGAGACCAGGTCGGCCCGGCTGCGCTCCAGCCGGGCCCGCTGCTGGGCACCGCGCAGGGTGACCACGATGCGCTGCACCGCGCCCGGCTGCACCGGGCCGGGCCAGGCCATCCCGGGCTTGCCGCGGGGTACCCGCACGTAGCCCATGGAGACCAGGAACTCGGTGCCGTCCGGCATGAGCAGCGGAACCTCGGGGTGCCTGGTGCGGGTGGACAGGCCCTGGTACGGGTCGGCGCACGCCCACCAGCTACGGCCCTCGGTGTCGCGCAGCGGCAGGACCTGCCGGATGTCCCGGCCGACCGCGTCCGGCGCGGCGATGCCGGTGAGCCGCTCGGCGGCCTGGTTGAACACGACGATCCGGCCCGCGTGATCGGCGATGACGAGGCCGTCCGGCAGGTCGTCCGGGCAGACCGCACCACCGGACGCGGCCCCGGCCGGCACGCTGGCCAGCATGGCCGCCCGGTCGGGCATGAGCCTGTCCATCAGACCGCCGCCTCCGTCCGGCCCTTGAAGCTTCCTGTGCTCTGCTCGGTACTGCACCTGCGAATGACGCAACGTGATCAGACTCTAGCGCCTGTGCGACGGGCAGCGGCAGCCCCCCGGGCCAGCTGTTCCCAGCACGTCACTGCTCTCCCAGTGTTCAGGCCCAGTGTTCCGGGCCCAGTGTTCAGGCCGCCGGGCTGGGCGCGGAGCGCTGGCCCTGCGCCCGGGCCGAGGAGTACAGGCAGACCGCCGCGGCCGCGGCCAGGTTCAGGCTCTCCGCGCGGCCGTAGATCGGCACCGCGACGGTGTCGTCGGCCAGCGCGCGGACCTCGGCCGGCAGGCCCCAGGCCTCGTTGCCGAACAGCCAGCCGGTGCCGCGGCTGAGGGTGCCCGCCGCCTGCAGGTCATCGAGGGTGGTGCGGGCGCCGCCGTCGGCCGCCAGCACCTGCAGCCCGGCCGTGCGCAGTGCCTGGACCGCGTCGGGCACCGGCGTGCCGGTGACCACCGGCAGATGGAACAGGCTGCCCGCGGACGCGCGGACGCACTTGCTGTTGTACGGGTCCACCGAGGACCCGGCGAACAGGACCGCGTCCGCGCCGGCCGCGTCGGCGGTGCGCAGCACGGTCCCGGCGTTGCCCGGATCGCGGACGTTAGCCAGGATCACCACCAGCCGGAGCGCGGCGCTCGCCCCGGTCACCGCGGCCAGCGGCACGTCGACGAACCGGCAGACGGCCAGCACCCCTTGCGGGGTAACGGTCTGCGCCAGCTCGGCCATGACCTCGCCGCTGACCGGGTGCACCTCGGCGCCCTGGGCGGCGGCGAGGCGGGCCAGCTCGCCGTAGCGGCCCTGCGCGGTCGCCGTGATGAACAGCTGGGACACCACGTCACCGGCGGCCAGCGCCTCACCCACCGCCTGCGGGCCCTCGGCCAGGAAGGCCTGGGCCCGCTGGCGGAGCGCCCGCTTGCCGAGCTGGCGGGCGGCTTTCACCCGGGGCGAGCGGATGCTGGTCAGCTCGGTGCCGGCCTGCCCCATCAGATCGCCCCGCGTGCTGCGCAGGCCGGCGTCAGGCGGCCGCGCTGGCCGCGTCCGGGCCAGCCTCGGCCAGCGCCGTCTTGGCCACCTCGACCAGGGCCGAGAACGCGGCCGGGTCGCTCACCGCGAGCTCGGCCAGCATCCGGCGGTCAACCTCGACGTCGGCCAGCTTGAGGCCCTGCACGAACCGGTTGTAAGTGATGCCGTCGGCGCGTGCCGCGGCGTTGATGCGCTGGATCCAGAGCCTCCGGAACGCACCCTTCCGGTCCTTGCGGTCCCGGTAGGCGTACGTCATCGAGTGCAGGACCTGCTCCTTGGCCTTGCGGTAGAGCCGGGAGCGCTGGCCCCGGTAACCGCTCGCCCGCTCGAGGACAACCCTGCGCTTCTTGTGGGCGTTGACAGCCCGCTTCACGCGTGCCATTTCACTGACTCCCTTGCGGGCCGGGCTGGGTTACTTCCCCAGCAGCTTCTTGGTCTTCCTGACGTCCGCCGGGGCCACCGTCAGGTCTTTGTTCAGCCGCCGGGTTCGCCGGGCTCGACTTGTGCTCCAGCAGGTGGTTCATGTTGGCCCGGCGGCGGATTACCTTGCCGGTCGCGGTGAGCCGGAACCGCTTGGCCGCTCCGCTGTGCGTCTTCATCTTCGGCATGGTGGCCGTTGTCTCCGTGTTCGTTGCGTGCCGTGGCGGCACGGTGCCCCGGATGCCTGCCGGCATCCGCTGTCTGTGGTGCCCCCGGCAGCTAAGTCTGAGGTGCGGTCCTGCCCTCGCTCAGGCGCCCGCCTGCTCCGCCGGGCCAGTCCCGTTCTGGTGCCCAGCACTGTTCTGGCTGGCACTGTGCTGGCTAGCACTGTGCTGGCTAGCACTGGGCTGGCTAGCACTGGGCTGGCCGCCGGGCGGCGCGGCCGGGCGGCGCGGCCGGGGTACCGGCCGGGGCGCCTCAGCCGCCACGTCCCGGGACGCGATGCGGTCGGACTTGGACTCGCTCTTCTTCCGGTGTGGCCCGATCACCATGATCATGTTCCGGCCGTCCTGCTTGGGCTGGGACTCAACGAAGCCCAGCTCCTCAACGTCACCGGCCAGGCGCTGCAGCAGCCGGAACCCGAGTTCGGGCCGGGACTGCTCGCGTCCGCGGAACATGATGGTCACCTTGACCTTGTCACCTTGCTTGAGGAACCGCTCAACGTGACCCTTTTTGGTCCCGTAGTCGTGCGGGTCGATCTTCGGCCGGAGCTTGATCTCCTTGATGACCGTCTGCGCCTGGTTCTTGCGCGACTCGCGGGCCTTGAGCGCGGACTCGTACTTGAACTTTCCGTAGTCCATGAGCTTGCAGACCGGCGGGCGCGCGGTGGGCGCAACCTCCACCAAGTCGAGGTCCGCTTCCTGAGCCAGCCGGAGCGCGTCGTTTAGTGCGACGATTCCGACCTGCTCGCCGTTGGGACCTACGAGCCGCACTTCGGGAACGCGGATGCGGTCGTTGATACGGGGTTCGGCGCTGATGTGACCTCCTTGGGCCTGGTCACCGCCCGGGCAGGGTGCCCGGATCGGCTGCGCTGCGACCATCCCGCGGAACTCTTCCCCGGCGGCGTCTTCCTGCCGGACGAAAAAGGGCCCCGCATCGGTGCATGCGAAGCCCACCTAACGCCACCACCCCGCCGCGGATTCCGCGACAGGGAATGTGGTCAACCGGAACTGGCAGCCCCGTGATCGGTGCCCGCCCAATGGCGGCCACGACCGGGGCGGTTCGCCCGGCCTGCCTGGCCAGCCCAGGAGGCCGGCAGGCTACCCGCCAGCCTCACGGCCGGCTAGGTGGGAGGTGGTCCTCCGCTTGCACGCCCAGCACGGACATGCCGGGCTGGTCGTCAGTAAGACTAACAGCAATTTGCGGCCCGGTGGTATTCCCGCCCGCCGCCCGGCGGGACGCCCGGCCCGGGACGCCGGCCGGGCTGGCTCCACTCAGTCAGCTGGCCGGCGCGGTGGTCCCCGTGTCTGACTCGCTGGGCGTCGGAGTCGGGGTGGGGCTGGACGGCGTCGGGGTCGGGGTGGGCGTCGGGCTGGATGGGGTCGGCGTCGGTGTCGGGCTCGATGGCGTCGGCGAGGGGGTGGGCGTGCCCGTCGGCGACTTGGCCGGGCTGGGGCTGGGCGAAGCCGTCTTCGACTTCGACGGCGACGGCTGGCCCGAGGTGTGCCGCGACCCGCTCGGCCGGGCCGTCAGCGTCCCGCCCGCCCGGGCCTGGCGCAGCTGCTCGCCGCCCTGGTGGCCACCGCGCGTCTGCGCGGACGCGGGCGGGCTGGCCGACGGGGCGGGCCGGGCCGAGGGCGCCAGCGGCGCCAGTGCGGTGACGGCGGGCGATCCCGACTTGGGCAGCGTGTTCGACACCAGCACCGCGCCGCCGCCGAACACCGCGAACACCGCGATCAGCACCCCGGCCGCCGGGATGAACGTGCCCGGCCCGTGCGCGGCGGCCAGCCGGTCCAGCGGCACCGGGAACCCGGACCGGGCGAACGGCTCCGCCCGGCGGGCCAGCTGGCCCCGCAGTACGGCCGCATCCGGCGAGTCGTCCTTGACCAGGGTCAGCACCTGGTCCCGCAGACCGGGGGGCAGCTCCGGCACGGGCAGCTTGCCCAGCAGGGCCATCGGGCTCAGCTCGCGGCGGCGCCGCTCACCGCACCAGTCGCACCCGGCGATGTGCCGCGCCACCTGCTTGCGGATGGCCGGGGTCAGCTCCCCATCCCAGCTGGCCAGGATCTGGGCCAGCTCGGCACACGACCCGTGCCGGGACCGGGTGACCAGCAGCGCGCCCAGCGCGCTCTCCAGGTGGGCGCGGCCCCGGGCGGCCAGCGCCCGCGCCTGGTTGCGCGGCACGCCGAGCGCGTCGGCTAGGTCCGCGCCATAGAACGCGTGGCGCATGCTGAGCTCGACGATCTCCCGGTCATCAGGGCTCAGCCCGGCCAGCGCGGACTGGACCAGCTCGCGCAGCTCAGCCTCGTCCAGCGCGGCGCCGAAGTCGGTGGTGTCGTCGCCCGGGTTCCCGCTGCCCTGGTCTAACGTGGCCGCTTCCCGGCTGGCCAGCTGGCGCCGGCACTCGTTCCTGGCCACCGCGTAGAGCCACGGCCGCAGGCGGCTGGGCGTCCGCAGCCCGCCCAGCCGGACCGCCGCGATCACGAACGTGTCATGCACCGCGTCGGCCGCCTCGGCCGGCTCGCTCAGCAGCGACCGGCAGTACGCGTAAATCCCCGGGGCGTAGTGATCGTAGGCGGCGCCCAGCGCCACCGGATCATTAGCCACAATCCCCGCAACCATCCCCCCATCACGCATGTGATCACGCTATGTGCCCAGCCTGGGCACGTCCACCGGAATGGGATTGCAATCCGCTTACCGGCCGCTTACCTGCGGGCCGCCAGCGCGGCCAGCCCGGCGGCGCGCATCGCCTCGACCGGGGCCGATTTACCGGTCATCAACTCGACCTGATGCGCGGCCTGGTGCAGCAGCAGTGCGAAACCGCCGGCCGTGGGCACTCCGGCCTCCTGCGCGGCGGCGGCCAGCGCGGTGGGCCAGGGGTGGTACACCACGTCAAGCACGCATCCCGGGCGGAACTGGCCCTTCCGGATGCGGTCCGCGTAGTGGTCGGCCGCGCCGGCCGGGGCGGTGGAGATGAGCAGGCCGGGCGCGGGCTGCGCCGGGTCGCCGAACGGGGCCAGCCGGACCGGCAGGCCCAGCCGGTCCGCCGCGGCCAGCAGGTCGCCGGCCCGCCGGGGATCACGGACCGCCGCCGTGGCCTGGCTGGCGCCCAGCCCGCGCACCGCGGCCAGCGCGGAGCACGCGGTCGCGCCGCCACCCAGGATCAGCACCGGGCCTGGGTCCGCGGGCAGCGGGCCGGCCGCCTCGGTGATGGCGGTGATCATGCCGGGCACGTCGGTGTTGTGCCCGTGCCGCCGCCCGGCGTCGAAGCACACCGTGTTGGCCGCGCCGACGTCGGCCACCAGCGGCCCGGCGTCGTCCAGCAGGCTGAGCACGGCCCGCTTGAGCGGCATGGTCAGTGATAGCCCGGCCCACTCCGGCCCGCACCCGGCGAGCAGCCCGGGCAGCCCGGCCTCGTCGCACTCGATGGCCTGGTAGGACCACCCGGTCAGGCCGAGCGCCTGGTAGGCGGCCCGGTGCAGCACCGGGGAAAGGGAATGCGCGATCGGCGCCCCTAGTACCGCCGCTTTCATGATCCTGGTACTCAGCCCGAGCCGGTGTGCGTGCCGGTGCCGGTGCCGGTGCTGCCGTACTTGGCCACCGCGGCGTCGAACGCCGTGGCGTTGTCGAAGAACAGCGTCTTCCCGGTGGCCGAGTTGATGGTCAGGAAGTACAGCAGGTTGCCGTGCGCCGGGTGCAGCGCGGCCTCGATCGCGGTCCGGCCCGGGCTGTCGATCGGCCCCGGCGGCAGGCCCGCGTGCAGATACGTGTTGTACGGCGACGGGAACGTGGTGCTGAACGCGGCGTTGCTGTGCTTCAGGCTCATCGCGTACAGCACGGTCGTGTCGAGCTGCAGCTTGATCGGCGGGACCGCGTTGAGCCGGTTGTAGACCACCTCGGCGATCTTCGCGTACTCCGACGGGATCTTGCCCTCGGCCTCGATGATGCTGGCCACGGTGATCACCGCGCCCTCGCCCTCGTGGCCCTTGGCCGCCGCCGCGGGCAGGCCGATGCTGGCCGCCTGCTGATTGAACTGCTGCACCATGCTCTTCAGCACGGCGGTCGGCGAGGTCCCCGGCTGGATGTCGTAGGTGGCCGGGAACATGTAGCCCTCCGGCTTGCCGTGCGCGAACGCGGGCAGGCCCAGGTCGGCCGGGTGCGCGATGGCCTGCTCGTATCCCTTGAGGTTGCCGGTCTCCTGGCCCAGCCGGGCGATGATCTGCGACAGCCGGAATCCCTCTGGGATGGTCACCTTGATCTGTACCCGGCTGGATGGCATGAGCAGCAGGGCCAGCGCCAGCGAGGCCTGCATGTGCTTGTGCACCTTGTAGGTGCCGGGCTCCAGCGCGTTGCCCTTAGGGCTGGCCTTGGCCGCGTTGGAGAACGCGCGGGCGCTGGCCACCACGCCCAGCGCGGCCAGCCGCCCGCCCACCGCGGTAGCGCTCTGCCCCGGCCTGATCTGCACCAGCACGGTGCCGGTGCCCGACCCGGAGAAGTCCGGCGGGTTGATATAGGTCCGGTAGTAGTGGTAGATCACCGCACCGCCGGCCCCGGCGATGAGCACGAACACCATCAGCGAGGCCAGGATCGCGACGCGGCCGCGGCGCCGCCGTTTGCGGCCGCCCGGGCTGGCCGGCGGCCCGCCGCCACGGCGGCCCTTCTTGCCCTCGTTCAGCCCGGGCAGCAGATCACGGCGGTCGCTCTCCTCGGACCAGGCGGAGGGCTGGGCGCCCTCCCCGTACCAGCTCCGCTCCCCGGTAGCCGGGTACTCCCCCGATTCCTGCGGGTCAAGCTCCAGATCACGTGGGTCGTCCACGTAGCCCTCATACCCCGGATACCCAGGATCACCATCCTGCCCGCGGCCGGATCCGCGGCGCGGCGGCGCGAGGTCCGCGCGGCCGTCACCATAGGGCGCGGCGCTGGGCATCGGCCCGGAGGCGGTGCTGGACCAGTCGTAGTCCGGCAGCGGGGACAGCGGGCCGGACGGATGACCGGTCCCGGGCATGGCCGCGGGCGGCGGCGGGAACCCGCCGGACGTGTCCCGGCCGGCCTCCCACGACGGCTCAGCCCAGGACTGCGGCCCGGGGGCCTGCTCCTCCCACGGCTGCTGCTCCCAGGCCTGCTCACCGGGCCGGCTGCCCAAGGACTGGTCGTCCCAGGACTGGCGCTCCCAGCGTTCCGGCGCCATCGGCTCGGCCGCGGGCCGCCGGGACACCGGGTCGCCGTTCAGCGGATCTGGTCCCCAGGTGTACGGGTCGGGCTGGTGCGCTGGCCCGGGCGGCGGTTCCGCGCCGGGGCCGCGGCCGGACCACCCGGACTGCTCCGGGTAGCCACCGCTGCCCGGATAGCCACCCTGGGCCGGGTAGCCGCCGCTCGCCGGGTAGCCGCCGGTGTCGCCGTCGCCGGCGTACCGTTCGCTGCCGGGCGGGTGGCCGTTCCAGCCATCGTCGTCGGGCGGGTAGCCATCCGCGGGGAACTGCTCGCCGTTGTCCGCCGGCGGCGGGTAATTCCCCGGCTCCCAGTCCTGCTCTCCCTGTGCCCCCCGCCGCGCGTGGCGGCTCACCCAGTCTCCCCAGGTGGCGGGGAGACCGGATGCCCGGCAGCCGGCCGGTGGCGCGCTCGGCGTCCAGCGCTCCCTGCAGCAGCAGGGCGGCCGCGGCCTGATCCACCACGGGCCGCCGGGCGCGTGACCCCTTGCCGCCCTGGCGCAGCGCGTCGTGCGCCAGCACGGTGGTGAAGCGTTCATCGACCAGCCGCACCGGCAGCGGGTTCAGCCGGCCGGCCAGCGTGGTGGCGAAGTCCCTGGCCGCGGCCGCCGCGGCCCCGGCGCGCCCGGACAGGCTGGTGGGCAGCCCGACTATGACCTCGATGGCCTGGTGGGTCAGGGTCAGGCTGACCAGGCTGTCGAGGTCACCGGGGCCGCGCGGCACGGTGGTCAGCGGGCTGGCCAGCAGGCCGTCGGGATCGCTGCGGGCGACGCCGATCCTGGCCGAGCCGTAGTCAACACCGAGCCGCACACCGGTCCTCAGCGCCGAACTCCGCACGTCAGCGGCCTCATCGGCGTAACGGGATGGCTGCAGCACGGTTTAACCGTACGCCAACCGATCACGCTATGTCCCTCACAACCGCCCGAACCACAGCAAAAGCATCGGCGATTGCCTGGTCAGACCGGTCGCCTTGCGGCGCGCCGCCGCCCTGCGCGATATCGTCCCGGCCACCGCCGCCTCCGCCCAGCGCCCCGGCGGCCGCGCGGACCAGTGCCCCCGCGGCCAGGCCGAGCCCGCGGGCGGCCTCGTTGACCGCCGCCACGATGGCGGGCCGGTCGGCAGGCACGCCCGCGATCAGCACCACGGCGGGCCGCTGCTCTGGCAGCCGGCCGCGCACGTCGAGAGCGAGCTTGCGGATGCCGTCGGCGGTGGTCCCGTCCGGTACCTGGTGCGCGATGAACGCCACCTGGCCAACGTCCTCGGCGCTGGCGGCCAGGCCGGCCGCCGCGCCGAGCACCTGCTCGCTGCGCAGCCGCTCCAGGTCACGCTCGGCGTCGCGGAGGCGGCTGACCAGCCCGGCCACCCGGTCCGGCAGGTCCTCCCGGCGAGTCTTCAGCTGCTCGGTGAGCTGGCTGACCAGCACGCTCTCCCGGGCCAGGTAACGGAACGCGTCGGTGCCGACCAGGGCCTCCACCCGGCGTACCCCGGTCCCGATGGACGACTCGCCGAGGATCTTGACCAGGCCGAGCTGGCCGGAGTGGGCCACGTGGGTGCCGCCGCACAGCTCGCGCGAGTAGTCGCCGACCTCGACGACCCGGACCTCATCGCCATACTTCTCGCCGAACAGGGCGATCGCGCCCATCGAGCGGGCCTCGTCGATGGGGGTGACGAACGCGCGCACCGCGAGATCGTCGATGAGCACCTGGTTGACCTCGTCCTCCACGTCGCGCAGCACCGAGGGCGGCACCGCCCCGGCCGCGGTGAAGTCGAAGCGCATCCGGCCGGGTGAGTTCTCCAGCCGGCCTGGGCCGCGGATTCGCCCAGCGCGCCGCGGAACGCCCGGTGCACCATGTGCGTGGCGGTGTGTGAGCGGGAGATGGCCCGCCGCCTGGCGATGTCGATCTCGGCCTCGGCGGCCGCGCCGACCACCACCTCACCGCTGGCCACCACGCCGCGGTGCACGATGAGCCCGGGCACCGGCTGCTGCACATCGCGGACCTCGATCAGGCCGCCGGGCGCGCCCGGCGCGCTGGCCACCCGGATCAGGCCGGCGTCCGCCAGCTGGCCGCCGCCCTCGGCGTAGAACGGCGTGCGGTCCAGCACCACTTCCACCTCGGTGCCAGCGCCGGCCGCGGGCACGCTCACCCCGTCGGCCAGCAGCCCGGTGACGGTCGCTTCCCCGGACGTGAAGTCGTACCCGGTGAAGGTGACCGGCCCCGACTTGCTCAGCAGGCTGGCCAGCACGGAGATGTCCGCGTTCCCGGTCTTCTTGTCCAGCGAATCCTGCTTGGCCCGCTGCCGCTGCTCGGCCATCAGCCGCCGGAACCCGTCCTCGTCCACGGCCAGGCCCTGCTCGTTGGCCATCTCCAGGGTGAGGTCGATCGGGAAGCCGTAGGTGTCGTGCAGCTGGAACGCCTGCTCGCCGGACAGGGTCGCGGCCCCACGCCGCCGGGTCTCGCCGACCGCGGCGTCGAACATGGCCGACCCGGTGCGCAGCGTGGCCAGGAACGTGCTCTCCTCGGCGTCGATCACGCCCAGGATCCGCGGGGCCTCGGTGCGCAGCTCGGGGTACAGGTCGGCCATCGCGTTCAGCGCGGTGTCCGCCAGCTCGTGCAGGTAGTGGCCGTCGCTGCCGCCGCCGCGCTGGCCGCCGGCCAGCAGCCGCAGGTTGTAGACGCTGCGCCGGAGGATGCGCCGCAGCACATAGCCGCGGGCCTCGTTGGACGGCAGCACGCCGTCGCCGACCAGCATCACGGCCGTGCGGACATGGTCGGCGACCACCCGCAGCGCCACGTCGGAGCGGTGGTCCCGGCCGTACTTCTGCTCGGTCAGTTCGGCCGCCTTGTCCAGCACCTTCCACAGCGTGTCAACCTCGTAGATGTTGTCCACGCCCTGCAGGATCGCGGCCATCCGCTCCAGGCCCATGCCGGTGTCGATGTTGCGCTTGGGCAGGTCGCCCAGGATGGGCCAGCCCTCCTTGCCCGCTCCCTCGCCGCGCAGGTACTGCATGAAGACGAGGTTCCACACCTCCAGGTAGCGGTCCTCATCCACGATCGGGCCGCCGTCGAGGCCGTAGTCAGGGCCGCGGTCGTAGTAGATCTCCGAGCACGGACCGCACGGCCCGGGCACGCCCATCGACCAGTAGTTGTCGGCCATGCCGCGGCGCTGGATCCGGCTCTCCGGCACCCCGACGACCTCATGCCAGATGCGGAACGCCTCGTCGTCGTCGAGGTACACGGTGGCCCACAGCCGCTCCTCGGGGAAGCCGAACCCGCCGTCGGCTTCTGGCGCGGTGAGCAGCTCCCAGGCAAACGGGATGGCCTGCTCCTTGAAGTAGTCGCCGAACGAGAAGTTGCCCAGCATCTGGAAGAACGTGCCATGCCGGGTGGTCTTGCCGACCTCCTCGATGTCCGGCGTGCGGACGCACTTCTGGCAGCTGGTGGCCCGGTTGAACGGCGGCGTGGCCTGGCCCAGGAAATACGGCTTGAACGGCTGCATGCCCGCGTTCACCAGCAGCAGCGTGGGATCGTCGGCGATCAGCGAGGCGGACGGGACGACGGTGTGCCCGCGGTTCTCGAAGTAGGTAAGGAAACGGCGGGCAATCTCTGCCGACTCCATCAACGGCCATCCTCTGTCTGATCGGGCCCAGTGTGGCCGGGCTCTGTGTGGTCGGGCTCTGTGTGGTCGGGGCGCCCTTCCAGGGCCGGGCGCGAGGCCTGGAGCTGGCGCTGGCGGTAGATCTGCATACCCTCACGCACGTCCCCGGCGAAGCCGGCTATCTCCCGTGCGCGCGGGCCGGGCATGATCGCGCGGGCCACGGCGGTGGCCCGCCGGTAGGCGGTGATGCCGAGCACCGCGCCCAGGGTCAGCCAGAACAGCCGCCGGATCATCGCCGCCCCTCCTCGATCGCCCGGGATCCGGCCCGTATCTCAGCGGCGTGCCGTACGCCGTAGACGAGCGCGGAGACCCGGGCGAACCGGGACCCGGCCTGCGCGGCGGCCAGCTTGGCCAGCGGCGCGAACTGGGTCACCCGGCCGGTGAGCTCGGCCATGTTGCCAGCCACCTCGTCCATGCTCGCGGTGATCTCGTCGGTCCGGCTGAGCTGGCCGGCCGTGGCGTCGAGGGTGGCGTGCGCCCGTTCGATGACCGCGTCGCTGCTCTCCCGCAGCCCGGTGACGGCCGCCAACGTCTGGTTGATCAGACGGGCCAGCTTCACCAGCACGTACACCGCCGCGGCCACCAGGACCGCCCAGCAGAAGGCGGCGACGATGACCGCCACCCAGACCGCGTTCAGCATGCCTGCTCCCTCATCTGCCTGACCCTATCTCGCGGTAGCCGCCCGCATCGCGCGACCAGGGCGGCTCTCCCGTCGCGCGGCGGCTACGAGCCGTCCGGCTCCGCGGGCTTGTCCAGGATGGCCCGGATCCGTTCCGTGCGCTCCGCGTAACGGGCCTCCGCGCCGTGCCGGGACGGCTCGTAGTACCGCCGGCCGGCCAGCGCATCCGGCGCGTACTGCTGCGCCACCACACCGTCCGGGAAGTCGTGCGGGTACTCGTAGGCCTGGCCGTGGCCCAGCCGGCCCGCCCCTGGGTAGTGCGCGTCGCGCAGATGCGGCGGCACCGGGCCGGCCAGCCCGGCCCGGACGTTGGCCTGGGCCGCGCCGATGGCCTTGATGACCGAGTTGGACTTGGGCGCGAGGGCCAGGTGGATGGTGGCCTGGGTCAGGTTGATCCGGGCCTCCGGCAGGCCGACGAACTCGACCGCGTGCGCCGCGGCCACGGCCACCCCGAGCGCGGACGGGTCGGCCATCCCGACGTCCTCGCTGGCGTGCACGATCAGCCGCCGGGCGATGAACCGCGGGTCCTCGCCCGCCTCGATCATCCGGGCCAGGTAGTGCACGGCCGCGTCCGGATCGCTGCCCCGGATGCTCTTGATGAACGCGCTGATCACGTCGTAGTGCTGGTCGCCGGCCCGGTCGTAGCGGACGGCCGCGCGGTCCACCGCCCGTTCCAGGGTGGCGGTGTCGATGACCGCGCCGGGGGCCAGCCCGAGCGAGGCCGACTCCAGGTAGGTCAGCGCCCGCCGGGCATCCCCGCTGGCCAGCCGGATCAGGTGGGCCAGCGCGGCGTCGTCCAGGCTGGCCACGCCGGCCAGCCCACGCTCGTCGGTGAGCGCCCGCCTGATGACCTCCCGCATGTCCTCGTCGCTGAGCGGTTCCAGCGTGAGCAGCAGGGACCGGGACAGCAGCGGGCCGATCACCGAGAACGACGGGTTCTCGGTGGTCGCGCCGATGAACGACACCCAGCGGTTCTCCACCGCGGGCAGCAGCGCGTCCTGCTGCGCCTTGTTGAACCGGTGCACCTCGTCGATGAACAGCACGGTCTGCCTGCCGGTCAGGCCGAGCTCACGGCGGGCCGCGTCGATCGCCGCCCGGACGTCCTTGACCCCGGCGGTGACCGCGGACAGCTCGGTGAACCGGCGCCGGGTCACCTGGCTGATCACATGGGCCAGGGTGGTCTTGCCGGTGCCGGGCGGCCCCCACAGCACCACGGACATGCCCGCGTCATGCTCGGCCAGCTTGCGCAGCGGGGTACCCGGGCCGGTCAGGTGGGCCTGGCCGACCACCTCGTCCAGGGTGCGCGGGCGCATCCGCACGGCCAGCGGGGCGGCCGCCTGGGCCGCCGCCTCCTCAGCCGCGTCGAACAGGCTGCCCGCCTGCCCGCCACCGTCGGTGCTCCGTACCACACCCCGACACTATGTCTTCGATAAAGGTGAGCGTTATTCAGACACCTGTGCTGGTTCCGTCCGTGCCACCTGCACCGGCCGCTCGCCCGGGCCTGTCGGCCCGGGCTCACTAGCCGGACTGAATAACGCACACGGGCCGGCCAGTAAGACAGGCCAGGCCGGCGTACTCCGGGCGGGCGTCGATGCCGGCCTCACGGCGCTGCTCGGCGGTGATCGGGGTGGGCGCGCCGGTGAGCGGGTCGGCGCCGGACGCGGCCTTCGGGAACGCGATCACGTCCCGGATCGTGTCCCGCCCGGCCAGCAGCATGATCAGCCGGTCCCAGCCGAACGCGATCCCGCCGTGCGGCGGCGGCCCGAAGCGCAGCGCCTCGAGCAGGAAGCCGAACTGCGACCGTGCCTCCTCGGGCGCAAGCCCGATCACGTCGAAGACCTTCTGCTGCAGGTCAGGCCGGTGGATACGGATCGAGCCGCCGCCGATCTCGGTGCCGTTGCAGACCATGTCGTAGGCGTCGGCCAGCGCGCCGCCCGGCTCGTCGGCGAACTTGCCCGCCCACTCCGGCAGCGGCGCGGTGAACGGGTGGTGCACCGCGGTCCAGCCGCCCGTCCCGTCCTCCTCGAACATGGGCGCGTCCACCACCCAGGTGAACGCCCACGCGTCCGGGTCGATGAGGCCGAGCCGCTCGCCGATCTCCAGCCGGGCCGCGCCGAGCAGCGACCGGGCCTGCTGCGGCGGGCCGGCCGCGAAGAACACGCAGTCCCCTGGTCCCGCACCGGCCGCGACGGCCAGCCCGGCCCGCTCCTCCGCCGACAGGTGCTTGGCCACCGGCCCGGAGTCGGACACCTCGCCCCCGGCGCCGATCAGCACGTAGGCCAGGCCCCGGGCGCCGCGCGCCCGGGCCCACTCCTGCCAGCCGTCCAGCTCACGGCGGGTCTGGCTGGCCCCGCCGGGCATGACCACCGCCCCGACGTAGGGGGCCTGGAAGACGCGGAACGTACTCTGCGCGAAGTAGCTGGTCAGCTCCGTCAGCTCGCAGCCGAACCGCAGGTCCGGCTTGTCCGAGCCGAACCGGGCCATCGCGTCGGCGTACGTCATTTGTGGTACCGGCCGGGGCAGCTGATAGCCCGCGATCTCGGCCCACAGCCGGCCGACCAGGTCTTCGGCCACGGCGATGACGTTGTCCCGGGTGATGAAGCTCATCTCGATGTCCACCTGGGTGAACTCCGGCTGCCGGTCGGCACGGAAGTCCTCGTCCCGGAAGCACCGGGCCAGCTGCCAGTACCGCTCGAAGCCGCCGACCATGAGCAGCTGCTTGAACAGCTGCGGCGACTGCGGCAGCGCGTACCAGTGCCCGGGGCGCAGCCGCACCGGGACCAGGAAGTCCCGTGCCCCTTCCGGGGTGGACCTGGTCAGGTCCGGGGTCTCCAGGTATACGAAACGGTGCCCGCGTAGCACGTCGCTGAGCAGATAGCCGGCCTCGGACCGGGTGCGCAGCGCGGCCGCGGTCTCGGCCCGGCGCATGTCCAGGTAGCGGTACTTGAGCCGGACATCCTCGTTCAGGCCGCCGGTCTCGTCGATGGGGAACGGCAGCGGGTCCGACTCGGCCAGCACCTCCAGGTCGTCCGCGGCCACTTCCACGTCGCCGGTGGGCAGGTCGGGGTTCTCGTTGCCCGGCCTGCGCCGGACCTGCCCGGTCACCCGGATGCAGAACTCGTTCCGCAGCGCGTGCGCGGGCGCGTCGTCGGACTCCGCGCGGAACACGGCCTGGACGACCCCGCTGGCGTCGCGCAGGTCGATGAACGTGACGCCGCCGTGGTCGCGGCGGCGGGCCACCCAGCCCGCGAGCGTCACCGTCTGGCCGGCCTGCTCGGCGCGCAGCGTGCCAGCCTCGTGGGTTCGGATCATGAATCTCCCCTGTTGCAGCCCGGGTTCAGAGCCCGGTCGCCTGGCCCGGCCGCGCGGGCTGCGCGCCGGGGCCCGCGCCAGGACGCAGCCCGGCCAGGAACTGGTTGCTGGCACGCTCGGTGCCGATGGTGGTCTGCGGCCCGTGCCCGGGCAGCACCGCGGTCTCGTCCGGCAGGGTCAGGCAGACCCGCGCCAGGCTGTCCATCATCGCGGCCGGGTCGCCGCCGGGCAGGTCGGTCCGCCCGATCGACCCGGCGAACAGCAGGTCACCGGAGAACATGACGGAGGTGCCCGAGCGGAACGCCACCGAGCCCGGGGTGTGCCCGGGCGCGTGGTCCACGGTGATCTCCAGGCCGGCCAGGCTGAGCACGGTCCCGTCGGTGAGCTCACGTACGTCGTCCGGCTCGCTGAACGTGAGCCCGCCGAACAGTTCGAGCCCGGGCCGCAGGGACAGGCCGCGGGCCGGGTCGGTGAGCAGCGCCCGGTCGGAGGGATGAATGTAAGCCGGGATGCCTTTCGCCCCGCACACCGGCGCGACTGACCAGACGTGATCGATATGCCCGTGGGTGAGCAGCACCGCGACCGGCCGCAGCCGGTGCCGGGCCACGATCTCCGCGATCCCCGGCTCGGCGTCCTCACCCGGGTCGATGATCAGGCACTCCGCGCCCGGCTCGGGGGCCACCAGATAGCAATTGGCGGCAAACGAACCGGCTGGGAACCCGGCAACAAGCACGGGCCGACCTCCCTCGGGGGTGTTCCGGACAGATAGCGGGATGCGGGCACTGACCGCGCCTACAGGCTATCGATGCGCTCAGCCCAGCGGCGAACCGGTAACAGCGGCGTCACGACCTCGCGGGTGCCGGTACCATTCGCGAAGTTTCGCTGGTAAGCAGGCAGCAAGCAGCCAGGAGGAACGGACCTGTGGGTAAGAAGGAGCGGCAGCGCAAGCTGGCCCGCGAGCGCATGCTGCGGCAGCAGGCGCGGCGGGCCAACCGGGCCAGGCGATCACGGCAGATCACGATGATATCCGTGGTCTGCCTGGTCGTGGTGGGCTTGGGGGTGGGCGGGTTCTTCCTGTTCAGCCAGCCCGGCACGACGAGCAACGCCGCCGCCTCGGCCTCGGCGTCGCCGTCCAGCACCGCCGCCGCCACGCCGACGCCGTCGGCCACTCCGGCACTGGCCAAGGAGCCGGCCAAGACGTGCAGTTACCCGACGTCCGGCACCGCGGCCCGGAAGGTCAGCAAGCCGCCGGCCAAGCCCGACTGGCGGGCCAGCTACCAGGCCACCATCCACACCAACCGCGGCGACGTGATTATCGACCTGCTGAACAGCAAGGCGACCTGCACGGTCAACTCTTTCGTCTCCCTGGCCGACCAGAAATACTTCAGCAAGACCGACTGCCACCGGCTCACCACGGTCAGCCCGCTGTATGTGCTGCAGTGCGGCGATCCCACCGGGACCGGCAGCGGCGGCCCAGGGTACAAGTTCAACGACGAGAATCTGACCGGCGCGAAGTACACCGCAGGCACGGTGGCGATGGCCAACGCGGGCGCGGACACGAACGGCAGCCAGTTCTTCCTCGTCTACAAGAACTCGACGCTGAGCCCGAACTACACGCCGTTCGGCAAGGTCGTCAAAGGACTCGGGATCATCCAGAATGTGGCCAAGGCCGGAAGTGACAACGCCAATGGCACCGGGGATGGGCACCCGAAGGAGAAAGTCGAAATCGAGAGCGTCACTATTAAGAAGACCTGACCCAGGCGATGCTGTCTGGCGCAGGGCAGGGCAGGAGGTTAGCGGTGAGTACCGCCAACGATCCGTGGGGCCGGGTAGCTGACGACGGTACGGTCTTCGTACGTACCGCCGGGGGCGAGCGGGTGGTTGGCTCTTGGCAGGCAGGCAGCCCGGACGAGGCGCTGGCCTTCTACCGCCGGAAGTACACCTCGCTGGAGACCGAAGTAGCCCTGCTCGAGCAGCGCTTGTCGGGCACCGACCTGTCCCCCGGCGCGGCCCGGGCCACCATCGACCGGCTGCTGGAGGCGGTGGCCACCGCCAACGCCATCGGTGACCTGGACTCACTCCAGTCCCGTCTGGAGGCGCTGACCGGCCAGGTCGAGGGGCGCCGGGAGGAAGTGCGGGCGGCCCGCGAGCACGCCCGGGTCGAGGCCAAGGCGGTCAAGGAGCAGATCGTCGCCGAGGCCGAGCAGATCGCGGCCGAGGCTACCCACTGGAAGATCAGCGGCGAGCGGATGCGCCAGCTGCTTGAGGAGTGGAAGGCCGCACCGCGGGCCGACCGTGCGGTCGAGACCGCGCTGTGGAAGCGGCTGTCCGCCGCCCGGAACGCGTTCGCCAAGCGGCGCAAGGCCTACTTCGCCGGGCTGGAAGAAGAGCGCGACCAGGCCAAGTCGTCCAAGGAGAAGCTGGTGGTGGAGGCCGAGGCGCTGGCCACCTCCACCGACTGGGGCCCCACCGCGGCGGCCTACCGGGACCTGATGCGGTCCTGGAAGGCGGCCGGCCGGGCGGGCCGGGCCGACGAGGAAGATCTGTGGACCCGGTTCAAGGCGGCCCAGGATCACTTCTTCGCCGCCCGCTCCGAGGTGTACTCGGCCAAGGAGAACGAGCTGCGCGAGCACGCCGAGGTCAAGGCCGCGCTGCTCGAGGAGGCCAACCAGCTGCTGCCGGCCGCAACGTGCGGGCCACGCGGGCCGCGCTGCGCTCCATCCAGGAGCGCTGGGAGCAGGCCGGGTCGGTGCCACGGGAGGCGCACGACCGGCTGGAGCAGGGCCTGCGCCGGGTCGAGGACGCGGTCCGCAAGGCCGAGGACGCGCAGTGGCGCCGGTCCAACCCCGAGGCGCTGGCCCGGGCCAAGGGCACCGTGGAGCAGATCAGGGCGGCCATCGCCAGCCTGGAGGAGCAGCTGGCCAAGGCGCAGCAGCGCGGCGACTCCCGGGCCGAGGAGCAGGCCACCGAGGCCATCGCGGCCCGCCGTTCCTGGCTGGAGGAAGCCGAGCGCACGCTGGCCGAACTCTCCGGCTGAGGCCAGCCCTCGCATACTTAACGGCCAGCACCCGGTCCGAGCCCGTCGCTTGGCGCGCGGCCCGGACTAACTGGTCTCGCCCGTAAGTTCGTCGGGGGGTTAGGCGCGAGCGCCTCGCCGCATTCGAGACTCGGTACAACACCATCGCCAGGCCGTTCAGCTGGAACTTCACTCACAGCGACGCCCACGACAACCGTCAGCCGCACGCCCTGGCAGCATGAACTGCATCCCCGGCGAGCTTACGGGCGAGATCACTAAGGACATCGGGCGTTCCGGGCCTACTCGTTGCGAGAGCCGGAATCGGCTTGCGGATCACGCACGGGCGCCCGGCTTCTGCCGGCCATCAGCGATCACGCCACCCCCGTCGAGGATCTCCTTCAATTTCTTGAGTTGTTTCGGGAGAGCCCTCCGTGCGCGGGGCCGGCAAAGGGGAGAAGCAGCTTGCCCAGGCCGCGGGCCTCGATCTCGAGCGCGATCGTCAGGCGCGACCGCCGGCCGCCGTTTAGTGGCTCGACTGTGCATCTCGCGACGCCGGCCAGAGGCCCGCTGACACCCCGATTGGTGAACTGCCGCGGGGGGTTGAACTCGATGACCTCTTCGGTCGTCGGCACCTTCCAGGGACCCATCCGATGCAGCACTGTGGTCTTCGACCCCACGGCGAGTGGGGATGGGTCCTCGCGGTGCGCCGAGACGACTGAGTCGTCCCACTCGCGGTAGTACAACGGTTCGAGCACGTACGTGAAGACGTCTTCGGGTCGTCGCGAAATCTCGATCCTTTCCACGGTTGCAACCATCGTTCCTCCTTGTGTGGATGGCAGTCATATGCATGACCCCAGACGACGAGCCGACGTGACAGGAGTCCCGCGGTGTGGCTGCGACGGCGACGATCTCCGTCAGCGGCGACTAGGGCGAAGAAAGTTCCAGCGCTCGCACGGCTGCGCATGGCCAACGCCGGGCGGCACGCAGCTCAGCGGCGACTGACCCCCGACGAACTTACGCGCGAGACCACTAAGACGTAATCCGGTATACGTCGTAGACGCCGTCGATGACGCGGACGGCGCGCAGCACGTGGCCGAGGTGCTTGGGGTCGCCCATCTCGAACGTGAACCGGCTGACCGCGACCCGGTCCCGGGTCGTGGTGACCGACGCGGACAGGATGTTCACGTGCTGGTCGGAGATGGTCCGGGTGACGTCGGACAGCAGCCCGGTCCGGTCCAGCGCCTCGACCTGGATGGCCACGAGGAACAGCGAGTCCTCGGTGGGTGACCAGCGCACCGCGACCAGCCGCTCCGGCTGCGAGTCGAGCAGGTGCCGCAGGTTCAGGCAGTCCGCCCGGTGTACCGACACGCCATGGCCGCGGGTGACGAACCCGGTGATCTCGTCCCCGGGCACCGGGGTGCAGCACTTGGACAGCCGGGCGTACACGTCCGTGGTACCTTCCACCACCACGCCGGAGTCGCCGGCAGGCCGCTGCGGCGGCGGCCGGGTCGGCAGCGTGGCCTCGGCCAGGTCCTCCTGCGCGCCGGCCATCCCGCCCGCCGACTGCACCAGCTTGGCCGCCACCGACTGCGCGCTGACATGACCTTCGCCGACCGCCGCGTACAGCGCGGACAGGTCCGGGTAGTGCAGCTCGGTGGCGATGGCGAGCAGCGCGTCGCCGGTGACCAGGCGCTGCAGCGGCAGGCCGTGCTTACGCAGCGCCCGGGCGATCGCGGTCTTGCCGGTCTCAGTGGCCGCCTCGCGGCGCTCTTTGGAGAACCAGTGCCGGATCTTGTTCCGGGCCCGGGCGCTCTTGACGAATGTCAGCCAGTCCCGGCTCGGCCCGGCGTCCGCGGCCTTGGAGGTGAAGATCTCGACGGTGTCCCCGTTGTCCAGGGCGCTCTCCAGTGCCACCAGGCGCCCGTTGACCCGGGCGCCGATGGTGTGGTGGCCGACCTCGGTGTGGATGGCGTAGGCGAAGTCCACCGGGGTCGCGCCCTGCGGCAGCGCGATCACCTCGCCGCGCGGGGTGAACACGTACACCTCGGCCGCGCCCAGGTCGAACCGGAGCGATTCGAGGAACTCGGCCGGGTCGGCGGTCTCCCGCTGCCAGTCCACCAGCTGGCGCAGCCAGGCCATGTCACTGGTGGCGTCGCTGCCGTGGCCGTTGCCGGCCACCGTCTCTTCCTTGTACTTCCAGTGCGCGGCGACGCCGTACTCCGCCCGCCGGTGCATACCCCAGGTCCGGATCTGCAGCTCGACCGGCTTGCCGCCGGGGCCGATCACGGTGGTGTGCAGCGACTGGTACATGTTGAACTTCGGCATCGCGATGTAGTCCTTGAACCGGCCGGGCACCGGGTTCCACCGGGCATGCACCGTGCCGAGCGCCGCGTAACAGTCCCGGACCGAGTCCACCAGGACCCGGATGCCGACCAGGTCGTAGATGTCGTCGAAGCCCACGTTGCGGGCGATCATCTTCTGGTACACGGAGTAGTAGTGCTTGGGCCGGCCGGTCACCCGCGCCTTGATCTTCGCCTCGCGCAGGTCGGCGGAGACGTCCTCGACGACTTCCTGGAGGAACACGTCGCGGCGCGGGGCCCGCTCCGACACCAGCCGGGCGATCTCGTCGTAGCGCTTGGGGTACAGCGTGGTGAAGGCCAGGTCCTCGAGTTCCCACTTGATCGTGTTCATGCCCAGCCGGTGCGCCAGCGGGGCGTAGATCTCCAGCGTCTCGCGGGCCTTGCGCTCCTGCTTCTCCCGGGCCAGATAGCGCAGCGTGCGCATGTTGTGCAGCCGGTCGGCCAGCTTGATCACCAGGACCCGGATGTCCCGGGCCATCGCGACCACCATCTTGCGTACCGTCTCGGCCTCGGCCGCCTCGCCGTACTTGACCTTGTCCAGCTTGGTCACGCCGTCGACCAGGTTGGCGATCTCGTCGCCGAAATCGGCGCGCAGCGCCGCCAGCGTGTAGGCGGTGTCCTCGACTGTGTCGTGCAGCAGGGCGCCGCAGATCGTCTCCTGCGGCATGCCCAGCTCGGCCAGGATGGTGGCCACCGCCAGCGGGTGGGTGATGTACGGGTCGCCGCTCTTGCGCTGCTGGCCGGTGTGCCAGTGCGCGGCGACGTCGTAGGCGTGCTCGATCAGCCGGACGTCGGCCTTGGGGTGCGTGGCCCGCACCGTCTTGATCATCGGCTCGAGCACCGGGTTGCCACCGCCGCCGCGGGCCGCGCCCAGCCGGGCCAGCCTGCGCCGGACCGCGGCGCCACCGCCCGCCTCGCCGCCGCTGCCGGTCAGCCGTCCTGCCCCGGCGCCCCGGCCGACCACCGAGCCACGCCCGGTGCCGGTGCGGGCGCCGCGGCCAGCCCCCGGCCCGCGGCCGGTGCCGGGCGCAGCCGGGGTCCCCGTGCCCGGGGTGCCCGTGTTCGGGCTGCCCGTGCCCGGGGTGCCCGTGTTTGGGCTGCCCGTGCCTGGGGAGCCCGTACCGGAGGCCGCCGGGCCCGTGGGAGCATCAGCCGGCCGAGCCGGGCTGGTGGCGGGGGCAGCGGAGGTCATGACTGCAGCAGCGTCTGACGGGCCCCGGCCATTCCCGGGTACCCGCCCAGCGTCGTCCGGGCCGGGCGATGCCGCGTCACCGGCCACAGGCACTCCTCACATCCGCCAAGGCATCATTCTATCGGCGGAAGATCCAGAAAGTGCCCAGGTCGGGCCGCCCGGCCAGCGCGGCCGCAGGTCACACCACCAGCAGCGAGCGGATCAGGGTGCCCGGCAGCTTGTCCCGGCCGGCCAGGAAGCTGAGCTCGAGGATGACCACGATCCCGGTCACCTCGGCGCCGGCCTTACGTACCAGCTCCGCGGTGGCGGCCGCGGTACCGCCGGTGGCCAGCACGTCGTCCACGATGAGCACCCGCTCACCGGGCGCGAACGCGTCCTGGTGCACTTCGATGGTGGCGGTGCCGTACTCCAGGTCGTAGCTCTGCGCGTAGGTCGGGCCGGGCAGCTTGCCCTGCTTGCGGACCGGCACGAACCCGGCGCCCAGTTCGAGAGCGGCCGGGGCGGCCAGGATGAAGCCGCGGGCCTCGATCCCGGCCACCTTGTCCACCCCGCCGGGCTCGCCCCGCCGCACCTGCCCGGCGGCCAGCCCGGACACCACCGCGGCCAGCGCGGCCCCGTCGGCGAGCAGCGGGGTGATGTCCTTGAACAGCACGCCCGGCTGAGGGTAGTCGGCGATGTCCCGGACCCGGCTGGCGATCAGCGCGGCCAGTTCGCTGTCCGGCGCGGGCTGGCCGGGGGTGTCCGCTGCCCCCATCTAGCGCCGCTTCTTCTTGCCGCCGGGCCGGCGCTTGGCCGCACTGCTCCGCCGGGGCTGCTGCCGCGGGCCGCTGCGGGCGCCGGGCCCAGGCGGCCGGGGCGCGGCCCGGCCCGCCGGGACCCGCTCCTCCGGGCCTGCTGCCTCGTCGCCCTCGGGCAGCCCGGCATCGGCCAGGTCGTCCGGGTCGGCGCCGCTGGGCGGCCCGTCGCCGGCCAGCCCGCTGCCCGCCGCCCCGCCGGGCCCCGCCGTCGCCGCTGCCGGTGCCCCGGGTGGCCTTGGCCGCGGCGCGCTTGGCCGCCCGGCCACCCGCGGCCTTGAGCGCCACCCGCTTGGCCAGCGCCTGGTACTGCGGCTGGCGCTCCTTGAGGTCGGCCAGCACCGGGGTGGCGATGAAGATCGAGGAGTAGGTGCCGGACAGCATGCCGACGAACAGCACCAGCGCGAGGTCGGTCAGCTCGTTCACGCCGAGCACCGCGAGGCCGATGAACAAGATGGCCGTCACCGGCAGCAGGGCGATCACCGAGGTGTTGATGGACCGCACCAGGGTCTGGTTCAGCGCCAGGTTGGCGGCCTGGCTGTAGGTGCTGCGGGTCGAGCTGACCAGGCCCGCGGTGTTCTCCCGGACCTTGTCGAAGACGACCACGGTGTCATACAGCGAGTAGCCCAGGATGGTCAGCAGGCCGATCACCGTGGCCGGGCTGACCTCGAAGCCGGCCAGCGCGTACACCCCGATGGTGATCACGATGTCGTGGGCCAGCGCGACCAGCGCGGCGATGGCCATCCGCCACTCGAACGCGATCGACAGGTAGATGACGATCACGATGAGGAACGCGATCAGCGCCTCGGCGGCCTTGTGCGTGATGTCCGAGCCCCAGCTGGCCCCGACGAAGTTGATGTTGATCTCGTTCTGGGGGATGCCCAGGTCACGGCTCAGCGTGGCCTGCACCTGCTGCTGCTGGGAGAACGGCAGCTTGCCCGTCTGCACCGACCAGTTGGCGCTACTCCCCGAGCCGACCTCCTGCACGATCGCGTTGCTGCTCGCGGGTGAGCTGCTGACCGCGCTCTGCACCTGGGTCATGCTGCTGTTGCCGACCGGGAACTTGAAGACCGAGCCGCCCTTGAAGTCCACGGTGAAGTTCAGCCCGCGGGTGAACAGGCCCACCAGGCTGATCACCAGGATCAGCCCGGAGATCATGTACCAGAGCCGCTGCCGCCCGACGAAGTCGAAGGAGACCTCGCCGCGGTACAGCCGGCCGCCGACGTTGCCCAGAGCCGACATCACGCCTCCTTCGGCGGGGTGGCGGTAGTGACCCGGGCCGGCCGCGATGATCGCCAGGGCGCCCGGGCCCCGAGCCGGGCCGGATCCAGCCCGGACCAGCGGTGGCCCTGGCCATAGAACTTGGTCCGGGCCAGCAGGGTGATCATCGGCTTGGTGAACAGGAACACCACCACCACGTCGATGACCGTGGTCAGCCCGAGGGTGAACGCGAAGCCCTTGACCTCTCCGATAGAGAAGTACCACAGCAGCGCGGCGGCCAGGAAGGACACCGTGTCCGAGACCAGGACCGTGCGCCGGGCCCGTTTCCAGCCGCGTTCCACCGCGGTGCGCAGCGTGCGGCCGTCCCGCACCTCGTCACGCAGCCGTTCGAAGAACACCACGAACGAGTCCGCCGTGATGCCGATGGCCACGATGAGGCCGGCCACCCCGGACAGCTCCAGCGCCAGGTTCTCGTACTTGCCGAGCAGGATGATCGCCTCGAACACCAGCACCGACGCGATGATCAGGCTGGACACCGCGACCACGGCCAGGCCGCGGTAATAGAGCAGGCAGTACAGCACCACCAGCAGCAGGCCGATCGCGCCGGCCAGCAGGCCCGCGTGCAGCTGGTCGCTGCCCAGCGCCGGCGAGATGGTATTGATCGACTGCTTGGTGAAGGTGAGCGGCAGCGCGCCGTAGCTGAGCTGGTTGGCCAGCAGGGTCGCCTGGTTCTCGGTGAAGGTGCCGGTGATCTGGGCCGTCCCGGTGGTCATCGCGCCCTCCACGACCGGGGCCGAGATCACCTCCCCGTCCAGCACCATGGCTATGTAGTCATTCGCTGAGGACGTGCCGTACTTATTGAACATGTCCGTGGTCAGCGTGCCCCACTCGCTGGCCCCGTGCGGCTTGAAGTTGACGTTGACCTGCCAGTTCACGCTGGTGCTTGACAGCCCGGCGCTGGCCGACTTGATGTCCTTGCCCAGCACGATGGACTTGTCCAGCGCGTACTTGTACAGCACCCCGTTCACGGAGCCGCAGGAGACGGTCTGGATCTTCGGCGTTGTTGTACTGGGTGCCGGTGTAGCCGACCTCTGACTTCCAGTTCTTGTTGGCGCAGTTGACCTTGTCGAACAGGGCTTTGGTCTGCGCGCTGACCAGGGACGCGTCACCTTCGGCGTCCGCCGTGGTGGACAGCCCGGAGGTGGGCGTGGCACTCGCCGTCGGGGTGGGGGTGGCCGACGCGCTGGACGACGGCGTGGCCGAGGGTCACCTTCGCCTGCGCGGCCAGCAGCCGCGCCCGCCCGGCCGACGCTGGCTGGCCGCCCCGGGGCGAGATGCTCACCTTGGCCTTGGTGCTGGCCGTGCCGGACGGGCTGGCCGACGGCGTGGCCGTGGCTGAGGACGACGGGGTGGCCGACGGGGTGGCTGACGGCACCGCGGTGGTGGTGTTCGGCGCCACCAGCAGCACCTGGCGGAACAGCAGCTGGGCGGTCGTGCCGACCAGGTCGATGACCTTCTGGCTGTTCGCGCCGGGGACGGCCACGTTGATGATGTTGCTGCCCTGCTGCTGGACCTGCGCCTCGGTGAAGCCCTCGCCGTTGACCCGGCTCTCCATGATGTTCTTGGCCTGGGTCATTTCGGTGGCGAACTGGGCCGACGACACGCCCTTGGGGGCCTGCGCTTCCAGCGCCACGGTGGTGCCGCTGGTCAGGTCGAGGCCAAGCTTCACCTTGAAATCGCTGCCCCATTTCGACGGCTGCACGACGTTGCCGCCGACGATGGCCAGGAACAGCACCACGATGAGCACACCCAGCGCGGCCAGCGCGCGGCCGGGGCGGGAGACGTTACCGCTAGGGGGAGCCACTTCTGCCTGTCCTTCGCTTCGCGTGTCGCCCGCCCCGGGACGCCGGCGCGGGGCTGCCGGTCAGTCCGCTTTGTGCTCGCCCGAGGCCGTGCTGTCGGCCGGGCTGGAGTCGGCGGGGCTGTCCGGCGCGGAGCCGTTCTGATGCGCGGTGGCCGCGCCGTCGGCGCTCACGTCATCCGCGGCGGCCGGCTCGGCGTGCTCCGGGCTCACCGGGTCGGTGGCGTCGGTCCCGTCGTCGTCGGGCAGCACGTCCATGACGGCCCGGCGCAGGAAGCGCAGCTGGACGCCGGGCGCCACCTCCAGTACCACGTCGGTAGCGTCCGCCTCGACCACGGTCGCGTACATGCCCGCGGTGGTGCGCACGCGCTGGCCGGGCTGTACCTGGCTCTGCATCGCCTGAGCCTGGCGCTGCTTGTTGCGCTGCGGCCGGATCATCACGAAGTAGAGCAGGCCGAACAGCACGACGATGACAATCAGGAACGTGTAGTTCCCTGAGCCGCTCTTGGCGGCAGCTGCGAGATACATGTTCCCCATCGCGGGGGCATCCTTCCACTTGAATGTGCTCCGCTGGCCGCGCACCGGGCCGTGAGCCGGCGGGGCCGGGTTCCATGGCCAGCGGGCAGTCGTTGACCAACTGCCGAAGTGTAGCGGCGCGCAGGCGGCGCACCAACAGGCTACGGGACCTGCCGACTGATCGTGACATCCCTGCGACCAACGAGTTGGCCCGTGATCACTCGAACAGGCTCCCCGGCATGGCCAGGCCGGGCGGCTCGGGCGGCTCCAGACCCAGGTGCTCCCAGGCCGCCGGGGTGGCCACCCGGCCGCGCGGGGTCCGGGCCATCAGGCCGCCGCGGACCAGGAACGGCTCGGCCACCACCTCGACCGTCTCGGCTTCCTCGCCGACCGCGACGGCCAGCGTGGACAGCCCGACCGGCCCGCCGCCGAACCGGATGACCAGCGCGCTCAGCACGGCCCGGTCCAGCCGGTCCAGCCCTTCCTCGTCCACCTCGTACAGCTCCAGGGCGGCCCGGGCCAGCTCCCGGGTGACCGTCCCGTCCGCGCGTACCTCGGCGTAGTCACGGACCCGGCGGAGCAGCCGGTTGGCGATCCGCGGCGTGCCACGGGACCGGCCGGCGATCTCCTCGGCGCCGTCGCCGCGCAGCGCCACCCCGAGCAGGTCGGCCGACCGGCGGACGATCACCTCCAGCTCGGCGGCCTCGTAGAAGTCCAGGTGGGCGGTGAAACCGAACCGGTCGCGCAGCGGCGCGGGCAGCAGCCCAGCCCGGGTGGTCGCGCCGACCAGGGTGAACGGGGCGATGTCCAGCGGGATGGAGGTGGCCCCCGGCCCCTTGCCGACCATCACGTCCACCCGGAAGTCCTCCATGGCCAGGTAGAGCATTTCCTCGGCGGGCCGGGCCAGCCGGTGAATTTCATCGATGAACACCACGTCGCCCTCGCCCAGCGTGGACAGGATGGCGGCCAGGTCACCGGCCCGCTCGACGGCCGGCCCGCTGGTGATCCGCAGCTGGGCGCCCAGCTCGGTGGCGATGATCAGGGCGAACGTGGTCTTCCCCAGGCCCGGCGGCCCGGACATCAGCACGTGATCCGGCGCCCGGCCGCGGCGCAGCGCCCCTTCCAGCAGCAGGGACAGCTGCTCCCGGACCCGGACCTGGCCGATCACCTCGGCCAGCCGCTTGGGCCGCAGCGCCCCCTCGATAACCCGCTCGTCCGCACTAGCCAGCGCGGATACCAGTCTTTCCTGCTCAGCCACAGACAGCTCGGGCGCCTCCCGGGCAGCCGCCTCAGCCGATTCATGGCCCCCGCTCCCCTGCGCCCCAGTCATGTCCGGCTCAGCTTCCGCAGCGCGGCCCGCAGCGCCGTGCTGACGTTGATCTCACCGTCCCCGGCCGCCGCGTCAGCCAGCTCGGCCTCGACCGCGGCGATGGCCTGATCGGCGTCGCGGGCCTGCCAGCCCAGGTTGACCAGCCCGGTGCGGACCTGGTCGCGCCAGGACGCGGCCCGCGCCGCGGCGCTGCCCGGCCCGGCGGTCCCGGCCGGGCTGACCGGCGCGCCGGGTGAGCCCAGCCGCCCGGCCAGTTCCAGCACGATCCGCTGGGCGCCTTTCCGGCCGATCCCGGGCACCCGGGTCAGCCCGGTCACATCCTCGGCCGCGATGGCCTGGCGCAGCCCGTCCGGGCTGAACGAGGCGAGCATGGCCAGCGCCAGCCGGGGCCCGATCCCGCTGGCCGTCTGCAGCAGCTCGAACACGTCCCGCTCGTCGTCGGTGGCGAAGCCGTACAGGGTCAGCGCGTCCTCCCGCACTACCAGCGAGGTCGCCACCCGGGCCCGCTCCCCGCTGCGCAGCGTGGCCAGCGTGCCCGGGGTGGCCTGGACCAGCAGCCCGACCCCGCCTACCTCGATCACCGCGCCTTCCGGCGCGATCGCGGCGACCAGCCCGTCCAGATGCGAAATCATGGTTTTTCTCCAACCTGAGCCCGCGCTGAAGCGCCGCGGCGGCTGGCCGCCGCTCGGCGCGAAGCGGCGATCCGGGGGTCCGGGGGTCGCCCCCCGGGCTAGCAGAGCGAGGCGGGATTGCGTGCTGCCCCGCCACAGCTGGCAGATGGCCAGCGCCAGGGCATCGGCCGTGTCCGCGGGCCGGGGCGGGCCGGCCAGCCGGAGCAGCCGCATCACCATCGTGGCCACCTGGGCCTTGTCGGCCCGGCCGCTGCCGGTCACCGCGGCCTTCACCTCGCTGGGGGTGTGCAGCGCGACCGGCAGCCCGGCCCGGCCCGCGCACAGCACCGCCACCGCGCCCGCCTGGGCGGTGCCCATCACGGTACGCACATTGTGCTGGCTGAACACCCGCTCTACCGCGACCGCGTCCGGGCGGTACTCGGCCAGCCAGCGGCCGATCTCGGTCTCCAGCGCGAGCAGCCGGGCGGCCAGGTCATCCCCGGCATCGGTCCGCACCACCCCGGCGGCCACCAGCACCGGGGGCCGGCCCGGGCCCCGTCCACCACGCCCAGGCCGCAGCGGGTCAGCCCGGGATCGACGCCAAGTACCCGCATCTGTGCCTACGCACCCCTAGCTCCGGCCGGCTGACGAACACATGTTCGGTGCAGGCACCGACATTACCGGGCCGGGCCGGCCAGCGCCCGTGGGCGCGCCGGCTGCGCGGCTCAGAAGTAGTCATGCAGGAACGGGCTGGCCGCGAACGCGGTGTCCAGGGCGGCGTCGGTGGCCGCGGTGCCCCCGCTGGCCAGCCCGGCCCGGCGCAGCGTGGCCACCGGGGTGCCGCCGTACAGCGCGGCGAACCCGCGCGGCCCGACGATGAGCGGCGCACCGCCCACCGGCGCCGTCCCGCCGTGGGTGAGCGCGGCCTTGCCCCCGCTGACCGCGAGCGTCCAGCGCCCGTCGTTGCCGGCCGGGCCGGGTCGGCCAGCTCGATTGCCGCGGTCACCTCGGCCCCGGCCGGGAAGCCGCGCTCCGCGATCGCCCCGGGCGCGTCCACCACCCGGAGCATCCACAGGTGCTGGCTGGCCGGCTGCACGTCGGGCTCCCGGGTCAGCCAGCTCACCGGGTCGGCCGGGCCCACGCAGGCCAGCACGGTGTCGGCGATCGACGAGTGCGACGCCACGATGCCCCACAGCGCCCGGGTGGTCACGGCCGACACGGCCACCAGCCGGTCCACCGCGATCTCGTTGTTCCCGTTCCGCCAGCGGTAGCTGAGGAATCCGTCGGCCGCCAGGTAGCAGTACCGGTCCCGGTCGGCCAGCCAGCCCTGGACGGTCTCCTGGTCCCGGGTGGCCGGCCCGCTGTCCCGCAGCGCCTGGTGCGCGTCGCTGAGCACGGCCAGCACGGCCGCGGTATCGCCCGGGCGGCAGCGGCGCACTCCCGCGCCGCCGGATCCCGCGGCACTGGATCTTGCCGCACGGGATCTCACCGCACTGGATCTCACCGCACGGGGCGCTGCGGGGGGCGAGTTGAGCACCGGGTCCGGCCCGGTCAGCGCGCGCAGCGAGCGGGCCGGGAACCGGACCTGATTCTGCACGCCCGCGATCTCCCAGCCCACCGACCGGTAGATGGCCGAGGTGGCCGGGTAGAGCACCGATATCTGGTAGCCGCGGCTGGCGATGAGCTCCAGCATCGCGGCCATCAGCGCCCGGCCGGTGCCGCGGCCGCGGTCTTCCGGCGCGACCATGACGCTGGCCACCCCGGCCATCGGCTGCCAGCGGCCGTGCCAGCACTGCCGCATCACGTGATAGCGGGCCGCGGCGGTCAGCCGCGGGCCGTCGAACACGCCCAGCCACCTGCGGTCGGCGATGACCGACCGGGCTTCGGCGTACCAGCCCGGCAGCTGCGCAGGCGCGCGCGGCCCGAACGCGCGGCTGCTCAGATCCAGCAGCGCATCGAGATCATCGCTGGCGTCCAGTTCCCTGATATCCACGTCAGGACACCCGGACCCTCAGCACGGGCCGGCTCAGTCCAGGCTCTCCAGCACGGCGTCGGGCACCGAGTAGTTGGCGTACACGTCCTGCACGTCGTCGGAGTCCTCCAGCGCCTCGATCAGCCGGAACACCCGCTTGGCCTGCTCGGCGTCCAGTTCCACCTCGACCGTGGGCAGGAACGCCGCCTCGGCCGAGTCGTACTCGATCCCGGCCTCCTGCAGCGCGGTGCGCACGGCCAGCAGGTCGCCCGGCTCACTGGTCACCTCGAACGACTCGCCGAGGTCATTGACCTCCTCGGCTCCGGCGTCCAGCACCGCCAGCAGCACGTCGTCCTCACTGACCCCGCCGACCTTCGGCACGATCACCACGCCCTTGCGGTGGAACAGGTACGACACAGAGCCAGGGTCGGCCATCGAGCCGCCGTTGCGGGTCAGCGCGGCCCGCACGTCGGCGGCGGCCCGGTTCCGGTTGTCGGTCAGGCATTCCACCAGCACCGCGACGCCGCCGGGCGCGTACCCCTCGTAGCTGACCGTCTCGTAGGCGGCGCCGCCCGCTTCCAGGCCGGCGCCGCGGCGGACGGCCCGGTCGATGTTGTCGTTCGGCACCGAGCTCTTCTTGGCCTTCTGCACCGCGTCGTACAGCGTCGGGTTGCCGGCCGGGTCAGCCCCGCCGGTCCGCGCCGCCACCTCGACGTTCTTGATCAGCTTGGCGAAGAGCTTGCCCCGCCTGGCGTCGATGACGGCCTTCTTGTGCTTGGTCGTGGCCCACTTGGAGTGGCCGCTCATATCCGATCCCTCACCATGTCAACGAAAAGCTTGTGCACCCGCGGGTCCCCGGTCAGCTCAGGATGGAAGGCGGTGGCCAGCGCCAGACCCTGGCGCACGGCGACGATCCTACCGGTGCCTGGGTCCCGGCCGAGAACCTCCACGTCCTGGCCGGTTTCCTCGACCCAGGGCGCGCGGATGAAGACCGCGCGCAACGGGTCACCGGCCACCCCGGTCAGGGTGATGTCGGCCTCGAACGAGTCCACCTGGCGGCCGAACGCGTTCCGCCGCACGGTCATGTCGATGCCGCCGAACGTCTCCTGCCCGCCGATGCCGTCCAGCAGCCGGTCGGCCAGCATGATCATGCCCGCGCACGAGCCGAACACCGGCAGCCCGCCGCTGATCCGCTTGCGCAGCGGCTCCATCAGCTCGAAGATCACCGCGAGCTTCCAGATCGTGGTGGACTCCCCGCCCGGTATGACCAGGCCGTCCACCGCGTCCAGCTCGTCCGGGCGGCGCACCGTGACCGGACGGGCGCCGGCCAGCCGGAGCGCGCGCACATGCTCGACCACGTCGCCCTGCAGCGCCAGCACGCCGATCTCCGGCCTGGGCTCGGGCATGGTCTTCCTCCTGCACGGATGCGATTTACTTTCTTAACGCCAGTACCGGGGGCTGCTCTTCCCCGGGCGCGCCGGGTTACCCGGGCCCGGCCGCGGCCGGCGGCTCACCGAGACCGAGCCGCTGCTCGATGGCGGCCAGCCGGGCCTCGATGGCGTTCAGCCGCCGCAGCGCCTCATCGAGCTGGGCCGGCGCGCGGACGACGCGCACCGGCCGGTCGGCGCCGGACGGGTCTTCGCCCACCGGGGGCACCAGTTCCAGCACCCGGGCCTGTACCCGCTCCGGCGGCGCGCCCAGCACCCGCAGGACCTCGACGGCCACCCCGTGCCCCTCGGTGATCAGGCCGAGCAGAATGTGCTCCGGGCCGATGTACGGGTGGCCCAGCCGGAGCGCCTCGCGCAGCGACAGCTCGAGCACCTTCTTGGCCCGTGGCGTGAACGGGATGTGCCCGGACGGCGCCTGCTGGCCCCGGCCGGTGATCTCCGCCACCTGCTCGCGGGCCAGCTCCAGGCCGACCTCCAGCGAGGCCAGCGCCTCGGCCGCTACCCCCTCGTCTTCGCGGAGGATGCCGAGCAGCAGGTGCTCGGTGCCGATGTAGCTGTGGTTCAGCTCCCGGGATTCCTCCTGGGCCTGCACCACGATCCGGCGGGCCCGGTCGGTGAATCGCTCGAACATGTGCCGCTCCGCACCATCGGTTGGGCGGGGCCCGCTGGCCGGCCAGGCCGCGCGGGCCGGGTCAGGTCACCAGCCGCGGCCGGCGTAGCGCTCGGCCGGCGGCAGGGTGTCCGTGTTGATGCCGACCATGGCCTCGCCCAGCCCGCGGGAGACCTTGGCCACGACATCGGGATCGTCGTGGAACGTGGTGGCCTTGACGATGGCGGCGGCGCGCCGGGCCGGGTCACCGGACTTGAAGATGCCGGAGCCGACGAACACCCCTTCCGCGCCGAGCTGCATCATCATGGCCGCGTCGGCCGGGGTGGCGATGCCGCCCGCGGTGAACAGCACGACCGGGAGCTTGCCCAGCTGGGCCACCTCGGCGACCAGCTCGTAGGGCGCCTGCAGGTCTTTGGCCTCGGCGTACAGCTCTTCCTCGCGCAGCGTGGTCAGGCGGCGGATGCCGGCCGAGATCTGCCGCATGTGCCGGGTCGCCTCGACCACGTTGCCGGTGCCGGCCTCGCCCTTGGACCGGATCATCGCGGCGCCCTCGGCCAGCCGCCGCAGGGCCTCGGCCAGGCTGGTCGCGCCGCACACGAACGGCACGGTGAACTGCCACTTGTCCACGTGGTGCGCCTCGTCGGCCGGGGTGAGCACCTCGGACTCGTCGATGTAGTCCACTCCGATGGCCTGCAGCACCTGCGCCTCGGCGAAGTGCCCGATCCGGCACTTGGCCATGACCGGGATGGACACCGCGCGGATGATCTCGTCGATCATGTCCGGGTCACTCATCCGGGCGACCCCGCCCTCGGCCCGGATGTCGGCCGGCACCCGCTCCAGCGCCATCACCGCGACCGCACCCGCGTCCTCGGCGATCTTGGCCTGGTCCGGCGTCACCACGTCCATGATCACGCCGCCCTTGAGCATGTCGGCCATGCCGCGCTTGACCCGCGCGGTGCCGGTGTGCGGGGCGAAGTCCACGGGACTGGACGCGGTACTGCTTGACACGGTGAACCTCACTTGGTGGGGGCTGACTGACGGTTCAATTCTGCCGCACTCTGCAACATCCATGGTAGGTCCACTTCAGCTGGTCAAATGCGGCATGTCAGACCCACGCCCGTCACCGTCCGCGACCACCAGTGAGTCGTCCATCTCGAAGAAGCCGGGCAGCGCCGCCCCGCCGGCCAGCCCGAGCACCCGGACCAGCCGGCGCCGCCGGGCCGCCAGCGTGGCCGCGACCAGGTCGTTGTAGAACTTGCGGGCCAGGAACACCTGGTGCGCGGCCGCCTCCAGCTCGGCCAGCAACTCGTCGGCGCTGCCCCGGCCGGCCAGCGAGTCGCGGAAGCCGGGCTGGCTGAGCACCGCGCGCAGCGCCCGGGTCAGGTCGCTCTCGGCCAGCTCGTCCGGCTGGCCGGCGGCCCGGGCGTCGTGCGCGGCCCCGGCCAGCAGCAGGCTGGTGGCCGGGTCGAGCACCCCGCAGGCGGCCAGTTCCTGAGCCACTGAGCTGCGCCGGACCAGCGCGGCGTCCAGCGCGGCCCGGGCCGTTTCTGTCCGCTTGTGCAGCCGGTCGAGCCGCCCGGCCCGCCAGGACACGTACACGCCGACCAGCACGGCCGCGACCGCGATCAGGATGACGTTGATCAGCATGGCTGGCTCACCTGACCACCCCGACCTGGCCGCTGGCCGCCACCACGGCCTCGTACACCTTGACCACGTCGCGCGCGACCACCGGCCAGTCGTACACCCGCACCGCGTCGGCCGCGGCCGCGGACAGGCTGGCCCGCCGCGCGGGATCGTCGAGCAGCCGCCCGGCCGCCGCGGCCAGCGCGGCCGGGTCGCCGGTCTCGAACAGCTCGCCTGCCTTGCCGCCCCGCAGCACCTGGCGGAACGCGTCCAGGTCGCTGGCCACGATGGGCGCGCCCGCGGCCATCGCCTCGGCCAGCACGATGCCAAAGCTCTCGCCGCCGGTGTTCGGCGCGCAGAACACGTCCACCGAGTGGTACACCCGGGCCTTGTCCTCCTCGCTGACCTGGCCGAGCAGGATGACCCGGGGCCGCAGCGGCTCCGGCACCTTGGCCAGCACGTCGGCCACGTCGCCGGGCCCGGCGATGAGCAGGCGCAGCCCGGGCCGCTCGCCGGCCAGCTGGGTGAACGCGCGCAGCAGCACCTCCAGGCCCTTGCGCGGCTCGTCCATCCGGCCCAGGAAGCCGAGCGTGCCGCCGTCGCCGGGCCAGCCGGGCAGCGGGCTGGCCTTCTCGTACCGGCTGACCGTGACCCCGTTCGGGATCAGCACCGCGTCGCCGCCCATGTGCTCGACCAGCGTGGTGCGGGCCGCCTCGGACACCGCGATCCGGCCGGTGATCTTCTCCAGCGCGGTCTGCAGCGCCGGGTAGGCCGCGTGCATCACCCGTGAGCGCGGCGTCGCGGTGTGCACGGTGGCCACGATCGGCCCGTCCGCCACCCAGCAGGCCAGCAGGGACAGGCTGGGCGCGGCCGGCTCGTGCACGTGCAGCACGTCGAAGCCGCCCTCCTTGACCCAGCGGCGGACCCGGCTCGCGGACAGGAAGCCGAACGCCAGCCGGGCCACCGAGCCGTTGTACGGCACCGGGACGGCCCGGCCGGCCGGCACCACGTAGTCCGGCAGCGGTGTGTCGTCGTCGGCCGGCGAGATCACCGAGACCTCGTGCCCCAGCCCGATCAGCGCCTCGGCCAGGTCCCGGATGTGCTGCTGTACGCCACCGGGCACATCCCAGGTGTACGGGCAGACGATGCCGACTCTCACGGCGCGGTGCCGCTCACTGGCGCCCGGGCCTCGGCCCTGGCCAGCCGGTCCGGGTCGAGGTCGGCCGTGAACACCGGCTGCAGCATGTGCCAGTCCTGCGGGTGGGCCCGGATGCCCGCCTCGTACACCCCGGCCAGCTGCTGGGTCATCGCGGCGACCTTCTCCCGCCTGGTGCCCTCGGCCGGCACCGGGATCTCCTCGTGGATCTCCGCCCCCCAGCCCGGCTCGTCGAACCACAGGGTCACCGGGAGCAGGGCGGCGCCAGTCTGCACCGCCAGCGCCGCCGGGCCGCCCATCATCCGTGCCTTCTCCCCGAAGAATTCCACCTCGATACCCCCGCCGGTCACGTCCCGGTCAGAGACCAGGCAGACCAGGCGGCCGGCCCGCAGCCGCTGGGCCAGCACACCGAACCGGCTGGCCCCGCCGGTGGCGGGCAGTACTTCCATCCCCAGCCCTTCACGAAACGCCACAAACCGGTTGAACAGCGACTCCGGCTTGAGCCTCTCGGCCACCGTGGTGAACGCACCCACGCCCCGGTTGATGATCCAGTATCCGGCCTGCTCGTAGTTGCCCATGTGCGGCAGCGCCACGATCACCCCGCGGCCGGCTTTGATGTTGCCCTGCAGCCTCTCCTCGCCGCTGGCGTGCATCTCGGCCATGATCCGGTCTATCGGGATGACTGGCAGCCGGAACGCCTCCAGCCAGTATCGCGCGTAGGACCGCATGGTCTGCCGGGATAGCGCGCGCAGTTGCTTGCCGGTCGCTTCCGGGCCGAGCACCCGGCGCAGGTTGGCCTCCAGCATCGTCACCCGCGGGCCCTGCCGCCGCCAGGCGATGTCCGCGAAGAACCTGAACCCGGCCCAGGCCCAGGATTCCGGCAGCCGGCAGACCAGCTTCCAGCCGAGCGCGTACCCGGCCGCGCCCAGCCGGTCCTTGACCGAGGTCACCCGCGTTCCCTTTCCCGCTCAGTCTCCGCCCGGGCCGTGCCGGGGCCGACCGCCTTGCGCACCACCCATACCCGCTGGCCGAACGTGACGGTGCTGCCCAGCGCGACCGCCCACAGCCCGATGGCCAGCACGAACGGCACGCCCAGCCCGGTCAGCCCGGCCGCGACCAGCGCGACAAGCAGCCGCTCCGAGCGTTCCGCCACGCCCACGTTGGCCTTCACCCCGATGCCTTCGGCCCGTGCGCGCGCGTAGGACACCATGTTGCCCGCTACCAGACAATAGAGAGCAACACCGGCCAGCCCCCACTGATGCCCGCGGGCCAAGTAGATGGCCAGGCCGGAAAAGACAGCCGCGTCGCCCACCCGGTCCAGGGTCGAGTCCAGGAACGCGCCCCACGGCCCTGAGGACCCCTTTACCCGGGCCAGCAGCCCGTCCAGCATGTCGAACATGGCGAAGCCCCAGCACACCAGCGTGCCCACGAACAGGTGTCCGGTCGGGAACAGCCACAGCGCCCCGATCGCCACCCCCAGCGTGCCCGCCACGGTGACCATATTGGGCGTGACCGGGGTGCGGGCCAGCGCCTGGCCGAGCGGCGTCAGCAGCTTGGCGAACAGAGGTCTCAGCGCGTTCAGCATGGCCGTCCGATCCTACTGGCGACGGGACAGCTCGGATGATTCCGTCTCAGGGCTTGTGATCGGGTGGCCGGGAGGTAAAGGCTGGTTGTGAGGCAGCCGAACAGAGTCGTTGGAGGCGAGGCTCATGACCGACAAGAAGGGACCGACACCCGCTGGCGGGACAGCAGCGGCCGGCCAGCCCGACAGCGTGCGGAATGTCGCGCTGGTCGGCCACTCAGGGTCAGGCAAGACCACGCTGGTCGAGGCGCTCCTCACGTATACCGGCGGGATCCAGCGAGCCGGCCGCGTCGAGGACGGGAGCACGGTCAGCGACTTCGACGAGGTTGAGGTCCGCCAGCAGCGCTCGGTGAACCTCACCCTGGCACCGGTCCTGCACGCCGGGGTCAAGCTCAACCTGCTCGACACGCCCGGGTACGCGGACTTCACCGGGGACCTGCGGGCCGGGCTGCGGGCGGCGGACGCCGCGCTGTTCACCGTGCCGGCCACCGACGGGGTGGACGGCCTGACCCAGATGCTCTGGGACGAGTGCGCCCGGGTTGGCATGCCGCGCGCCGTGGTCATCACCAAGCTGGACCACCAGCGGGCCGACTTCGACGAGGCGCTGCGCGCCTGCCAGGACGCGTTCGGCGACTCGGTCGCCCCCCTGTACCTGCCGGTCACCGACGGCCCGGGCGAGGTCCGCGGCCTGATCGGCCTGCTCACCGGCAAGTTCTTCGACTACTCGGGCGGCAGCCGGACCGAGCGGGACCCGGATCCGGCCTACACCGACCGCACCGAAGAGCTGCGCGGCGCGCTGATCGAGGGGATCATCCAGGAGTCCGAGGACGAGACCCTGATGGACCGGTACCTGTCCGGCGAGGACATCGACCCCAAGGTGCTCATCGAGGACCTGGAGAAGGCGGTGGCCCGGGGCAGCTTCTACCCGGTGCTGGCCGCGTCCAGCTTCGAGGGCGGCGTCGGGTTCGCCGAGCTGCTCGAGGTGATGACCCAGGCCTTCCCGGCCCCCAGCGAGCACCCCATGCCCGGGGTGACCACGCTGGACGGCAAGCCCGCGCCCGGGCTGACCAGCGACCCGAAAGGCCCGCTGCTGGCCGAAGTGATCAAGACCACCTCCGACCCCTACGTGGGCCGGATCAGCCTGGTCCGGGTGTTCTCCGGGACGCTGCGGCCCGACGCCACGGTGCACGTGTCCGGGCACGGCATGGCCGAGCGCGGCCACGCCGACCACGACAGCGACGAGCGGATCGGGGCGCTCACCTCGCCGCTGGGCAAGCAGCAGCGGCCGGTGGCCCAGTGCCAGGCCGGGGACATCTGCGCGGTGGCCAAGCTGGCCAGCGCGGAGACCGGGGACACGCTGTCCGACAAGGACCAGCCGCTGCTGATGGAGTCGTGGTCGATGCCCGACCCGCTGCTCCCGGTGGCCATCTCGGCCAAGTCCAAGGCGGACGAGGACAAGATGTCCCAGGCCATCTACCGGCTGGTGGCCGAGGACCCGACGCTGCGCATGGAGAACAACTCCGAGACCCGCCAGCTGGTGCTGTGGTGCATGGGCGAAGCCCACTCCGACCTGCTGCTGGACCGGCTTTCCACCCGCTATGGGGTGGGCGTGGAGACCAAGGAGCTGCGCGTGCCGCTGCGCGAGACGGTGGCCGGCAAGGCGCAGGGCACCGGCCGGAACGTGAAGCAGACCGGCGGGCACGGCGAGTACGGGGTGTGCCACATCGAGATCGAGCCGATGCCGTCCGGCGACGGGTTCGAGTTCGTGGACAAGGTGGTCGGCGGCGTGGTGCCGCGCCAGTTCATCCCGTCGGTGGAGAAGGGCGTCCGGGCCCAGCTGGAGCAGGGCGTGCGGCCGGCTACCCGATGGTGGACATCCGGGTCACCCTGTTCGACGGCAAGGCGCACTCGGTGGACTCCTCCGACATGGCCTTCCAGAAGGCGGGCAAGCTGGCCCTGCGCGACGCCGCGGACAAGGCCAAGGTGCTGCTGCTTGAGCCGGTGGACGAGCTGTCCGTCCTGGTCGCCGACGACTACGTGGGCGCGGTCATGTCCGACCTGTCGTCCCGGCGCGGCCGGGTGCTGGGCACCGAGCCGGTGGCCGGCGGGCGGACCCTGGTCAAGGCCGAGGTGCCGCAGCTGGAGATCACCCGGTACGCGATCGACCTGCGCTCGATGTCGCACGGCACCGGCTCGTTCAGCCGCAACTACCTGCGCTACGAGCCACTCCCGTCCCACCTGGCCGACAAGATGTCCAAGTCCGACGCCAGCTACCCACCTCACGCGACATATGTAGGCCGCGCCCGCTCGCGGTATTTGATCGATGACTTGAGTGCTACCTAGATGTCGTCGCCGGCTGTGCTGGCCTGGCGCGGAGCACGATCGCGGGGTGCCGGGGGACCCGGTACCCCTCCGGCCAGGCGTCGGCGATCAGTTTGCGGGTGTCCCGTAGCAGCTGGGGCAGCACCCGGGTGTGCCCGACCACCGGCATGAAGTTGGTGTCGCCGCCCCACCGCGGTACCACGTGCTGGTGCAGGTGCGCGGCGATGCCCGCGCCGGCCACCGAGCCCATGTTCATCCCGATGTTGAAGCCCTGCGCGCCGGAGGCGGCCCGCAGCGCGGTCATCGCGTTCTTGGTGTGCTCGGCCAGCTCGGCCGTCTCCCCCGGGTCAGCTCGGTGTAGTCGGCCACGTGCCGGTACGGCAGCACCATCAGGTGCCCGGCGTTGTACGGGTACAGGTTGAGCACGGTGAAGACCAGCTGGCCCCGGGCCGCGATCAGCCCGTCCTCGTCGGACAGGGTGGGCGCCCGGCAGAACGGGCAGTCCTCCTCTTCCCGGCAGGCCGGCACCTTGCCCTCGCCCTTGATGTACGCCAACCGGTGCGGCATCCACAGCCGGGCGAACCCGTCCGGCACCCCGATCCCGTCCTGCCCGGCTACCTCGCCGCTGGTGAGCTCGTCCGACATGGCCCGCCGGTCAGACCTGGATCCGCTGCTCGACGGCGGAGACGATCTCGGAGATGGCCTCCTCGACCGGCACGCCGTTGCGCTGCGAGCCATCACGGAACCGGAACGAGACCGCGCCCTTGGCCATGTCCTCGTCCCCGGCCAGCAGCATGAACGGCACCTTCTGCCGCTGCGCGTTCCTGATCTTCTTCTGCATCCGGTCGTCGCTGGTGTCCACCTCGACCCGGATGCCCGCGTCGCGCAGGCTGGCCGCGACCTTCTCCAGGTACGGGATGTGCCCGTCGGTGATCGGGATGCCAACCACCTGGACCGGGGCGAGCCACGGTGGGAACGCGCCCGCGTAGTGCTCGACCAGGATGCCGAAGAACCTCTCGATCGAGCCGAACAGCGCCCGGTGGATCATGTACGGCCGCTGCCGGGTGCCGTCCGCGGCCTGGTACTCGATGCCGAACCGGCCCGGCTCCTGGAAGTCCACCTGCAGCGTGGACAGCTGCCAGCGGCGGCCGATGGCGTCCTTGACGTGCACGTCGATCTTGGGCGCGTAGAACGCGCCCTCGCCCTCGGCCACCGTGTACGGCAGGCCCGAGGCGTCCAGCGCGTGCTTGAGCGCGGCCTCGGCCGCCGCCCACTCCTCCGGCTCGCCGACGAACTTCTCCGGCCGGGTGGACAGCTCGGCCTCGAACTCGGTCAGCCCGAAGTCACGCAGCAGGCCGACCACGAAGTCCAGCAGCGAGGCCAGCTCCGGGGCCAGCTGCTCCGGGGTGCAGAAGATGTGCGAGTCGTCCTGGGTGAAGCCGCGGGCCCGGGTCAGCCCGTGCACCACGCCGGACTTCTCGTACCGGTACACGGTGCCGAACTCGAACAGCCGCAGCGGCAGCTCACGGTAGGACCGCCCGCGCGACTGGAAGATGAGCACATGCATCGGGCAGTTCATCGGCTTCATGTAGTACGTGGCGCCGTCCAGCACCATCGGCGGGAACATGCTCTCGGCGTAGAAACCCAGGTGACCGGAGGTCTGGAACAGCTCCTCCTTGGTCAGGTGCGGGGTGTTCACGTACTGGTAGCCGGCTTCCTCGTGGCGCCGGCGGGCGTAGTCCTCCATCACCCGGCGGATGATCGCGCCCTTGGGGTGGAACACCGGCAGCCCGGAACCGATCTCGGTGGGGAACGAGAACAGGTCCAGCTCGGCGCCGAGCTTGCGGTGGTCCCGCTTCTCCGCCTCGGCCAGCATGGCCAGGTAGTCGTCCTGCACCTGGCGGGACTCCCACGCGGTGCCGTAGATCCGCTGCAGCTGCGGGTTCTGCTCGCTGCCCCGCCAGTACGCGCCGCCCGAGCGCATCAGCTTGAACGCCGGGATGTCCCGGGTGCTCGGCAGGTGCGGGCCGCGGCACAGGTCCTTCCAGCACCGCTCGCCGGTCTTCGGGTCGAGGTTGTCGTAGATGGTCAGCTGGCCTGCGCCGACCTCGACCGCCTCCTCCACGCTGACCTCCGACGGGGCGGTGGAGGCGCCCGCGTCGGCGTTCGCGGCCGGGCCGCCGCCCTTGATGCCGATCAGCTCCAGCTTGTACGGCTCGCCGGCCAGTTCTTCGCGGGCCTGCTCGTCGCTGACCTCGCGCCGGGAGAACCGCTGGCCCTGCTTCACGATCTGCCGCATCCGCTGCTCGATGGCCTTGAGGTCATCCGGGCTGAACGGCTGGGCCACGTCGAAGTCGTAGTAGAAGCCGTTCTCCACCGGCGGGCCGATACCCAGCTTGGCCTCGGGGAACAGCTCCTGGACGGCCTGCGCCATGACGTGCGCGGTGGAGTGCCGCATGATCGACCGGCCATCCGGGCTGGCCAGGTCCACCGGCTCCACCGCGTCACCGTCGGCCAGCGGGCGGGCCAGGTCACGCAGCTCGCCGTTGACCCGCGCCGCGATCACCGAGCTCACGGCGGCGGGCGGCTGCCCGGCAGTGGCGTTAAGGAAATCAAGGGCCTGCCCGGCGGTAGTGCCCGCTGCTACCTCATGCTCGCGTCCGGCGAGGATGATGTGCAGCGGTTGCTGGGCAGGCACGGTGGCTCC